>NZ_PSMQ01000025.1:0-23098 GCF_040290245.1 Thermus sp.
GAGGCGGGCGATCCGCTCCAGGCTCTCCCGGACAAACCCCTCCTTGAGGGGAAGCTGGGCCTCATAGACCAGGGGCAGGTCCGCGGAAGGGGGAAGGGGATGGCGGTGGCGGAGGGGGCTGGGGTTTAGCACCTCCACTTCTTCCAAAAACCAGGCCCCTCTTTTCCGCACCGGCCTACCCCGTACCCTTTCCCCCAAATATGGCCCCCTCCTCCGAGCGGGCCAGGCCAAGCCCTGTGGGAACCAGCTTCTCCACCAAAACCTCCATCCCTCCACTGTACAATGGGAAGGTGATTCGCATCCTGCTCGCGGATGACCACGCCCTCTTCCGGCAGGGGCTTAAGAGCCTTTTGGAGGCGGAAGGGGATTTCAAGGTCATAGGGGAGGCCAAGGACGGCCGGGAGGCCCTTCGCCACGCCCTCGAGGCCAGGCCGGACGTGATCCTCATGGATATCCAGATGCCAAGCCTAGACGGAGTGCAGGCCACGCAGGAGATCCTCAAGGAGTGGCCTCAGGCTAAAGTCATCATCCTTACCATGTACCGCCAGGATGCCTACGTTTTTGAGGCGGTGAAGGCGGGGGCCCGGGGGTATCTACTTAAGGACACGGACGCCAAGACCCTCATCGAGGCCATCCGTCGGGTGGCCGCGGGGGAGGTGCTTTTGGATGCGGAGCTCGCGGGCCAGATTATCCAGGACTTCAAGGCCAAAAGGGAAGAGGCCCCCGGGCTACACGCGGAGCTTTCCGAGCGGGAGATCCAGATCCTCCGCCTGGTGGCCCAAGGGTACACCAACCTGGAGATTGCCGCGGAGCTTTCCCTTTCCGAGAAGACGGTGCGGAACCGCCTCTCCGAGATCTTCCAGAAGCTTCACCTGAACAACCGAACCCAGGCCGCCCTCTACGCCATCCGGGAAGGCCTGGCCGAGCCCCCGGATGACTGACCCCCTGGCCCATCTTCTGGCCCTAGCGGGCCTCGTGGGGGAGGAGGCCCGGGGGGCGTATGTTCTGGGCCAGCTCCCAGGGGGCAGGCGGGATACCTTGGGCAACGTCTGGGCTGGGGAAGGTCAAATCCTCCTTCTGGCCCATCTGGACACGGTTCTGCCTCCGGTGCCGCCCAGGCGCCTGGGCGGACGGCTTTACGGGCCAGGGGTGGGGGATAACTCCAGCGGGGTGGCGGTCCTCCTCTCTTTGCCCGCCTTGCCCGGGGTGGTCCGGGCCTTCACCGTAGGGGAGGAGGGGCTGGGGAACCTCCGGGGGGCGAGGGCTTTGGTGGAGGCCTTGAGGCCCAAGGTGGTGGTGGCGGTGGACGGGTACCTGCCCATGGTGGTGGACCGGGCCCTGGGCTCGGTCCGGTTCCGGGTGGCCTTCCTGGGCCCCGGGGGGCATGCCTGGGGGGAGCGGGGACGGCCGAACCCGGTTTTAGCCTTGGCGGAGGCGGTGGCGGAGGCCTACCGGATCCATCTCTCCCCGGTGGAGGCCAGCCTGAACGTGGGCCGCCTGGAAGGGGGGGAGGCGGTCAACGCCATACCCCGCCGGGCGGAGGCCCTACTGGAGGTCCGCTCCACCGACCCAAGGGAGCTTTCCCGTCTCGAGGAGGCCCTTACGGCGCTCTTCCACGAGAAGGCCAGGGCGCACCGGCTCGAGGTGGAGCTGGAGGTTCTGGGCCGGAGGCCTGCGGGGAAGACCGCCACTTCGGTCCTTTTAGAGGCGGCCCGGCGGGGGCTTGGGGCCGTGGGGGAGAGGCCCCTTTTCGTCTGCGGCTCCACCGATGCCTCCGCCGGCGTGGAAAAGGGTCTGCCCGCCTTAGGCTTCGGGGTCTACCGGGGGGGTGAGGCCCACACCCCAAGGGAGTGGGTGGAGGCAAAGAGCCTCTACCTGGGCCAAAAAGCCCTCCTGGCCTTTTTAGAGGCCCTTGGCGTAGGATAAGGCGTATGCGCATCGGCGTCGTCGAAGGCTTTCTCTCCCGCCGGTATCTGGGCTTCTGGGAAGCGTTTTTGAGGGAACTGGGGGTGGAGGTCCTGAAGGCCCAGCGCCAAACCCTCCCCTTGCCCTTCTGCCGCCCGGTCCAGGAGCTCCTCTTCCAGGTGGAGGCCCTCAAGGCAAAGGGGGTGGACTACCTGCTTTTGCCTGACCTCCAAGGCGGGGTGGAGAGCGAAAAGGGTGGGGGGCAGTGCCCCTGGCTTATCGACCTAGAGGCGGCCCTTTTGCGGTACTTTCCAGGTCCGCCTCCCGTCTTGAAGGTCCCCGCGGACCTTTCCCAGGCCCTGGGCCGGGCGGCGGAGATCGGCCAGTTCCTCACCCAAAACCCCATGCTGGCCCACCGGGCCCTGGATCGGACCCGTCGGCTCCTCACCCCCCCGGAGCCCCTCAGAAATCCCCCAGGCCCAGGGCCCGTAGGGGTGGTGGCCCAGCCCTACCTGGTGGAGGACCCCGCCTTCCGGAAGGAGGTGGCGGAGGCCTTCGCGCCGCACGGCCTCACCCCTTACTTCGCCGACCTCCCCCCGGAAAAGCTGAGGGCGGAGGGGGCCAAGCTGGGGCTAGGGGTGGTGTTGCCCACGGACCTCGAGCTCCTGGGCCAGAGCCACTACCTGGACCGTCTGGGCAGGGTCAAGGCCCTGGCCTACATCTCCTCGTACACCTGCCCCCCTATTCCCGGTCTTATGAGAAAGGCCGCCCGAAGGGCGCACAAGCCCCGGGTCTTCCTCACCCTGGGGGAGGAGTGGGGCGAGGCCTTGGCCGCCCTCCGCCAGGCGGTTTTGGAGTAGACTGGAGCTTATGACCGACCGGTCAGTCCTCATCCGGCTCTGGCCCTACCTGCGCCCCTATCTTCTTCGGTACCTGGGCGGGGTGGGGCTGGGGCTTCTCTCCATCGGGTTTGCCCTCCTTTCCCCCTATTTTCTCCGCCAGGCCATCGATGCGCTGCAGAAGAAGGAGGGGTACGCCCTCTACGCTATTCTCATGGTGATCGCCGCAGGGGCGGGGGCGGTCTTCAACTGGGGGATGCGCCGCCTGGCGGTGGTGGCGAGCCGGAGGGTGGAGTATGACCTTAGGAAAGACCTTCTCCACCACCTCCTCGAGTTGGATCTTCTCTTCTATCAAAAGACCCGGGTGGGAGACCTGATGAACCGCCTGAACACCGACCTTTCGGCGGTGCGGGAGATGGTGGGCCCGGGGATCATGATGGGGAGCCGGCTTACCTTCATGGTGGGGCTGGCGTTTTTGTCCATGTTTTTGGTTAACCTCCGCCTGGCCCTGGTCCTTTCCCTTATCCTCCCGATGATCTTCTTGGTCATGGCCTACCTCCTACGGCTTGTGGACCGCCGCTACCGGGAAAGCCAGGAGGTCTTCGACCAGGTGAGCACCCTGGCCCAGGAGGCTTTTTCCGGCATTCGGGTGGTCAAGGGGTACGCCCTGGAGAAGAAGATGCTGGAACGCTTTCAGGCCCTGAACCGCGCCTATATCCAGAAGAGCCTGGCCCTGGCCCGGGTGGAGGGGCCCATGCAGGCCCTTCTGGGGTTTTTGATGGGCTTCGCCTTCCTGGTGGTGCTTTGGCTGGGCGGCGGACTGGTCATCCAAGGCCAGCTCAGCGTGGGGGAGCTGGTTCAGTTCAACGCGTACCTGGCCCAGCTCACCTGGCCCATTTTGGGGCTGGGGTGGGTGCTCTCCATGTACCAGAGGGGCCTTACCAGCGCCCGCCGCCTTTTCGAACTCTTGGACACCGTGCCCCGGGTTCAAAGCCCTTCGAACCCCAAGGAAGCCGCCTTGGAGGGGGGGGTGCGGTTCGAAGGGGTCTCCCTTACCTTGGAAGGCCGGACCCTTTTGAAGGACCTTACCCTGACCGTGCCGCCGGGGATGACCCTGGGCATCACCGGGAGGACGGGGGCGGGGAAGAGCCTTATGCTCAGCCTTATTCCCAGGCTTTTGGACCCCACGAAGGGCCGGGTCCTTTTGGATGGGGTGGATGTGCGGGCGCTTTCCCTGGCCGAACTCCGGAAGGCGGTGGGGGTGGTGCCCCAGGAGCCCTTCTTGTTCAGCGAGAGCCTTGCGGAGAACATCGCCTTTGGTCTGGAACGGGTGGAGATGGACCGGGTGGTGGAGGCGGCCCGGCTGGCGGGGATCCATGAGGAGATCCAGCGCTTCCCCAATGGGTACGAAACCCTTCTTGGGGAACGGGGGGTAACCCTTTCCGGAGGGCAGCGCCAACGGGTGGCTTTGGCCCGGGCCCTGGCCAAGCGGCCTAAGGTGCTTATCCTAGACGATGCCTTAAGCGCGGTGGACACGGAGACGGAGGCCCGCATCCTCCAGGGCCTTAAGACGGTTCTGGGCCGGCAGACCACCCTTCTGATCTCCCACCGCACCGCCACCTTGAGGCATGCGGACTGGATTATCGTTTTAGAGGACGGCCAGATCGTCGAGGAGGGAACCCATGAAAGCCTCCTCGAGGCTGGAGGCCTCTACGCCGAGCTGGACCGCATCCAGCATTTAAAGGAGGAGGTGGAGTGATGGAGGAGGAGGCCTTCAAGAAGTCCTTCGACCTCCGCCTCGTGCGGCGGATCCTTGTCTACGTCTACCCTTACCGCCTCCAGGTGGGCCTGGCCCTGTTGGCCCTTTTGGTCTCCACCCTGACCGCCTCCGCCACCCCCCTCTTTTTCAAGTGGGCGATCGATGGGGCCCTTCTGCCCCGGGAGGCCAGGCCCCTCCTCGAGCGGTACCACCTCCTTCTTCTGGTGAGCCTGGGGTTTGTGGCGGTCCGGGCTTTGAACTTCGCCGCGGTCTACGCCCAGGCCTACCTCATCAACTGGGTGGGACAGCATGTGCTTTTTGACCTTAGGAGCGAGATCTTCGCCAAGCTCATGCGCCTGCACCTGGGGTTTTTCGACCGGAACCCCGTGGGCCGGCTCATGACCCGCATCACCTCGGACGTGGACGCCATCAACCAGTTCATCACCGGGGGGTTGGTGGGGCTCATCGCGGACTTCTTCCTTCTGTTCGGGCTTCTGGGCTTTATGCTGGCCTTGAGTCCAAGCCTTACCCTGGTGGCCCTCCTCATCACCCCCATCCTGATCCTGACCACCCTTTGGGTGCGAAACGGCATGCGGGAGGCTTACCGGACGATGCGCCTCCGCCTGGCCCGGGTGAACGCCGCCCTTCAGGAGAACCTGGCCGGGGCCTCCACCATTCAGCTTTTCGTCAAGGAACGGGAGCGGGAGGAGAAGTTTGACCGCTTGGCCCGGGACCTCCTGATGGCCTGGGTGGAGATCGTCCGCTGGTTCGCCCTCTTCTTCCCCCTGGTGGGGTTTTTGAGCGAGCTTGCGGTGGCCTCGGTCCTTTACTTTGGGGGCGGCCGGGTGATCCAGGGGGCGGTGAGCCTGGGGCTTCTCGTGGCCTTTGTAGACTACGTGCGGCAGTTCTTCCAACCGCTTCAGGACCTTTCGGACAAGTTTAACCTCTTCCAGGGGGCCATGGCCTCGAGCGAGCGCATCTTTGCCCTCTTGGATGCGGAGGAGGAGATTCACGACGCTCCACAGGCCCGGCGGGTGGAGCGGCTTAAGGGGGAGATCCGGTTTGTGGACGTCTGGTTCGCCTACACCCCCAAGGGCGTAAGGCCCGGGGAAAAGGACTGGGTCTTGAAGGGGGTCTCCTTTCACATCCGCCCCGGGGAGAAGGTGGCCCTGGTAGGGGCCACGGGGGCGGGGAAGTCCAGCGTGGTCAGCCTCATCACCCGGTTTTACGACCCTCAGGAGGGCCAGATCCTTTTGGATGGCCTAGATGCCCGGTCCTACCGCCAGGAGGACCTGAGGCGGTGCGTGGGGATCGTCCTCCAGGAGCCCTTTTTGTTCTCGGGCACCGTTTTGGACAACCTGCGCCTTTTTGATGAGTCCATTCCGGAGGAGAAGGTGGTGGAGGTCGCCCAGTTCGTGGGCGCGCACGAGTTTATCCTCCGCCTTCCCCAGGGGTACAAGACCCCCCTCGGGGAGCGGGGGGCTGGGCTTTCCACCGGGGAGAAGCAACTTCTGGCCCTGGCCCGGGCCCTTCTGGCCAACCCGGATATCCTCCTCATTCTGGATGAGGCCACGGCCAACGTGGATGCCGAGACGGAGGCCCGGATCCAAGAGGCCTTGAAGCGGGTGATGGAAGGGCGGACCTCGGTGGTCATCGCGCACCGGCTGGCCACCATCCGGTTTGTAGACCGGGTTTTGGTCTTCCGCAAGGGGGAGCTGGTGGAGGAGGGGAGGCACGAGGAGCTCTTGAAAAAGGGAGGGTACTACGCTAAGCTGTATGCGCTCCAGTACGCCCGGTGAGTCCGAAAGGGCACTGGCCTGGCTCTTTGCCCAAAGGCGCCAGGGCCCGAGGGGGCTTTCCCGGGTGCGGGCCCTCCTTTCCCGGCTGGGCCAGCCGGAGGCGGATTTCCTTGCCATCCACGTTCTGGGAACCAACGGCAAGGGGAGCGTGGTGGCCTACCTCGAGGCGGCCTTCCGGAGCTCGGGGATGCCCTTTGGGGCCTACACCAGCCCCCACCTTCTGGACTTCCGGGAGCGGATCCGCACCCATATGGGATGGATTCCCATGGAGGAGGTGGTGGCCTTTGTGGACTGGGCTAGGGGCCAGACCTTCCCGGAACCCCCGGCCTTCTTTGACCTGGCCACCGCCTTGGCCTTCGCTCACTTCCGAAAAGCGGGGGTGCTTCTGGCCGCAGTGGAGGCCGGGGTGGGAGGGGGGCTGGACGCTACGAATGCCCTGGCCCGTGTGGCGGTCACCGTTTTGACGAACGTGGGGGAGGACCACCTGGAGGCCCTGGGGGGCAGCCTGGAGAGCGTGGCCTGGGAGAAGGCCAGCGCCTTTCGAAAGGGGGTTCCTGTGGTCACGGGGGCCCGGGGGGTGGGGTTGGAGGTGGCCCGGAAGGTGGCGGCGGAAAAGGGCTCTCCCCTTTATGTCCTAGACCCAGAGGACCCCCTGTTCGCCCTCCCCGCCCCGCCCCGCTTAAAGGGGGCCTTCCAGGAGGAGAACGCCCGGCTGGCCGCGGCTGCCCTCAGGCTCCTCGGCTTTTCCGAAGAGGCCATCGCCCAGGGGGTGCAGGGGGCCCGCCACCCGGGCCGGATGCAGGAGGTCCCGTACCAGGGGGTGCGCCTTCTTCTGGACGGGGCCCACAACCCTCCGGCGGCCCAGGCCCTGGCCCGGGAGCTTCCCGCCTACCACCTCCTCTTCGGGGCTTTCCCGCGCAAGGATGTGAAAGGGGTCTTGGGCCACCTCCTGCCCAAGGCGCGAAGCGTCCGTTACACCCGGGCGGGGGAGGGGGCCTTAGGAAGGGAGCTTGGGGAGCCCTTTTTCGAGGAACCCGAGGAGGCTTTGGGCCACGCGGTGGAGGCGGCCAAAAAAGATGGGCTTCCCGTCTTGGCCACGGGAAGCCTTTACCTGGTGGGGTCGCTACTCGCTGTCCTCGGCCAGGACCCGGCCTAACTGGTCAGTGAAGACCACCTTACGGACGCGCTCGAGCTCCAAGACCACGTAGGGGCTGGTAAGGACCTGGGTCACGATGGCCCCAGGGAGAGGGGTGGTGAGGCTCAGGACCACCCGGGCGGTATCCCCCACCCGGCTCACCCCCACCACCTCCAGGCCATACCCCCCTGTGGGCTTAACCCCCCAGAAGAAGAAGGCCACCGCCCGGCTCCGGAAATCCACCTGGGGGGCAGGGGGGCGGGGGATGCGGCCCGCCACCACCAGGTTCCACCCTTCCGCAAAGCGGTTCGGGCCCAGGGCCAGGAGGGCCTTGGGGGTCTGCTCGTTGTACCCGCTCATCTGCCCCTTATCCAAGACGCGGTAGCTGGGGCTTGGGGGGGGAAGGAAGATCTCCACCCCTATACCGTACTGCACGCCCAGGGCCTGGGCCCGGTAGGAAAGGGGGGTGGGCTTCAGGGGAAGGGGTTTCAAGACGGGTTCTTTGAGCTCATAGACCACCACCTGCCTTCCTCCCCGCCGGGCCAGGACCTCCCTCAGGAGGACCTGAGTCTCCCGGTCGAGGAGCTGGGCAAAACTGGGGGTGGTGTAGGTGCCGGGCTGTGGGAGGACCGCTTCTTGGCCCCTGGCCAGGTTCTCCGCCAGCTTGATCCAGCCTGCCCCGTCATACAGCCATACGCTAGCCAGATCGGTTCTGGCCCGAACCAAAAGCCGTCCCCCGAAGGCACCCCGGACCGTCTCCCCCACGGGGGCCAGGGCGGGGCCTGTTTCGCGGTAAAGGGGAAGGCCGTTCACGAAAAGGGCCCCCGGAACCGCCCAGAGGCTTTCCCCCCTGGGTTCTGTAAGCTGCAGGGTCTTTTCCCCGAGCTGGACCTCCCGCGGTTCCCCGTAGAAGTAGGTCCAGCGCTCCGTGGCCTCGGGGAAGAGGAGCTGGGCTTCCCCCACCCGGTATCCCCCTTCCAGGGTGACCTCACACCCCAGAAGAAGGAGGCTGAAAAGGGGCCAAAGCATCCGCCGCCGCATACGCCCATCATACTTGCCAAAGAGAGCGCAGGTCTTTACTTTTTCTTCAGGTTGTTGCCCGGGGGTCCAGGGCATCCCGAAGACCATCCCCTAGAAGGTTGAAGGCCAGAACCGTAAGCATGATGAAGAGGCCGGGGAAAACCATCGTCCAAGGGGCGTTCATCGCGTAGCCCCCCTTGAAGCTGTCCGCGATCATCGCCCCCCACTCGGGGGCGGGGGGCTGGGCCCCCAGGCCAAGGAAGCCCAAGGCGGCGGCCTCCAAAGTGGCGGTTCCTATGGACAAGGTGGCCTGGACGACCAGGGGGGGCAGGGTACCGGGAAGGATGTGGCGGAACAGGATCCGGCTGGAAGAGGCCCCGAGGGCCTCCGCCGCTTGGACGAAGTCCAGCTCCCTCAGGAAGAGGACCATGGACCGCGCCAGGCGGATGTAGACGGGGATCTGGACCACCCCGATGGCCAGCATGGCGTTTTGGAGGCTGGGGCCGAAGATGGCTACGATGGCGATGGCGAGCAGGGTTCCAGGGAAGGCCAGGAGGATGTCCGTGAGCCAGCCGATAAGCACCTCCACATACCCCCGGTAGAAGCCAGCCAGAAGGCCCAGGAGGGTTCCCACGCCAAGCCCCAAGCCCACGGAAAGGAGGCCCACCTGGAGGCTGATGCGGCTTCCGTGCAGGGTTCGGATGAAGACGTCCCGGCCCAGGTTGTCGGTTCCAAAGGGGTGCTCGAGGCTGGGTGGCTTCAGGCGGTTCAGGTAGTCACGGTCCGTAGAGGGGTCATAGGGCTTTAGGAAGGGGATGAGGAGGGCCAGCCAGACGACGAAAAAGGTGAGGAGAAGCCCCACCCGTCCAGAGCGGGACTTGAAAAAGCGGCGCAGGGCCTGTCGAAAGGGGGTCTCCATGGTCTCACCTGTACTGGATGCGCGGGTCCAAAAGCGCGTAGGAGAGGTCCACCAGGAGGTTGATGAGGACAAAGGCCAGGGCCACCACCAGGACCCCGGACTGGACCACGGGGTAGTCCCGGTTAAGGATACCCTCGTAGATGTACGAGCCGATGCCAGGCCAGGAGAAGATGGTCTCGGTAAGGATGGCCCCGCCCAGAAGGGTTCCGAACTGGAGGCCCACCACGGTTACCACTGGGAGGAGGGCGTTTTTAAAGGCATGCTTGAGGATTACCCGCCGCTCGGCGAGGCCTTTGGCCCGGGCGGTGCGCACGTAGTCCTGGGACAGGACCTCGAGCATGGCGCTCCGGGTGATGCGGGCCAGGATGGCCAGGGGGATCGTCCCCAGGGTTAGGGCGGGCAGGATGAGGTGGGCGAGGACGTCGGCCAAAAGGCGGAGATCTCCCCTTAAAAGCGCGTCTAAGGCGTAAAAGCCTGTGATCGGTTGGAAGCCGATGCCGGCCTCGGTGGAAAGCCGCCCGCCCGTGGGCAGCCAGTGGAGGTGGACGGCGAAGAGATAGACCAAAAGGAGGCCCAGCCAAAAGACCGGCATGGAGACCCCCATCAAAGAGAAGCCCATAGAGAGGTTGTCCCAAAGGGTGTTTTTCCGGATGGCCGCGAGAATCCCTGCCGGGATGCCGAGAAGGACCGCCACCAGGATGGCGCTTAAGGATAGTTCAAACGTGGCGGGCCAGCGCCGCTTGAGCTCCTCGCCTACCGGGATGGTGGAGACCGCGCTCACCCCCAGGTCGCCCGTGAGGACCCGGTGGACGAAGGCGAGGTACTGTTCGGGAAGGGGGCGGTTCAGCCCCAGCTTTTCCCTTAAGGCTTCCACCTGCTCAGGGGTTCCCCGTTCGCCCAAAATGGCCACCGCCGGATCCCCGGGAATGAGCTTTAAAAACATGAAGACCAGAAGGGTGATGCCAAAGAGCACGGGAAAAAGGCCAAAGAGTCTTCTGAGAAAGTAGCTCCACATTTTGATCTTCAGGAAAACCCCCGGCCTGGGGGTTGCCCAGGCCGGGGCCAGGAGGGGTTAGCGCTTCACGATCTCCTCAAAGGACTCGGAGCCTAAAGGCGAGGGCACCCAGCCCGAAAGGTTCTTCCGTTTGGCGAGGAGGGGCTGGGAGTGGACGATGGGTACGCGCAGCGCGAGCTCAAAAGTCAGCTCATCCGCCTGCTGGTAGATCCTCTTCCGCTCCTCCGGGTTGGAGGTGGTGGCCCCCTTGACCAGGAGGGCGTTCAGCTCCTTGATCTCCAAGGGCTTACCACTGGGGTCAAACAGGTCGGCGATGGGGCTTGCGAAGTGGGGGTCGTAGAAGTTCTGGGGATCGCCGTAGTCCCCAGTCCAGCCCAGCATGTAGGCCTGGAAGCCGGGGGCCTTCTTCCGGTCCGCGAGGTACGTGGCCCAGTCCTTGGTCTGGAGCTTCACCCGGATGCCAAGGGTGGAGAGGTCCGCGGCCATGGCCTCGGCGATCTCCTTGGGGGTTGGGAAGTAGGGCCTCGAGACCGGCATGTACCAGAGCTCCAGGTCAAACCCATTTGGGTAACCCGCTTCGGCCAAGAGCTGCTTGGCCTTCTGGGGATTGTACTCGTAGTCCGTGACCTTGGGGGACTGGTAGGCCTTCATGGAAGGGGGGGTGAAGTGGCCATCCGTCACGCCCAGCTTCCCCCAGAAGGCCTGGACGATGGCCTTCTTGTTGAGGGCCATGGCGATGGCTCGGCGCACCCGGGCGTCCGACAGGGGCTTGTGGCTGGGGTTGAGGGCCAGGTACCCCACGTTGAAGGAGGGCCGGAAAACCGCGTTCAGGTTAGGGTCGGACTCGATGTCCTTGAGGTTGGCGGGCGGGATATCGGTGGTGAAGTCAATCGTGCCCGCCTTCAAAGCCGCCAGCCGGGCTGCGGGGTCCTTGATGATCTTGAAGACCACCCGCTCCGTCTTGGGGTAGCCCTTCTTCCAGTAGTAGGGGTTTTTCTCCAAAACGATCTGGTCCCCAGGCCTCCACTCCACAAGCCGGTAAGGCCCGGTGCCCACAGCGCTGCCCGTAGGGGAGCCGTACCTGGCTCCGTCCTTCTTGATGGCCGCGGGGCTTGCGATGCCGAAATACCCCGAGCCGATGGCTGCCGGGAAGGCGGGGAAGGGCTGGGAGAGGACAAAGCGGAGGGTGTACTTGTCCACCACCTGGATCTCCTTGAGGATGGAGCCAGGGTCGCCCTTGAACCCACCGAAGAGCTCAGGCCAGATCTCATACCGGGCGGCGGCGTCTATGCGGGTGGGGTTTTTGGGGTCCCACCAGCGCTCGATGTTGAACTTCACCGCCTCCGCGTCCAGGTCGGTGCCGTCTTGGAACTTCACCCCTTGGCGCAGACGGAAGGTCCAGACCTTTCCGTCCGGGGAAGCAAACCAGCTTACCGCGAGCCCGGCCATCGGCTCCGTCGTCCCCGGTTTGAAATCCACCAAGGTGTCGTAAATCTGCCGCTGGACGTAGATGGAGATGCCGTCCGTGATGTTGCCGGGCTCGAGGCTCACGGGTTCCCCGTTGTGGCCGAAGACCAGGGCCTTTTGCCCTAGGCCGAGCCCCAAAGCGCCTACCGTCAAGATGCCGATGAGAAGCTGTTTCATACGGTCTCCTTTCTGGGGTTAGCCCCCTTGGACGTACAGAGTATACTACGTCACGCCTCCCCCAGATACGCCTTCTGCACCTCTGGGTTTTGCGCCAACTCCCGGGCCGGACCGGAGAGCGTGACCTCCCCCGTGGCCAAAACGTACCCCCGGTGGGCGATCTGAAGGGCCAGGCGGGCGTTTTGCTCCACCAGGAGGATGGTCTTCCCCTCCCGGTTCAGGTTCTGGATGGTCTCAAAGATGAAGTCCACCAGCACCGGGGCCAGGCCCATGGAGGGTTCGTCCATCAGGAGGATGCGGGGGTCCTGCATCAGGGCCCGGCCGATGGCCAACATCTGCTGCTCGCCCCCGGAGAGGGTTCCCCCCTTCTGGTTTCGCCTTTCATAAAGCCGGGGGAAGAGGGCGAAGACCCTTTCCTTGCGCTCCTTAATCACCCTGGGGTCCTTCTCCAGATAGGCTCCGATCTCGAGGTTCTCCTCCACGGTAAGCCGGGGAAAGACCCGCCTTCCCTCAGGGACGTGTCCGATGCCCAGGGCCACGATCTCGTGGGCGGGGAGGCGGTGGATGGGCTTGTCTAGGAAAAGGACCTCCCCGGAGCGTGGCCGGACTAGGCCGCTGATGGTGCGCAAGGTGGTGCTCTTCCCGGCCCCATTGGCCCCAATGAGGGTCACGATCTCCCCCTCCTCCACGGTGAGGGAAATGCCCTTTAGGGCGTGGATGTGGCCGTAGTAGGTGTGGATGTTCTTGAGCTCGAGCACCCTCATGCGGCCCCCCCTGCTGCGCCCTTGCCCAGATAGGCCTCGATGACCCGGGGGTTTTTGCGCACCTCCTCGGGGCTTCCCTCGGCGATCTTGGCCCCATACTCCAAAACAGCGATCCGGTCGGAGAGGGTCATGACCATCCGCATGTCGTGTTCGATGAGGACCACCGTCAGGCCCAGATCGGCCCTGAGCCTTAGGATCATGGCCTTGAGCTCCTCCGTCTCCTGGGGGTTCATCCCCGCTGCAGGCTCGTCCAGAAGGAGGAGGCGGGGCTTAAGGGCCAAAGCCCGGGCGATCTCCAACCGCCTTTGCTCCCCATAGGGGAGGTTCTTGGCCAACTCCCCCGCCCGTTTTTCCAGGCCCAGGTACGCCAAAAGGGCCAGGGCCTCTCCCTTGGCCCTTCGCTCCTCCCTTTGCGCTAGGGGGGTGCGGAAAAGGGCATGGAAGTAGGGGACCCGGGTGTGGATGTGATGCCCCACCAGGACGTTTTCCAAAACCGTCATTCCCCCGAAGAGGCGGATGTTTTGGAAGGTGCGGCCAATGCCCTGCTGGGCCACCTTGTCCGGGGAGAACCCCGTGATATCCTTGCCAAAAAGGAGAACCCTTCCCTCGTCCGGGGTGTAGATTCCGGTCAGCAGGTTGAATAGGGTGGTCTTGCCCGCCCCGTTGGGCCCGATGATGGAGAAGATCTCCCCTTGGTTGACGCTCAAGGAGACGTTGTTCACCGCCACCAGACCGCCGAAGCGCTTGGTGGCGTTTTGGACCTCGAGGGCCTTCATGCCTCCTCCCGCTCGGCCAGGTGCCGTTTTTCCGGGATGAGCCCCTCCGGCCGGAAGATCATCATTAAGACCAGGATAATGCCGAAGACGAGGCGTTCGTACTTCGCCGGGTCCACCTGGGAAGGTAGGGTGGGGAAAGCGGTGCGCATGTACTCCGAAAGCGTCTTGAGCACGTCCAGGTTCAAGATCGTCACCGCCGCCGCACCCAGGATAGCCCCCGGGATGGACCCCATCCCTCCCAGGATGACCATGGCCAAAATGCTGATGGAGGCGAGGAGGGTGAAGGACTCAGGGGAGACGAAGGTGCGTTGAGCGGCAAAGACCACGCCCATCGTTCCTGAGAAGGCGGCCCCGGTCATAAAGGCCAGAAGCTTGGTGGGCAGGAGGGGGATTCCCATGGCCCGGGCCGCGGTCTCGTCCTCCCGGATGGCCACCCAGGCCCGGCCGAAGCGGGAGTTCGCCAGGTTGACGTTGATGTAGACGGTCAGGCCGATCAGGAGGAGGACCAGGAGGTAGAAGAAGAGCTGGTAGTCCGTGGTCCGGTCCAGCCCTACCCCCAGGCCTTGCATGAGCGTGCGGAACCCGTCGATGGGGGGGCGGGTCACCGGGGTGATGCCCTGAGGGCCGTTGGTGATGTTCACCGGGTGGTCCAGGTTGTTGGCCAGGATCCGCACCACCTCCCCCAGGCCCAAGGTCACGATGGCCAGGTAGTCCCCCCGGAGCCTCAGGGCAGGGAGGCCAATGAGGAGGCCGGTGATGGCGGTGGTGACGATGGCGACCGGCATGAAAAGGTAGAAGTACTCTCCTGGGAGAGGAAAGTTCCCCTGGAGGAAGTTCTTGGCTTGTGCTGAGCCGAAGATGGCCCAGGTGTAGGCCCCTACGGCGAAGAAGGCGGCGTACCCCAGATCCAAAAGGCCCGCCATCCCCACCACCACGTTGAGGCCCAAGGCCATGGCCGCGTAGATGCCCATCTGGATCCCCAGTTCAAAGATGAAGGTATTGGCAAACCCGGCCATGGGCACGGCCAGGAGGAGGATGGCCCCCCCTAAACCCACCTGGAAGGCCCGGGGGATGGGCAGGGTGATGGTGGCGGTGAGGACACCGACCAGGCCGATCAGCCCCACCGTGTTTCCGCTTTTCACCAGGCCCAGGGTAAAGGCCAGGGTGAGGAGGGCGAGGAGGAGGCTCCGCCCCTTGGGGGGAAGGGGGGTGAAGGCGGCAAGGGCTAGGACCAAGACGCCGAACAAAGCGGAGGCCGTGCCGGGGAAGGCCACGTTCAGAAGGAGGGCGGCCAGGCTGAGGAAGTAGGCGGAAAAGGCTGGCACCTTCATACTTTCTCCCGTACGATCTGGCCCAGAAGCCCCTGGGGCCGGAAGAGGAGGATGAAGATGAGGATGAGGAAGGCCACTACGTCCTTGTACTCGGTTCCGAAGTTGTTGTTGGTCAGGAGGGGGAGGTATGTGCCAAAGAAGTTTTCCAGCTGCCCCAGGACCAGCCCGCCCACCATGGCCCCGGGGAGGTTGCCGATCCCACCCAAGACCGCGGCGGTGAAGGCCTTGATGCCGGGCAGAAAGCCCACATAGGGGGTCACGGTGGTGTACTGCAAGGCGAAGAGGACCCCCGCCACCCCACCCAAAGAGCCGCCGATCAGGAAGGTGCGGGAGATGATTTGATCGGGGTTGATGCCCATCAGGCTCGAGGTGGGGATGTCCTGGGCAACCGCCCGGATGGCCATGCCCAGTTTGGTGCGGTTCACCAGGTAGGTCAGGCCCCAGAGCATCGCGACCGAGACCAGGATGAGAATCACGCTCTTGGTTTGGATGAAGATCCCAAGGAGTTGAAAGGAGCCCTCGAGGTTCTCGACAGTCCGCATCCGGAGGAAAAACTCGTTGTGCCAGAGCCCCTCGATGAGGCGCACCAGGTCCTGGAGGATGAAGGAAACCCCGATGGCGGTAACCAGAGGCACCAGGCGGTTAGTGGTCCCCCGCTTGCGCAAAGGCCGGTAGGCGAAGCGCTCCACCAGGACCGCGGTTCCGCCCGCGATGGCCCCGCCCATCCCCAGGGCGATGAGGAGGAGCAAGAACCCGTTTGGGACCGCCGGGGCCAGAAGGCGGAAGACCTCTACTCCCACCACGGCCCCGATCATGAAGATTTCCGAGTGGGCGAAGTTGATGAGCTCCAAAACGCCGTAGACCATGGTGTACCCCAAGGCCACCATGGCGTAGACAAAACCCAGGAGGAAGCCGTCAAAAATGACCTGGGGAAGGATGGATAGAATCTGTTCCAGCACCTGGCCCCCCTTCTTCCGGACGATGCGGGGTGGCGTGCGCCACCCCGCATCCGAGGGGCTATGCCCCGTCTAGGGGGCCGCCACCTCGATGACCCGGATCAGCTTGTTGTCCGCCCAGTTGCCCGTGCCCGCCACTTGGAGGACGAAGTATTTTGCCTTTTTGATGTCGCCCTTAGAGTTGAACTCGATGGTGCCGGTCAAGCCTTCCAGCTTGGTCTTGGCCACCATCTCGGTCACCTGGTCCCGGGTGGGCTTCTTGCCGCCCGCTGCCTTGATGGCGTTCTCGATGGCGGTGATGATCACGTTCGCCGAGTCGTAGGCGTAGACCCCGAAACCCTCCATGTCTTTGCCGTACTTTTGCTTAAAGCGCTGGACCACCGCCTTGGCCTTGGGGAAGGCGGAAACGGGACCGGCCACGCTGGTGTAGAAGGTGCCCTTGGCGGCCTGCGAGCCCGCCAGCCGTTCAAACTCGCTGGAGTCCAGGCCATCGCCGCCCATGAGCCGGGTGTACAAGCCCCTTTCCCGAAGCTGCTTCACGAAGGGGCCGATCTGGCTGTAAATGCCCCCGAAGTAGATGAGTTGGGGGGCGGGACGGGCACTCCGGATCTGGTTGATGAGGGGAACAAAGTTGGAGGTTTCCTCCGTGCCCACAAAGGCCACCACCTTGCCGCCCAGGGCTTCAAACCGCTTTTTGAACTCCTCGGCAAGCCCCTGGCCGTAGGCGGTCTTGTCGTGGATGACAAAGACGTTCCGCACCCGGAGGTTCTGGAAGGCGTACTCTGCCCCCGCAGGCCCCTGGACATCGTCCCGGCCGCAGATGCGGAAGACGTTCTTCAAGCCCCGCTCTGTGACCCTGGGGTTGGTGTTGGCGGGAGAGACCATGACCAGGTTCACCCGCGCGTAGACCTCACTGGAGGGGATGGCCACGCCGGAGTTCAGGTGGCCCACCACGCCTAGGATATCGGGGTCGTTGATGATGCGGTTGGCGTTGCCTACCCCGATGTCCGGGTTGGCCTGGTCGTCATAGGGGACGAGTTGGAGGTCAAAGCCCAGGGCCTTGAACCGGGCCTTGGCCTCTTCCACCGCGAGCTCCGCCCCGAGCTTGATCTGTTCCCCCAGCCCGGCCTGGGGCCCTGAGAGGGGGGACTGGGTCGCGATTTTGATGACGTTCGCCTGGCCCAGGGCCATTCCCAAGGCGGCCACACCTGCTGCCAAAACGCCGAGTCTCCTCATATCTACCTCCTGAAGCCCAAACGTTGCGGCCCCATTCTAAAGGCAGGGGGGGGTGGTTTGTCAATGCCTCCCCCTGTGAGGTTTATGCACACCCCGGCAGGATCATCCTGCCGGGGCGGGTCAGGCCTCCGGGGAACGGGGTTAGTAGGTGGCCAGGTACCGGTCCAGCTCCCACTGGTGTACAGTAACCCGGTACTCGTCCCACTCTATCTGCTTGGCTTGGACAAAGTGGGTGTAGACGTGGTCGCCCAGGGCCTCCTGGATGACCTTGTCCTTGCGCAGGGCCTCCAGGGCTTCCCTCAGGGTACCGGGAAGCTCCCGGATCTTGTGTTTGCGCCTTTCCCGCACGGTCATCTTGTAGATGTTGCGCTGGATGGGTGGAGGCGGGAGAAGGCCCTTTTCAATCCCGTCTAAACCTGCAGCCAGCATCACCGCCAGGGCCAGGTAGGGGTTGGCCGAAGGGTCCGGCATGCGGAGCTCGGCCCGGGTGCCCACGCCCCGGCGGGCAGGGATGCGGATCATGGCGGATCGGTTGGAGGCGCTCCAGGCGATGTTCGTGGGAGCCTCGTATCCGGGGGTGAGGCGCTTGTAGGAGTTCACCAAGGGGTTGGTGATGGCCACCATCCCGTCCGCGTGCTCCAGAAGACCGGCGATGAAGTGAAGGGCGGTTTTGGAGAGCTGGTGCTCGGCCTTGGGGTCAAAGAAGGCGTTCTCCCCCTTTTTGAAAAGGGAGAGGTGGGTGTGCATCCCGCTTCCGTTGATGCCCGCGATGGGTTTGGGCATAAAGGTGGCGTGTAGGCCGTGGTTTAAAGCCACCCGTTTGACCACCCATTTGAAGGTGGAGAGGTTGTCGGCGGTCCGGAGGGCATCGGCATATTTAAAATCGATCTCGTGTTGGCCTGGTGCCACCTCGTGGTGGTCCGCTTCGATTTCGAACCCCATGGCCACCAGGACATTCACCATATCCCGCCGGGCTTCCTCGCCCTTGTCCAGGGGAGCGAGGTCAAAGTAGCCGGCCTTGTCGTGGGTTTCCACGGTGGGTAGGCCATCGGGAGACCTGAGGAAGAGGAAAAACTCAGCCTCTGGACCTGCGTACATGTTGTCAAAGCCAAGCTTTTTGAGCCGCTCCACCTGCCGCTTCAGGACGTAGCGGGGATCGCCTTCGAAGGGCCGGCCGTCGGGGTAGGCCACGTCGCAGATGAGCCGGGCCACCCGGCCCCGGCTGGGGTCCTCGAGGGCATCGGGGAGGATGGCGAAGGTATTGTAGTCGGGCTTGAGGAGCATATCCGACTCCTCGATCCGGGTAAAGCCCTCGATGGAGGAGCCGTCGAACATGATCTCCCCGTCCAGCGCCTTTTCAAACTGGGACTCGGGGACCTCCACGTTCTTGACCACCCCCAGGATGTCGATGATCTGAAGGCGCAAAAACTTAACATTTTTTGCCTTAAGCTCTTTTAAAATCTCGGCCTTCGTGTATTCCATTCTTTCCCCTCCTTCTGGCCGAGAAGGCCTTTTGCCCCCCGGTCTGCGGAGAAGTGTACCGCCTTATCTTGCTAAATGTCAAGCTTGTCTTAAACATAAAGCCATTTTCTGCCGAACACTATGCCAAAGCGGGGTATGAATTTTTCTTTGACCCCTGGCCTGATGCAAGATGGGGTATAGTGCCCAAAGGAGGGTAGATCATGTGGAAAAGGCGGGAGGTTTTGAAGGGGGGCCTGGCCGTGGGCATGGGCCTTTTGGGGTTTTCGCGGGCCCAAGGGGCCTTCACTTTGACCCTGGTCCACACCAACGACACCCATGCCCACCTCGAGCCTGTGGAGCTCACCCTCTCGGGTAAAAGGACGCGGGTGGGGGGAGTGGCCCAGCGCATCGCCTTGTTTGACCGACTCCGGGCCAAGGCCAAAAACCCCCTCTTTTTGGACGCGGGGGATGTGTTTCAGGGCACCTTGTACTTCAACCAGTACCGGGGCCTGGCAGACCGGTACTTCATGCACCGGGCCCTTTACCGGGTGATGGCTTTGGGCAACCACGAGTTTGACCTGGGGCCGAGGCCATTATCGGAGTTTTTGCAAGGCGCGCGGTTTAAGGTGGTCTCTGCCAACACCGACGTTTCCCAGGAGCCAGCCCTAAAGGGCCTTGTCCTTCCCCACACCGTGCTCTGGGTAGGTGGGGAGAAGGTGGGCGTTATCGGCCTGACCACTCCGGACACGGCGATCATCGCCAACCCCGGACCCACGGTGCGGTTTCTCGACCCCTATGAGGCGGCGCAGAAGGCCGTGTACGAGCTTCTCGCCCGGGGCATCAGGAAGATCCTCGTCCTTTCCCACCTGGGCTATGGGGAGGACCTGAAGCTCGCCCGCAGGCTCGTGGGGGTTCAGGTCATCGTGGGCGGCCACTCCCACACCCTCCTTGGGAGCTTCCCGCACAAGGAGCTTTCGCCTGTGGGTCCTTATCCCACGGTCGTCAAAAACCCCGAGGGGAAGGACGTCCTGGTGCTCCAGGCCTGGGAATGGGGAAAGGTGGTGGGGGTCCTGGAGGTCCAGTTTAGCCCCCTGGGGGAGGTTCTCGCCTACAAGGGGGAGGCCCTCCTGATGACCCCTGAGGTGGCGCCGGAGGATGCCCTGGCCAAGGAGGCCCTAAAGACCCTCGCCCTTCCCGTTCAGGCCCTTTTCCAACAGGTTATCGCCCGGGCCAAGGTGGACCTGGTGGGGGAGCGGGCCATCGTGAGGCGCCGGGAGAGCAACCTGGGCAACCTGATCGCGGATGGAATGGTCTGGAAGACCAAGCCGGCGGGGGTTCAGATCGCTTTGCAAAACGGAGGGGGCATCCGGGCCAGCATCCCCGCTGGACCCATCACCATAGGAAAGGTGTACGAGGTTCTGCCCTTTGGGAACACCCTGGTGGTCATGGACCTCAAAGGTCGGGAGATCCTGGCGGCCTTGGAGAATGGGGTCTCCCAGTGGGAGCAAGGGGCGGGCCGGTTCCTTCAGGTCTCAGGGCTCCGCTACGCCTTTGACCTGGCAAAGCCCGCAGGAAGCCGCGTGGTGCGGGTGGAGGTGAAGGGGGAGAAGGGGTTTGGGCCCTTGGACCTCGAGGCCACCTACCGGGTGGTGGTAAACAGCTTCATCGCTGCTGGGGGGGACGGGTTTGAGGTGCTTAAAAACGCCCAAGGGTACCGGGTGGACACGGGCTTTTCCGACGCGGAAAGCTTTATGGACTACCTCAAGGCCCTGGGCGAGGTGGAATCCAAGGCGGAAGGCCGGATTGAGGTTCTAAACGAGCCAAAGACGGAGCGTCCTGCCTACTGGGCTTTTGGGACGCTCCGCCTTGTGGGGGTTTGAAGGGCGTATCTAGACGTTGACCAGAATCTCTACAGGGTCCCCCACCTGGACCACGCCCCCCTCGAGCACCCGGGCGTAGACCCCCCGTCCGCCGTAGAGGAGTTTGGGAAGGCGAAGGTCAAACTGGGAGAGGCTTTTACACACCGTGCAGACCTGGGCCAGCTCCAAAAGCGCTTCTCCCACCCGAAGCCGGCTCCCTATGGGAAGTTCATGGGGGTCTAAGTCCAGGAGGAGATTCTCCCCTAGGGCCCCATAGGGCAACTCTATCCCCGCCTTTCGGGCCTTCTCGTAGGCGGAAAGCCCGGCCACCAGGACCGCCCGGTCCGGGTCCTTGCCCGCGTGCCGGTCCCCCAAGGCTCCGAAGCCCGCTACCAGGGTCAAGGCCTCCACCTGGGGCTTGGGCAGGCCTTCGCCTTGCCCCAGGTGGAGGGAGAGGATACGGCTCATTGCTTCCGGGTCTGGACGGAATAGTAGGCCTGGAGGTAGGCCAGGATCTGCTTGACAGCGTCTTCGGGGATCTGAGCCCCGTAGGTCTTGATCATCTTGTTCACCGTGGGGGCCCAGTCCTTGAGCGGAGGCTGCATTGTGATGTACGTTACGCTGTGGCAGACGCTGCAGTACCCCATAACCAGCTCTTTCCCAGGGCCGTCCGCCAGCTCCGCGGTGTACAGGGGCCAGGCCCCCACCCGGTAGACCGTGCCTCCGCTTAGAGCGGCGGGCTTGGGCTGGAGGATCATCCCCAGGCCGCCCACGGTATAGCTGCCCGAGCTGACCACACCAGGAAGGCCCTGAGCGGCCACCAAGCCAATAAGGGCCAGAAGGACAAGGGCGTACGAGAACCGCTTCATGCTCCCTCCTTACTTTGCAGCCAGGACCACGACCTCCTGGCGCTCGATCTTGTTCCAAAGGTACCCGCCCGGGTTCCAAACAGGGGTGTCCGGCTGGACATTCCCCTTTTCGTCCGTGGCCCGGACCGCCAGCACATAGGTGCCCGGGGCTTTCGGTGTCCAGGTGTATTCGTAGGTGCGGAAGGAGTAAGGGCCGTAATACTCGCCCAGCGCGGCGATGCCCCAGGTCCTACCCCCGTCGGTGGAGACCTCCACCTTCACCACCCGGCCGTGCCCACTGAACGCGATGCCCCGGATCTTAGCGGGCAGCCCCGCCACCAGAGGGTAGGATCCGTCGGGGTCTATGATGAAGGACCGGACCGGCATGTTGACCTTCCCGATTGGGACGGTTTTTACCCTTCCTGCGGCCACGTCCTCGGGGGTGGTGGAACCGTTGGGGGTGTCGGGTATCCGGTAGGCGGTGGCCATCCAGAAGTTCTTGTCCTCTTCAGTAAGGGCCCGGATCCAGGTCACGTGCTTGAGCCAGTAGGTGGCGAACTTGCCAGGCACCACCAACCGGATGGGAAAGCCGTTCAGCATGGGCAGGGGTTCCCCGTTCATGAGGTAGGCCAGGATGGTTTCCTCGATCACGGGGTCATTGAGGTCTAAGGATTTCATAAATCTTCCCGAGCCCAGATTTTCCGGGCCCTTACCCCGATCCAGTCCTTCGAACTGGATCTGGACCGTGCCTGCCTTAACCCCTGCTTTTTTCAGGAGGTCCTTTAGGCGAACCCCGGTCCAGAGGGCGTTGCCCATGGCCCCATTGCCCCACTGTCCGCCGGTGACCCTGGGCTGGAAGCGGCTTCGGGAGTTTCCCGAGCACTGGTTGACGGCGGCGATGGAGACGGGCTCAAACTGGGTGAGGAGGTCCTGGAAGGAAAGCTCCATCGGCCGTTCGAAGTTGCCTTCCAGCTTGAGCCGCCAAGTGGCAAGGTCGATCTCGTTGGGGATCTCGTCCAGATGGTAGCGGACGTAAAAGGCCTCGTTGGGGGTAAAAGCGGTACGAAAGTATGACCTGGGGGTTTCCAGTTGAATGCCACGGTCGGTCAGGCGAAGCAGGGGAAGTTTTTGAGGATAGACCACGAAGGGGAGAACCCCGTTCCAGTAAGGGTTAGGCCCGGGCCCAGTGAAGGAGGGAAGGGCTTCCTCGGCCTGGGCTGAGGTCTGGGCCAGCCCCGGCCGGAAGACTGCTGCCGCGCCTACAGCACCTAAAAGCTTGAGGAGTGACCTACGATCCAAATGGTTTCGCATAACACCCTCCTTTCTCCTTTCAGAATTACTTTACCCAGGCTATGCATGTTTGTCAAACCATTTAGAATAAGTGAGTCCTTATTCTGGGGTCATGTAAAAAACTCGGTTGAGTAAGAGGGGAGCCCTTAGTCTGGTTCTGCCATGCTGCTTTGCCCCGAAGGGGCAAACACCGAGAAGCCGACTAAGGACTCCCCGAGCTCCATTGTACCCTGTCCCCAGTGCGGAGCCACCCGTGTTGCTTTGCGAAGCAAACACCGAGAGGAGAGCGGGGGCTACCGCAGACGCAAGCTGCGCACCTTTCGGGGCATCCAGGAAGTCAGAGTCAAACGGATCCGCTGCGCCCAATACGGGCGCCAGAAACGAGCTTTCTACCCGGTTGCTTCCCGAAGGGAACACCGGGCTGCTTCCCGAAGGGAACACCGGGCTGCTTCCCGAAGGGAACACCGGGAGGACTGCTCTAGAAGCCGCTGGTACGCGATCTCCATCCAGGAGCACTTCCTCATCCTCGCGCGCAAGCGCGC
>NZ_PSMQ01000026.1:0-15859 GCF_040290245.1 Thermus sp.
GTTCATATACTATAGAAAAAGGAGGGGAGGCGGCGCTCCCCACCCATGCCTGAGGGCAGGGGTTTCCGCGCCGCCGAAGTTTGATGAGGCGACCGACCAAAACCGTCTGGGTGGGAGAGGTTCCCGTGGGGGGTGGCCACCCCATCGTCGTCCAGTCCATGACCAACACCCCCACCCACGAGGTGGAAACCACCTTCCAGCAGATCAAGGCCCTGTACGAGGCGGGGAGCGAGATCGTCCGCCTCACCGTCAACGACGAAAAGGCCGCACAGGCGGTTCCGGAGATCAAGGCCCGGCTTTTGGACGCGGGCCTCCCTGTGCCCCTGGTGGGGGACTTCCACTTCAACGGCCACCTCCTCCTCACCCGCTACCCCAAGATGGCCCAGGCCCTGGACAAGTACCGCATCAACCCCGGTACGGTGGGCCGTGGACGCCATAAAGACGAGCACTTCCGCCTCATGGTGGAGGTGGCCAAGGACCTGGGAAAACCCATCCGCATCGGGGCCAACTGGGGCTCCTTGGACCCCAGCCTCCTCACGGAGATGATGGACCAAAACGCCCGCCGTAAGGAGCCCAAGACCGCCCAGGAGGTCCTTTTAGACGCGGTGGTGGAGTCCGCAGTCCGGAGCTACGAGGAGGCCTTGGAGCTTGGCCTGGGGGAGGACCGGATCGTCCTTTCCGCCAAGGTCTCCCGCGCCCCGGACCTGGTCTATGTCTACCGGGCTTTGGCCCAAAGGACCCAGGCCCCTTTGCACCTCGGCCTGACGGAGGCGGGGATGGGGGTGAAGGGCATCGTGGCCAGCGCGGCGGGCCTTGCCCCCCTCCTTTTGGAAGGGATCGGGGACACGATCCGGGTCTCCCTGACCCCCGCCCCGGGCGAGCCCCGGACAAAGGAGGTGGAGGTGGCCCGGGAGATCCTGCAGGCCCTGGGCCTTAGGACCTTCACCCCCACGGTGACCAGCTGCCCCGGGTGCGGCCGGACCACCAGCACGTTTTTCCAAGAACTGGCGCAAAAGGTCCAGGCCCACCTCGAGGCCCGTATGCCCGAGTGGCGGAAGGCCTACCCCGGGGTGGAGACCCTCAAGGTGGCGGTGATGGGGTGCGTGGTGAACGGACCCGGGGAAAGCAAGCACGCGGACATCGGCATCTCCTTACCGGGTGCGGGGGAGGAGCCCAAGGCCCCGGTCTATGTGGAGGGGCGGCTGTACACCACTTTGAAGGGGGAAGGGATCGCGGAGGCGTTCGTGGCCCTCCTCGAGGACTACATCAAGGAGCGGTTCCGGGCCTGATGTTCGACTTTCACCTCCTCGCCCAGTCTGGCCGGGCCCGGGTGGGCCGCTTCCAAACTCCCCACGGGGCGGTCACCACGCCCCTTTTCATGCCCGTGGGCACCCAGGCCTCGGTCAAAGGCCTCCTGCCCCGGGACCTCGAGGCCATCGGAAGCCAGGTCCTCCTCGCCAACACCTACCACCTCCTCCTCCGGCCAGGGCCCGATCGGGTCAGGGCCCTGGGGGGGCTGCACGGCTTCGCGGGCTGGCAAGGCCCCTGGCTCACGGACTCCGGGGGCTTCCAGGTGATGAGCCTTGGGCACCTCTGCCGGATCGACGAGGAGGGCGTCCTCTTCCAAAGCCACCTCAACGGGGATCTGATCCAACTGACCCCGGAGAGGAGCATCCAGGTCCAAGAAGCCCTTGGGGCAGACATCGTCATGGCCTTTGACGAATGCCCCCCCTACCCCTCCTCCCGGGCCTACCTTCAGGCGTCCTTGGAAAGGACGCTTCGCTGGCTCGAGCGGTCCATAAAGGCGAAAACCCGGCCCGACCAGGCCCTTTTCGGCATCGCCCAAGGGGGGGTGGACCTGGGGCTCCGGAGGCGATCCACCCTGGAAACCATCCGGTTTGACCTCCCAGGCTACGCCATCGGGGGGCTGGCGGTGGGGGAGCCCAAGGAGGCCATGTTCCGGATGGTGGCCCTCTCCACCGAGCTCCTTCCCCAAAACCGCCCCCGGTACCTCATGGGGGTGGGCCACCCGGAGGACCTGGTGGCGGCCATCGGCCTCGGCGTCGACCTCTTTGACTGCGTCTACCCCACCCGGACGGGCCGGTTCGGCTACGCCTTGGTCCCGGAGGGGCGGCTCAACCTCAAGTCGGGCCGCCACCTGGAAGAAGCCCTTCCGATAGACCCAGGCTGCGACTGCTACACCTGCCAGACCTTCAGCCGGGCCTACCTGAGCCACCTGGTGCGCGCAGGGGAGATGCTCGGGGGGATCCTCCTCTCCCTGCATAACCTCCGCTACCTCCACCGCCTTACGGAGCAGGCCCGGGAGGCCATCCAACAGGGCCGGTACGAGGCGTTCGCCCAGGCCTTCGCCGAGCGGCGGTTTGGCAAGGCCGTCCCCGGGTGGTTCCAAATGGCCCTGGAGGCCCATGCCCTGTAGGGCCCTACAGGATCAGCCCTCCTCGTAGAACCGGCTCTTTTGGTAGTAATCCTGGATTAAGACCTTTAAAAAGGCTGCGGCGGGTACACCCAGAATCGCTCCCCAAAGCCCAAAAAGGCTGGCCCCGATCAAGATGGCGGCGATGGCCGTGACCGGGTGCAGCCGGGTGGTCCGCCCCACGATAAGGGGCCCAAAGAGGTTGCCCTCGAGCTGGTTGGCGAGCCAGAGCACGAGAAGGACCAAGAAGACCTTGCCGAACCCCATGGGCAGGGCCAAAAGCAAGGCGGGGATGCTGGAGACGATGACCCCTACGAAGGGGATGAGGTTGAAGACGCCGGCCAGAAAGCCCAAGGAGGCCGCCAGGGGAAGCCCCACGAGCCAAAACCCCACCCCTATCACCAACCCCACCAGAGAGGCCACCAGAAGCTGGCCCCGGATGTATCCCCCTACGCTTCGGTCCAGTTTCTGGGCGAGCTCCTCCGCCAAAGGCTGGTAAGGCCGGGGCAGAAGGAGGAGAAACGCCCGGCCTATACGGGGTAGATCGTAAAGAAGATAGATGGAAATCGTCAAAGCGGTAAGGAGCTGGAGCACCCCCCCCAGCAGGCCAGCGAGAAACCCCAAGAGGCTACCCCCCTGACCCAAAAGCGCCCGAAGCCAGGCGACCAAGGTCTTTAAAAAGGAATCCACAAGACCTTGGAGCCCCTGAACCGCCTGGGCTAGAAGGGGGCGGAGCCAATCGGGCAGGACCACGCCTCGCACCCGCTCCGGAAGGCCCTCCATCCAGGAGAGGAGGGGGCGCAAGAGGCGTGGAAGCTCCTGGGCGAACTGGGAGATCTGGGCCAAAGCCTGGAAGGTGAGGAAAGACGCCAAGCCCAAGAAGAGGAAAAAGCCCAGGTAGACCCCCACCACCCCCAGCACCCGGGGCAGGCCCCGGCGCTCGAAAAACTGGACCACCGGGTGGGTAAGGTAGGCAAAGAGGAAGGCCCAGACCAGGGTCAAAAGGGCGGATGAGGCCCGGCCCAAAAGGCGGTAGAAGAGGTAGAAAAGCAGAAGATAGACCAAAACGCGGACATAGGGGTTAGCCCAAACTTTTCCGAAGGCCTCCCGCATGGGGGTATTCTACTTGGGCCAGGCGAAGAGGGCGCGGGCCGATTGCAAGAGGGCTTCTTTTCCCAGGCCCTGGCCGAAGAAGCGGCCCTCATCCGGCCTTCCCTCCCAGAGCTCAAAAAGAAGCCGGGCAGAGGGGGCAAGCCCCGTCTGGCCCACGTACCCGATGGGGTCGCCCCGGCGGAGCCGCATCCCAACCTTTAGGCCGGGGTAAACGCTTTCCAGGTGGGCGTAGACGCTGATCCGACCGTCCTTATGCCTGATCCAGACCTCGAGGCCCCGGATCAGGTCCATATCCTCCGGGGTCGCGCCCCCCTTCACCCTGTCCAGAAGGGCCTTCTTTTCCTCAGGGGAAAGGGGCGTGTGGGCGGTTTCCGCCTTCACCACCTCCCCCGTGGCCGCAGCCACCACCCCCGTCCCCCTTAGAACGGGCACGCAAGCATCCCCCTGAACGAAGATGAAGCCCGGGTTTACCCCCTTCCGGTAGGGCCGGGGGGCGTTGGGCAGGTTCTCCGGCCGGCTGGGCAGACAGGCCCCGGGGATGGGCAGGCGGTACCCCTCGGGGGCCCAGAAGAGGGCCTCCTTCGCCCGCCCCACCTCGGCCCTTAGGGCGGAAAGCTGCCTGCCCCGAAGGGCAAACCCCAGGGTGACCACCAAGGCGTATAGCCCCAAAAGGAGGAGGAGATAGTGGCCAGCTTTCCAATTCCCTCCGGGAAATGGCCCCATGTCCCCATCCTAAAACCAACCCGCCCGCGCCCTACCGCGGGCGGGCAGACCCGGCCTCAAGTTAGAGGAGTTTCAGAAGCTGTGCCTTAATCTCCTTGGCGGAGAGACCCTCGAGCTTCATCCCCTTGGCCCGGTCCAGAAGCTCGTAGACCTTCTCGATGTGGCTTGCCGCCACCTTGAAGGTGATCTCCTGGCCCGCCACCCGGACCTTGACCTTGTGCAGGTTCGGCCTTTGCCAACGCTTGCTGATGCCGGTGGTCTTCTTCCCCACCCCGCCTTCCCGCTTGGCTTTACCGCGGCGGGTGATGGAGTTCGCCGTTATGGGCTTCTTTCCACTGATTTCGCAAACCTTGGACATGGCCTCCTCCCACCAAAACAAGGGGAATTGTACCACAGCCTCCGGTAGACTGGGAAGGATGCACGCCCTTGTCCCCCTCCTCCTCGTCTTAGACCAGGTGACGAAGCTGTGGGCTTTGGCGCACCTTTCCCCCGTTCCCAAGCCTGTTCTCGGCGATCTCCTCTACCTTACTCTGGTGCACAACACCGGGGCGGCCTTTGGCCTCCTGGAAGGAAGAAGCTGGGTTCTGGGCTGGATAAGCCTCCTGGTGGGCACCTGGCTCCTCTTGCTGTTAAACCGGAAACGCCCGCCCCTTACGGCCTTGGGCCTAGGCATGGTGGCAGCCGGGGCGCTGGGCAACGCCATAGACCGCCTCGGCCGGGGCTATGTGGTGGACTTCATCGACCTGGGAACAAACATCCACTGGGTGGCCAACTTCCCGGTCTTCAATGTGGCGGATAGCCTCCTCACCGTAGGAGTGGCGATCCTCCTCTTAGCAGGGGGTCGCTCCCGGAGCAAAAGGGGCTAAAGCAACGTGGCCATCCGCCCCAGGGCCTTTTTCAGGTTCTCCTCGCTCGTGGCGTAGGAAAGGCGGACGTGACGGTAAGCGGCAAAATCCGTCCCAGGAACCACAGCCACCCGGGCCTCGAGGAGCCGCTCCGCCGCCTGGATCTCATCTTCGGCGAAGGCGTCTGTATTGAGGAGTACATAAAAGGCCCCACTGGGCCGGACGGCCTTAAGGCCCAGGGCGGAAAGGCCTTCCAGGAGAAGATCCCGGCGCTTTTGGTAGGCCTTTCGGGCCATCTGGATGAAGGCTTGGGAGGCCTCGAGGTTGGTGAGGGCCTCGAGGGCCGCCCACTGGGCGATGGTGTCAGGGCTGGTGGTGGACTGGCTAGAGATGTCGGCCATGGCCTTGATCACCCCCCTGGGTCCACAGGCGTAGCCGATGCGCCAGCCGGTCATGGCAAAGGCCTTCGCGGCCCCGTTGACCGTGATCGTGTGCTCGGGGGCCAGGGTTCCGGGGGAGAAGTGGGCGCCCTCGTAGATGAGGTGCTCATAGATCTCGTCGGAAACCAGATAGAAGTCATGCTCCACCGCAAGCCGGGCCAGGGCCTCCAGGACCTCTTGGGGATAGACCGCCCCCGTGGGGTTGTTGGGGGAGTTGACTACCAGGGCCTTGGTCCTTGGGGTGATGGCCCGGCGCACCGCCTCCGGGTCGGGAACGAAGCCGTCCTCGGGCCGGGTGGCCACCTCCACCGGCACCCCGCCGGCCAGGCGGACCATCTCCGGGTAGCTCACCCAGTAAGGCGCCAGAACGATGACCTCGTCCCCCGGGTCTAAGAGGGCTTGGAAAAGGTTGAAAAGCGCCTGCTTCCCCCCCACGGTCACAATCGTCTCCTCGGGGGCCACCGCAAGGCCGTTCTCCCGCCTAAACTTCTCCGCCAAGGCCTCGCGAAGCTCAGGGATCCCCGCCGGTGGCGCGTACTTGGTCTTGCCCTGGGCCAAAGCGCGCCGCGCCGCCTCCTTCACATGCTCCGGGGTGTCAAAATCCGGTTCCCCTGCCGTGAGGGGCACCAGGTCCACCCCCTGGCGCTTGAGCTCGAGGGCACGGGCGTTCACCGCCACCGTGGCCGAGGGCTTCATGGCCTTTACCCGCTCGGATAGGCCGCGCATGGCAAGATTATACGGCCAAAGCGGGCCTGCCCTCCCGGGGCATCTCCTCCTCGCCCACCACCAAAAGCCCCAAAGGCCTCAGCTCCACCTGAAAAGAAGCGGCAGGGGGAAGAAGCTCCCCATCTGCGTGGGCCTCTACCGCCCGGTCAAACCTCACGGCAAACCGCCGGCCTGCATAAACCCGCACCTCCTTGTGGCCCAGGTGGCGGCCCAGAAGAAGCCGGGGCAGGATGCCCAGCACCCCCAACCGGCTGAACCGGCCCGCCAGGATCCCATGGAGAACCCCGTCCGCCGGGTCGGCCATAGGGGCGATGGGAATTCCCCCCCCATACGTGGGGGCATTCATTAGGGATAAAAGCAGGATAGGACCCTCATACACCCCCTTCCCGTCCACCTCCACCCGGGCCAAGGGCAGGGTCAAGTCCTTGAGCACCAGGGCCAAAGCGTAGAGGTACCGGGGCATCCCCCTCAGCAAAGGGGGAGCGGAAAACGCCTTTCTCGCCACCATTGCGTCAAAGCCAAGCCCCAAGAAAGCCCCAAAGGGCTTTCCGTTCACATACCCGAGGTCCACCGCCCTAGAAGGGGCGAAAAGGGCGTGCTCCAGCGCCTTAGGCCAGGGGCGCTTCTTCAAGCGGAGCATCCGGGCAAAGTCGTTCCCGCTTCCGATGGGCACCACTCCAAGGACCTTGTCCGTGCCCGCCACCCCGGCCAAAACCTCGTGGACCGTTCCATCCCCGCCCACCGCCACCACCCGGGAACCCCCGGGGGCTTGCCGGGCGAGGTCGGCCGCATGCCCTGGCCCCTCGGTGAGAAAGGCCCTGGCCCCCCGTTCCCGGGCCGCCTTTAGGATGGCCCCCGAAAGCCTCCCCACCCAGCCCCGGCCCGCCGCCGGGTTGACGATGACCCAGGCATCCACCTCTGCATTCTAAGGGGCTTTCCTCCTCGAGCTCCGCCACCCGGGCCCAAGGGGCGGCTCCGTTAACCGGCTGGCCTTTAAGAAGAGGGACTCGGGGACGACCCCCGGCTCACCCTCTCGAGGACGGAGCTTGGAGTAGACTATGGGCGTGGTACGGCCGGTGCGGCGGGAGGACCTGGAGGGGCTTCTGGCCCTCCTTCGCCACATGGACCAGGAGGAGAGCCGGAAGGCCTTAGCCCCCGAGGCCCGTGATCTGGAGGGGCTGGCCGAGGAACTGGAAGACGGCCTGGTCCTGGTCCGAGAAGGCCGGGTGGAGGGGTACGTGGGCCTTTACCCCTTCTGGGACGGAGCGGTCCTCGAGGGCCCCATCGCCTATCGGCGGGAAGACCTCTCCCCCCTGCTGGAAGGGGTCCTGTCTCTCGCCAGGCCCCGGAACCACACCCGGCTTTACGCCTTCCCCAATGAGAAGAACACCGACCTTCAGGCGGCCTTGGAGCGGGCGGGGTTCGTGGCCTTGTTCACCACCTATTACTTCGTGAAACCCCCTGAGGGGTTGGACGCCAGCCCACCCCCAGGGGTGGAGATCCAAAAGGGCTTCCCGGGACCCACGGTTTACCGGGAGGTCTACCAAAAAAGCGAGGACGCCTGGGGCCTAAGGCTCCGCTGGACGGACGAGGAGTTGGAAGAGCACTTCCAAGACCCTGGGATCGTGCTCTTTGTAGCCTATGAGAAGGGACGTCCCGTGGGGATGGCCGAGGTGGAGAAGGAGGACAAAGAGGCCACCTTGGCCTACCTGGGCGTCATCCCCGAGGCCCGGGGCAAGGGCATCGGCCGTGCCCTCTTGGCCAAGGCAGCGGAATGGGCCAGGAAGAAGGGCGCGCGCCTTCTCCGGGTGCGGGCCCATGACCATGAAAAGGAGGCGGTGGACCTCTACCGGCGGCTGGGCTTCACCCTGGAGGAAGGGGTGGTGACCTACCTGAAGGAGATGGCCGCGCGGTAAGTCTGGGTGTGAGCGGCCACGGTGAGGTCCGGGTCCCGGTTATACCCCCCACCCATCACGACCACCAGTGCCGCCCCCACCTCCTGGACCTTCTTTAGGACCAGGAGGTCCCGCCGCAAGACCCCCTCGAGGGAAAGGGCCAGGCGGCCGAAGCGGTCGTTTGCGAGCACGTCCACCCCCGCGTTGTAAAAGACCAGTTCCGGACGGAAGCGAAACGCCTCCTCCAACGCCCGGGAAAGGGCCTCGAGGTAGGCCGCGTCCCCCACCCCGTCGGGCAGGCCCAGGTCCAGGTGGCTCCTCTCCTTTTTGAGGGGGTAGTTCCGCTCCGCGTGAACGGAAAGGGTATAGACCGTGGGGTCCCTCTGGAAGAAGACGGCCGTCCCATTGCCCTGGTGGGCGTCCAGGTCCACCACCAAGACCCGGCCCTGGAAGCCCTTTTGCCGGAGAACCGCCACCGCTACCGCCACATCGTTGAAAAGGCTGTACCCCTCGGCCCGGTCCGGGTAGGCGTGGTGGGTTCCTCCCGCCAGGTTAAGGCCCAAGCCCCCCGCCAGGGCGTCCAAGGCGGCGGCCACCGTCCCCCCTGCCGCGTGCAGGGCCCTGTGGAGGAAGAGGGGCGTGAAGGGAAGTCCAAGCCGGAGGCTTTCCGCCCGGCTGAGCCCCTCGCCGAAGACCCGGTCCAGATAGGCCTCCTCATGGGCCAAAGCCAGGGCCTCCCGGTCTAGGGGTGGGGCCGGAAGAAGCTCCACCAGCCCTTTCAGGGCCTCGGCCACCCCCTGGTACTTGTAAATAGGAAAGGGGTGGCCGGGGGGAAGGTCCAAGGGCAGGTGCGCCGTCGTGTACGCCCTCATCCCCGCCTGGCCCGGGCCACAACGCCCCCTCCCGTTGCCGCCGGCCTCAAGACGCCCTCCGCCACGCCCCGCTCTTCCCTCCCCCCTTATAGAGGAGGCGGAGGTCGGTGATCTCCAACCCCTTGCTCACGGCCTTGAGCATGTCATACACCGTCAGGGCCGCAACCGCGCAGGCGGTGAGGGCCTCCATCTCCACCCCCGTCTCGGCCTTGGTGCGCACCGTTGCCTCGATGCGCACCCGGGCCTCCTCCTCGAGAAGCTCGAGGCGCACCTCCACCCCGGTAAGGGGCAAGGGGTGGCAAAGGGGAATGAGGTCCGGGGTCTTCTTCGCCCCCATGATCCCTGCGAGCTGGGCTACGGAAAGGGGGTCCCCCTTTCCCACCCCGCCCGCCTTCAACGCCGCCAGGGCCTCTGGGGTGAGGCGCACATAGGCCTCGGCGGTGGCGGTGCGGAAGGTGGCGGCCTTCTCCGTGACGTCCACCATATGGGGACGGCCATCCTTAAAGTGGGTGAGGTCCATACCCAAACTATAACCCCCCCAGAGGGGGGGATCCTGGCGGGCCCGAGAGGATTCGAACCCCTGACCTGCTGATCCGTAGTCAGCCGCTCTATCCAACTGAGCTACGGGCCCGCGCCCAGGTTTAGGCTAGCATACGCCCCCAAGGAGGCGCAACCCCCTTGGGGGCTCCCTGCGCTCTATAGTTTCTTCAAGGCCTGGGTGAGCTTGGCCAGAACCTCCTGGGCGTCCCCGTAGAGCATCCGGGTGTTGTCCGCGTAGAAGAGCTCGTTCTCCACTCCGGCAAACCCCTTCCCCTGGCCGCGCTTGATGACGATGACGTTCTTCGCTTTGTCCACATCCAAGATGGGCATGCCGTAAAGGGGGCTTCCCGGACGGCGGGCGGCGGGGTTCACCACATCGTTCGCCCCGATGACCACGGCCACGTCCACCGTGGGGAACTCGGGGTTGATCTCCTCCAGGTCCTTAAGCTTGTCATACTCCACCCCGGCCTCGGCCAGAAGGACGTTCATATGGCCAGGCATCCGGCCCGCCACCGGATGGATGGCAAACTTCACCTCCACCCCCCGGCTTTCCAAAAGGTCGGCCAGCTCCTTCACCTTGTGCTGGGCCTGGGAGAGCGCCATGCCGTACCCGGGGACGAAGACCACCTTGCTCGCGTAGGCCAGCATGACCGCGGCATCCTCCACGTCGATGGGCTTGAGGCTTCCCGTGACCTCCCCGGCGGCCTGCTCCACCCCAAACCCCCCCATCAAAACGCTCCCCAAGGAGCGGTTCATGGCCTTGGCCATCAGAAGGGTCAGGAGCGTACCCGCCGCCCCCACCAGGGTGCCCGCCACCATCAGGGCCGGGTTTCCGATGGCAAAACCTTCAAAGCCCACGGCCATGCCCGTGAAGGCGTTGTAGAGGGAGATGACCACCGGCATATCCCCACCCCCGATGGGAAGGGTCATCAGGACCCCGAACAGGAGGGCCAGGAGGAAGAAGAGCACGATGGCCGGGGTCGCGTCGCTGAATAGAAGGAAAAGGCCAAACCCCAGGGCCAGAAGGAGGACCAGAAGGTTCAAAGGCCTCTGGAAGGGAAAGAGGATGGGGCGGCTATTCAAAAGGCCCTGGAGCTTGCCGAAGGCGACAAGGCTCCCCGTAAACGCCACGCCTCCGATCAGGCCACCCAAGATGGCCAGGGCCATCAGACCTGCGCTCTCGAACGCTCCCTTCAAAAGCTCCACCATGGCGATGGTGGCGGCCGCACCCCCCCCCATGCCGTTGTAGATGGCCACCATCTGGGGCATGTCCGTCATGGCCACCCGGACCGCTGCCCACCAGGCCACCCCCGCGCCCAAGAGAAGGGCAACCACGAGGAGGGCAAAATTCCCCATCCCCGGCCATAGGAAGGTGGCCAGAACCGCGATGAGCATGGCCCAACCCGCCCAGACGATCCCACTTTTGGCTGTGGTCGGGTGGGCCATGCGTTTAAGGCCCATGATGAAGAGGAAGGCCACCAGGAGGTAGGCCGCCTGGATGAGGTCCATTACGAGCCACCTCCTTTGCCGGGTTTGCGCTCAAACATCTCCAGCATGCGCACGGTGACCGCATACCCCCCCGCGGCGTTTGCCGCCCCCAGGATGACCCCAAAGAAGCCGATGGCCTTCTCGAGGGGGGTTTCCGCGTGCCCCAGGACCACCATCGCTCCCACCACCACGATGCCGTGAATGAAGTTGGACCCGGACATGAGGGGCGTATGGAGAATGACCGGAACCCGCCCGATAACCTCGTAGCCCGTAAAGGCCGCCAGCATGAAGATGTACAAAGCCGCCCAGAATCCTTCCATTTTATATCCCCAGAAGGGCCTTGGTAGGCCCATGGACCACCTGACCGTCCTTGATGAGAAGGGCCCCCTTGAGGATCTCGTCCTCCCAGTCGGGGGCGAAGGCGCCGTCCTTAAAAAGGAGCCTGGAAAGGTTGTAAAGGTTTTTGGCGTACATCTCGGAGGCGTGGACAGAAAGCTCGCTGGGAAGGTTCAAGGGGCCGTAGATCCGCACCCCCTTCACCTCCACCACCTCCCCGGGTTTGGTAAGGACGCAGTTCCCCCCAGACTCCGCCGCCAGGTCCACCACCACGCTCCCCGGGGCCAACCGATCCATCATGTCCTCGGTGAGGAGGATGGGGGCCCGGCGGCCCGGGACCTGGGCGGTGGTGATGATGGCGTCCATCCCCGAGACATGCTCCCGAAGCGCCTCGTGCTGGATGCGCTTCTCCTCCTCCGTGAGCTCCCGGGCATACCCACCCTCCCCCTCGGCGCTGATGGGGAGCTCCACGGGCTTGGCCCCTAAGGAGAGGGCCTGCTCTACCGCGGCCTTGCGCACATCGTAGGCAAAGACCTGAGCCCCCAGGCGCTTGGCCGTGGCGATGGCCATCAGCCCCGCTACCCCCACCCCCATGACCATGACCTTGGCCGGGCGGATGGTCCCTGCAGCGGTGGTCAGCATGGGGAAGAAGCGGGAGGAGAGCCGGGCCGCATGGAGGGCGGCCAGGTACCCCGCCACCGTGGCCTGGCTCGAGAGGGCATCCATGGCCTGGGCCCGGGTGATCCGGGGGATAAGCTCCATGGCCAAGACGTCCACCCCCCGGTGCAAAAGGGCCTTCAACCGGTCTGGATTCTTATGGGCCTGCATGAACCCCACCACCAAGGCCCCCCGCTCCAGCCTTTGGATGAGGTCCAGTTCCGGGGGCTGGACGGTGAAGAGGACCATGGCCCCGGGAAGGAGCTCGTCTTGGTCCACCACCTTCGCCCCCGCATCCAGATAGGCCTGGTCCGGATGATAGGCACCTTCCCCTGCGCCTTTTTCCACCCGCACCTCTAGCCCCTCCTTGACCAGGCGGGCCACCACCTCGGGCACCAACGCCACCCTTCGCTCCCCGGGGGCCCGCTCCTTGGGTACCGCAACGCTTACCATCCCCACCTCCCTCGGGGCCAGTATACCAGCGTGGGTATGAGCTTCCGCTCCCTCTGACCCACTGGTCATTGGCCTTGTCTTATGCAAAAATCCTCCCTATGCGCCCCTCTGGGATTAGGATCGGCCTGGTCCTCTTGGTGGGGATTCTAGCTGCGAGCACCGCGAGCATCCTCGTGCGCCTCGCCCTCGAGGCCGCCGGAACGCGGGCGGTGGGGTTCAGCCTCCTGATGAGCGCCCTCAGGCTCCTCTTTGCCTCTCTCGTTCTGCTTCCAGGCTTCCGCCCGCCCCGGGCGAAACAGGCCCTTTTACCGGCGGCTCTAGCCGGGGTTTTTCTCGCCCTCCACTTTGCCCTTTGGATCACCTCCCTCTCCTTCACCTCCATTGCCGCAAGCACCGCCTTGGTCACCACCAACCCCATCTGGATTACCCTATTTTCCTGGTTTTTTCTCAAAGAAACCCCCACTCCCTTAACCCTCCTAGGGGTTGGGTTCGCCCTGGCCGGGGGGTTCCTCATCGCCTTGGGCGATGGGGAAAAGGGTGGGGCCAACCCTGCCTTGGGCAACCTCCTTGCCCTTCTAGGGGCGATGAGCGTCTCGGCCTACTTCCTCCTGGGCCGGGAGGCCCAGCGCCGGGGGCTCTCCATTTTGGAATACATCCGCCTGGCCTACCCGGTGGCCGCCTTGGTCCTCCTCCCGCTTCCGCCCCTTTTTGGCACCCCATACCTGGGCCACCCCCCCATGGCCTACCTCTGGATCCTCCTCATGGCCCTCATCCCTCAGCTTGTGGGCCACACCAGCTTTAACTGGGCCACCCGGTACGTACCGCCTGTCCTCGTCACCCTGGTCATCCTCCTGGAACCCGTGGGCGCAAGCCTCCTGGGCTTCCTTCTCTTCGGGGAGTACCCGGGGTTAAGGGTCTTTCTGGGGGCGGGGGTCCTCCTCACCGGGGTAGCCCTTGCGGTTCTGGGGGAAAGAAGATGATCCCGATCACCTTGGCGGCGCTCCTTTGGGGGCTTGGCGGGGCTTTGGCGGGCCGGTTCATGCGCACCATCCCCCCGGAACTCCTTATCCCCTTGCGGTTCCTTTTGAGCTTCCTCCTCCTCCTGCCCCTTCTCCTGCACCACCCCCCTCGAGGAGAGGGCGGCCGTCTTCTCCGGGTGGGTCTGGCCCTTTCCGGGGCCCAGGCCTTCTACTACCTGGCCATCCACCTCACCACGGTGGCCACGGGCATCTTCCTCCAGTACCTGGCCCCTTTATTCCTCACCCTCTACGCCCTTTCACAGGGGGAAAAACTGCCCCCCCGGGCGCTTTGGGGCGTGGGGTTTGCCCTCCTCGGGGCCTACCTTCTGGTGGTGGGGCCACAGGGGCTTGTGGGTACCCCCCTGGGCGCCGTCTTCGGACTCCTTTCCGCGGTGAGTTTCGCCGCCTACGCCGCCTTTTCCTTTGGCCTGAGGACGCCTCCTTTGGTCAGCCTGGGGGTGGCCACGGGGGTGGGAAGCCTTCTCAGCCTGCCCGTTCTCCTAGGACACCTCGAGGCCCTCTTCCAGCTCTCCCCCACGGACTGGCTCAGCCTTCTCTACCTCGTCACCCTGGGCACGGTGGTGCCCTTCGGCCTCTTCCTCCTGGGGGTGCGCACCGTCCCCCCCCGCATCGCCACCCTGGTGGCGATGCTCGAGCCCCTTTCCGGAGCGGTCTTCGCCCTTCCCATCGCTCACGAACCCCTCCGGAAGGAAGCCCTTCTGGGCGGGGCGCTGGTCCTCTTTGGGGTATACCTGAACCGGAGGTAGGCATGGCGGCACGGGTCTTTTGCCTCTTTACCCTGGGGTACTTCCTCTCCTACTTCTTCCGATCGGCGAACGCGGTCCTTTCCAAGGACCTCTCCTTCGATCTGGGCCTGAGCCCGGCTCAGCTGGGCTTCATGACCAGCCTCTTTTATCTGGCCTTTGCCCTGACCCAACTCCCTTTGGGGGGGCTTCTGGACCGGCTGGGCCCCCGGAGAGTCACGCCGGCCTTCCTCTCGGTGGCCGCTTTGGGGAGTCTGGTCTTCGGCCTCGCCCCAAGCTTCACCGCGCTTGCCCTAGGCCGGGCCCTGATCGGTGTGGGAATGGCCTCGGCCCTTATGGGGTCCATGAAGGCCTTCAGCCTATGGTTCCCCAAAACCTACGCCACGATGAGCACCCTCCTGGTGGGCTTAGGGGCCACGGGAGGGCTTATGGCCGCCACGCCTCTGGCCCTCCTCAAGGAGAGCCTGGGCTGGCGGGGCGTCTTCCTTTTGGCCGCGCTGATCGTCCTCCTGGTGGCCCTGGCCATCTATCTAGGGGTGCGGGACGCCCCTTTGGGGGTAGGCCTACCCCAGGCCAAAGAGGAGGGGGGCTCGGTCTGGAAAAACCCCCTCCTCCTCCGGGTGGGAGCCCTGGCCTTCGCCTTCGCTGGAGGGTTTTTAAGCCTCCAGACCCTATGGGCCGGGGCTTACCTCTACGCTCTGGGCTTTGACGCGGTCCGGGTGGGCAACTTCCTGTTTCTTTACAGTTCTTCCGCCGTCTTGGGCTTTCTCGTCTCCGGTTACCTGGCGGACCGGTTCGGCACCGCCAGGGTCCTCCTCCTCTCAGGGGGCCTCTTCGCCTTTGGCCTCCTTCTCCTTTTGTTGAGGGTTCTGGGGCCCGCCTACCTGCTGATGGGCTTTTTCGGGGCCTTTAACATCCTCACCCTGACCCAGGCGCGGAGCCTGGTCCCCCCTCACCTGATGGGCCGGGCCACCACCTTGGTCAACCTTATGGGCATCGGGGGCACCTTCCTCCTCCAGTGGGGGGTGGGGCTGGTGGTGGGCAGCCTGGGGTATGTGGCCTCTTTCCTGGGGCTTTTAGTCCTCCAAGCCCTGGCCCTTTTCCTCTACCTCCCCCTCCTGAGGAATCCTAGCCAACCGACCTGACCTTCTCCTGACAGGGCCCGACCTAAACTAAAGGCGTGGCCACGGTGCTTTTGGTGGAGGACGAGGCCGCAGTCCGCCTGGGGCTGAGGCTGGCCCTGGAAAAAGCCGGGCACCAGGTTCTCGAGGCGGAAAGCGCCCGCGCCGCCTGGCCGCTTCTGAAGGCCGCGGAGGTGGTGGTCCTGGACTGGCGCCTGCCCGATGAGCCGGGGGTGAGCCTTTTGGACAGGATGCGGGAAAAGGGCCTCGAGACCCCCGTCCTCATGCTCACCGCAAGGGGGGAGCCCAAGGACAAGGTGGAAGGGCTCAGGCGGGGGGCGGACGATTATCTGACTAAACCCTTTCTGATGGAGGAGCTCCTCGCCCGCCTCGAGGCCCTTCTTCGCCGGGCCAGGCCCAGGCGGGTGATCCA
>NZ_PSMQ01000026.1:15894-22664 GCF_040290245.1 Thermus sp.
GGATCTGGACCGGCTAGAGGTCCATCTGGAAGGGCGGACCATCCCCCTCACCCGCCGGGAGTTTGAGCTTCTGGCCTTTTTGGCCCGAAGACCGGGGCGGGTCTACACCCGGGAGGAGCTTCTGGAGGCCGTCTGGGGAGAGTACCTGGGCACCCCTAGGACCGTGGATCAGCACATCCTCCAGCTCCGGGAAAAGCTGGGGGAGGACCCGAGGTCGCCCCGGTTCTTGGAGACCGTCCGGGGGGTGGGGTACCGGTTCCGGGAGGAGGGGTGAAGCACTGGGAGGAGGCCCGGGAGGGGATCGTGGTCCACGAGGACCGGAGGGTGGTCTATCTGAACCCCAAGGCGGCGGAGCTTCTAGGGGTGGAGCGGGACAAGGTCCTGGGAAAACCCCTCCTTTTGGCCCTCAGGGACCACCGCCTCGAGGCCTTGGCCCTCTTTGGGGGGGAGCGGGTGTTTCAGGTCCGAGGCCGCTGGCTTTCGGCAAAGGCCGTTCCGGGGGCGCTCTACCTTTTGGATGAGACGGAGGGGCGGGCGAGGCGGCTGGACCTGGAGGAAGCGGCCCAGGTCCTGGCCCACGAGTTCAGGACCCCCTTGGCGGGGATCCTCTCCCTTCTGGAGGCCCTCTCCCCCAAAACTTCAGAGGAGGAGGCCGTCTTGGCCCATCTGAAGGCGGAGGCCCTTCGGCTTGCCCGTCTGGTGGAGGGCCTTTCCTCGGAGGGCTTCCGGACGGCCCGGGTCTTTGACCTAAAGGAGCTCTGGCCCCGGCTAAAGGCGCTTTTAAAGGAGAGGCTAGAGGGCCGTGAGGTTCTCTACGCGGCCAAAGGAGAGGTCAAGGCCGACCCGGACGCGGTCTTCCAGGCCTTGCTCAACCTTTTGGACAACGCCTTGAAGTACGGCAAAGACCCCATCCGGGTGGTGAGCTTCCTGGGAGAAGGCCGGCTCCACCTCGAGGTCCGCGACCAAGGACCCCCGCTGGAGGCCTATGAGCCCCTTTTCCTCCCGGGCCACCGGGGGTTCCAAGGGGGGCTGGGCCGGGGGCTCGGGCTTTACCTGGTGAGAAGGTTGAGCGGGAACTGGGGCGGGGGAGCGTACGCCCTGAGACGGGAAGGGGAAAACGCCTTTGGGGTCTACTTTCCTCTAGACTGGGAAAAGGAGGCTTAAGATGCGGGAAATCCTGGACAAGGAATTAAACGCCCTGGTGGAAGAGGCCTTGCGGATGCTCTCCTTGGTGCGCGAGATGACCCAGGAGGCCACGGAGGCCTTGGTGGAAGGAAACGCGGAGAAGGCCCGGGGCGTGATTCTGAAGGACAAGGAGGTGGACGCCCTGGAGCTCAAGGTCGAGAACCAGGCCATCGCCCTCATCGCCCGGCACCAGCCGGTGGCCTCGGATCTGCGGCTCGTCTTCACCGTCATCAAGGCCCTGACCGACCTCGAGCGGGCGGGGGATTACGCCATGCACGTGGCGGAAGATGCCCTTCTTCTAGCCCAAGAGCCCCCTTTGAAGCGGTACGTCACCCTCCCCCAGATGGGCAAGCGCCTTTTGGAGATGATGGACCTCTTGGCCAAGGCGGTGGCGGAGCGGAACGCCGCTTTGGCGCGGGAGGTCCTGAGCATGGACGACCAGGTGGACGGGCTTTACGAGGAGGTCACCCGGGAGCTCCTCACCTACATGATGGAGGACCCCCGGACCATCTCCAAGGCCCTCACCCTGATGCGGGTGGCCCGGAGCTACGAGCGGCTCGGGGACCACCTGGAAAACGTGGCCGAACGGGTCATCTACTGGCTGACCGGGGAGATGGAGAAAAAGCCCGAGGACGTGTACTGAGCCCCCGGGCCTCTCCGTTAAACCCCCAAAAGGGGGCCCCAGGGGTGGGGAAGGAAAGCCGCCCCTCACTCCTCGGCCAGAGCCTCCTCCACCCGTTCGCTAGGCGAAGCCTCCGCAGCCTGGCGGCGGCCCGCCTTCCACTCGAGGCCCGCCCAGATGAAGTCCAAGAGGTCCCCGTCCAAAACGTTCTGAGGGTCAAAGCGCATCAGGCCCGTCCGGTGGTCCTTCACGTACTGCTTGTCCAGAACGTAACTCCGGATCTGGCTCCCCCACTCGATGGGCCGGACCTCGCCCTTGAGCTTCCTGAGCTCCTCCTGCTTCTTCCTCCACTCCAGCTCAAAAAGGCGTGATTTCAGAACTTTAAGGGCCAGCTCCTTGTTCTTGATCTGGCTTCTCGTGGTCTGGCAGGTGACCGTGATCCCCGTGGGGAGGTGGACGATGCGCACCGCGCTGTCCGTGGTGTTCACCCCCTGGCCCCCATGCCCCTGGGCGCGGAAGACGTCTACCCGCAGATCCTCGGGCCGGATGACCACCTCCACGGTATCGTCCACCTCGGGCATGACCTCCACCCCCGCGAAGGAGGTGTGGCGGCGGCCCGAGGCGTCAAACGGGGAGGGGCGGACCAGGCGGTGCACCCCGGCCTCGGGGGAGAGAAGGCCGTAGGCGTTCTCCCCCCGGACGAGGATCTGGGCGTAGTCGATCCCCGCCTCCGGCCCCGGGGTGATGTCCACCACCTCCACCGAAAAGCCCTGCCGCTCGGCGAAGCGGGTGTACATCCTGAGGAGCATCTCCGCCCAGTCGCAGGCCTCCGTACCCCCCGCTCCAGGCTGAATGGTCAGGATGGCGTTCTTCTCCGCGTGGGGAAAGGAGAGGAGGGTGGCGTGGTAAAGCTCGTCTAGTCTTTTCGCCGCTTCCTCGAGCTCCGGCCCCAGGGCCTCCCGATCCTCAAGGGGAAGCTCCGCGTAGAGTTCCACCAGGCCTTGGAGGTCGGACTCGAGGCTCCGGTAGGCCTCCACCGCCTTCCTCAGCCGGGCCGCCTCCTGGGTCACCCTGCGCGCCTCCTCCGGCTGGGTCCAAAGGGTGGGGTCCTGGAGTTTGGCGTCCAGCTCTCTCAGCCTAGTTTCTTTTCCTGGGATGTCAAAGATACCCCCTAAGGGCTTCTAATCTGTCCTGCAGGGCCTTTACGTCCATACCTTTACCAGTATACCTCGGGCCCCGGACCCTGCCAAGCGACTTGATCACAACGGATAGGAGCCTAAACCAGTGGGCCGACGCCCTAAAAGCCAAGTACCCCACGGGCCTGGCCGGGCCCCGGGAGGCCCTGTCCACGGCCCTGGAACAGGAGGGCCTCCCCTTAAAGGAAGCGAAAAGGGTGGCGGAGGCGTTGGAAAAGGAGGGGTATGCCCACCACCTGCCGGGGGGAAACCCCCGCTGGTTCCTAAGCCGTGTCCCCTTGGACCTCAAGGGGCTCCTCAAAAGCCTAAAGGAGGAGTTCCAGGCCTTTGTAGGGCCTAAGGAGGCCCGGGAGGAGGCCCTCCTTTTTATCGTCGAAAAGCTTGCCGTGGACAAACGCGTGGCCGAGGAGATCCTTACCGCCCTCGAGGCGGCCGGGTACGCCGCCTTGGCCTACGACCCGCACAAGGAGCGGGAGCGGTTCTTCTTCCGTTTCCCCGAGACCCTGCGCATCCTGTGAAAAACCCGGGCCCTAAGGCCCGGGGGCACCCCAAGGCGCAGCGCTTTACTTCAGCTCCACCACCGCGCCCACGGCCTCAAGCTTTTTCTTGATCTCCTCGGCCTCCTGCTTGGAGACCCCCTCCTTGACGGGGCCGCCCTTCTCCGCGAGGTCCTTGGCCTCCTTCAGGCCCAAGCCGGTGATGGCGCGAAGCTCCTTGATGACCTCGAGCTTCTTCGCCCCCGCCTCCTTGAGGATGACGTCAAACTCGGTCTTCTCCTCCACCGGAGCCGCCGCCTGGGCCGCCGCTGGGGCCGCCGCCACGGCCACGGGCGCCGCCGCGGTCACCCCCCACTCCTCCTTCAGGAGGTCAATCAGCTGCTTGAGCTCCAAAACCGTCGCCTGGGAAAGCTCCTGCTTGATCCGTTCGATGTCCAGCGCCATCTTCTCCCTCCTAAGCCGCCTGCTTTTCCGCGTACGCTTCCAAAACGCCTACCAGTTCCCGGGCCACACCCCCCAGGACCCCCAAGAGCTCGGCCATGGGGGCCTGCAAAACCCCGACCAGCTCCGCCCGGAGTTCGTCCATGCTGGGCAGCTCGGCCAAGGCCACCACGTCCTTGGGAGCGAGGACCTGGCCCGAGAGGAGGCCGCCCTTGGCCTCGGGAATCCCCTTGTTGTTCTTCTTGGAGAACTCCACTAGGACCTTGGCCACCGCCGCCGGATCCTGGAAGAGGACCACCGCGCTTGGCCCTGTAAGACCGTCTAGCTCCGGAAGGCCCAGGGCTTTCAAGGCTAGGGCGATGAGGGTGTTTTTGGCGACGAAAAGCCGCCCCCCCTTCTCCTTCAGGGCCTGGCGGAGCGCATGGGTCTCCTTTGCGGTGAGCCCCTGGTAGTTCACCAGGAAGAACGAGCCGTTCGCCGCCCTCAGGGTCTCCGTAAGAGCGGCCAAGAGCTCCACGTTGCGCTTGCTCGGCACGCCTTCCTCCTCCTGGGGCAGGGGAACCCCTTTTTTAAACGGGATTTACGAAACGCTCCCCCTCAAGCGCCTCGGCGGGATGTTTAAGGGCCTTAACCCCCCCGCGGTCTTTGGCTGGCGCGGGAACCCCGCGCCGGGGTGCCAAAGGTGAGTATACCCACCCCCCCCCAAAAGGGCAACCCCTAGGAGTGGGGGTTGACCTTCAGGGAGGGGCCCATGGTGGTGGTCACGTAGACGGAGCGCAAAAAGGTCCCCTTGGCGGCCTCGGGTTTGGCCGACTCGAGGGCCCGGATAAAGGCGCGGATGTTCTCCGCAATCTTTTCCGCGGGGAAGCTGGCCTTCCCCACAGGGGCGTGGACCACCCCGGTCTTGTCGTTGCGGAACTCGATCCGCCCCGCCTTGATCTCCCGGATGATCTCCCCGATGTTGAACCCTACGGTGCCCGCCTTGGGGTTCGGCAGAAGGCCCCGGGGACCCAGGATTCGGCCCAGCTTGGAGCCCACCGCCCCCATCACGTCCGGGGTGGCCACCACGGCGTCGAACTCCATCCAGCCGTCCAGAATTTTCTGGATCATCTCCTCGCCGCCCGCGTAGTCGGCCCCCGCCTCCTCGGCCTCCTTGATCTTCTCCCCCTTGGCGATGGCCAAGACCCGGACCTGGCGGCCGGTGCCGTGGGGCAGGGTCACGGTGGAGCGGACGTTCTGGTCCGACTTCCTGGGGTCGATGCCCAGCTTGGCATGGACCTCCACCGTCTCGTCAAACTTGGCGGTGGCCAGCTCCTTCAGAATCCGGGCCGCCTCTTCGATGGAGTAGACCTTGTTCGGGTCCACCTTTTCCAGAAGGGCACGGTAACGCTTACCCCGCTTAGGCATTGGGCCCTCCTATGACCTCCACCCCCATGGACCGGGCGGCCCCAGCGATCATCCGGGCCGCGGCCTCGAGGTCGGTGGTGTTCAGGTCCGGCATCTTCTGCCTGGCGATCTCCAGAACCTGCTCCCAGGTGATCCGGCCCACCTTTTCCCGCCCGGGTTTGTGGGCCCCCTTCTCGAGGCCCGCGGCCTTGCGGATGAGGTAGGAAGCGGGCGGGGTCTTGGTGACGAAGGTGAAGGAGCGGTCCGCGTAGATGGTAATCTCCACGGGGACGATGGCGTCCCCCATGTTCGCCGTGGCCGCGTTGAAGGCCTTGACGAACTCCATGATGTTGGCCCCGTGCTGGCCCAAGGCCGGGCCCACCGGGGGTGCGGGCGTGGCCTTGCCCGCAGGCAGCTGGAGCTTAACCATTGCAACTACTTTTTTCATGTTGTTCCTCCTAGGCTCCCCCCAAGTTAGGGGTGCAAACGCCTACGACTTGACCACCTGGGAAAAGTCCAGCTCCACAGGGGTCTCGCGTCCAAAAATCGTAACCATGACCTTGACCTTGCCCCGGTCGGGGCTGATCTCGGTCACGGTGCCCGTGAAGTCGGCGAAGGGGCCGGAGATCACCCGGACCGTATCCCCCTCCCGGAAGGAGACCTGGGCCTTGGGGGCCTCCTTCTTCCCCAAGAGGCCGCTCACCTCCAAAAGGTGGCGCACCTCGTCCGGGGAAAGGGGAACCGGCCGGGTGGCGGTGCCCACGAACCCAGTCACCCCAGGGGTTCCTCGGATGACCTCGTAGGCCTCGTTGAGCTCCTCCCCGTCCCCCAGGTCCGCCTGGATGAAGAGGTACCCGGGGAAGAGCTTCCGCCGCACCACCTCCTTCTTCCCCCCCTCGCGGAGCTCCACCACCTCCTCCGTGGGGATGAGGACCTGGTAGATCCTGTCCTGAAGCCCAAAGGCCTTTATCCTCTTCTCCAGGTTGGCCTTGGCCTTCTCCTCCTGCCCCACGTAGGTGTGGACCGCGTACCACTCGATCATCGGATGAGCCCCATTAAAAACCGGAAGACCGCATCGTAGAGGCCAAGGATGACCATGGCGAACAGAACGAAAAGGAGGACGGCCTCCGTGGACTGGACGATCTCCTCGCGGCTCGACCAGGTCACCCGGGAAAGCTCCGCCCGGGCTTCCTGAAGGTAGCGGATCACGCGCCGAAGCATCAGGCCTTCACTTCCTTATGCACCGTGTGCTTGTTGCACCAGGGGCAGTGCTTCCGGAGCTCGAGCTTTCCCGTGGTGTTGCGCTTGTTCTTCTCCGTGGCGTAGTTGCGCCGCCTGCACTCGGTGCACTCCAAGAGGATCTTGATGCGGACCTCGCTGGCCATGGCTTCCCTTCTGGGCAAGGGGCCAAGCCCCCTCCCCTGGTCTTACTCCAGGATCTTG
>NZ_PSMQ01000027.1:0-22624 GCF_040290245.1 Thermus sp.
CGGGGCCAAAGGCAAAATACCCCCAGCCCCCCGTCTTGGCGTAGCGGGCCCGGTCCTTGACCATGAATCCGGTGAGCTTCCGGCTCCCCTCCTCCAGGGTGTTTTGCCCTTTTTTCACCTCCAGGAGGTCAAAGGCGATCACGCTCCCATCTGGGAAACGGGGGGGGTCACGCCGGTAGCCTTCCATCGCCCGGGCGTTGGCGTAGAGGTGGTGCAGGCCCCCGAAGGCCTCGTACAAGGGGTGGCCGGGTTCGATGACCATGCTCTTGACATGGGTCCATGTCCGGAAGCCCTTGGGGTAGGAGAAGCCTTGGGCCAGCCCAAGCCAGAAGGAACCCAGGAGGCCACCGAAGATCAGCGCGAGGATCGTCCGCCACAGTTTCATCCTTACCTCCTTAGGAGTCCTAATCTATCCACGCGGCGAAGGGAAAGCAAGGGGCAATCCCACAGTGTGGACCGGATAAAAAACCCCCGCCCTAGGGCGGGGGAAGACGGGGTCTAGGCCTTGCGGGCCTCCTCCAGCATCCTCTTGAGGACCGTCTGAAGGATGCCCCCGTTCTTGTAGTAGTCCACCTCCACCGGGGTGTCCAGCCGGGCGACGGCTTTAAAGCGAATCTCGCGCCCGTCCTCCTGCCTGGCCACCACCTCCACCTCCTTCTTGGGATAGAGGTCCTCGAGGCCCAGGATCTCGAAGACCTCGTAGCCCGTAAGGCCCAGGCTTTCCCGGTTCTCCCCAGGCCTGAACTCCAGGGGCAGGACCCCCATGCCCACCAGGTTAGAGCGGTGGATGCGCTCAAAGCTTTCCGCCAAGACCGCCTTGACCCCGAGGAGGTAGGTGCCCTTCGCGGCCCAGTCGCGGCTGCTCCCGGTCCCGTACTCCTTCCCGGCGATGACCAAAAGGGGCGTCCCTTCGGCCTTATAGCGCATGGCCACGTTGTAGACGAAGTCTACGTCCCCCTCGGGGAGCTTTTTGGCGTAGCCCCCCTCCACCCCGTCTAGCATCAGGTTCTTGATGCGGATGTTGGCGAAGGTGCCCCGCATCATCACCTCGTGGTTGCCCCGGCGGGAGCCATAGGAGTTGAACTCCTCGGGCCTCACCCCCTTGGAAAGGAGGTACTGGCCCGCGGGGCTTTTCACCGGGATGGCTCCGGCAGGGGAGATGTGGTCGGTGGTCACGCTGTCCCCCAGGACGAGGAGGACCCGGGCTCCGCGGATGCTTTCAATCCTGCGGGGCTTGTCCAGGTCTTCAAAGAAGGGAGGCTTCTGGATGTAGGTGCTCTCGGGGTCCCAGTGGTACAAGGTTCCTGTAGGGGCGGGGAGGGCCTGCCAGCGCTCGTCCCCTTCGAACACCCTGCTGTACTCTTTCTTGAAGAGATCGGGGTCCAGGGTTTTACGGATAGCTTCTTGGATCTCCTCCATGGAGGGCCAGATATCCCGGAGGTAGACGGGCCTACCGTTGGGGTCGAAGCCCAGGGGCTCGGTGGCGAAGTCGATGTCCATGCGGCCCGCCAGGGCATAGGCCACGACCAGCATGGGGCTGGCCAGGTAGTTGGCCCGCACGTGAGGGTTCACCCGGCCCTCAAAGTTGCGGTTCCCGGAAAGGACCGCCGCCACCACCAAATCGCCTTCCTCCACCGCCTTGGCGATGTCCTCGGGGAGGGGTCCGGAGTTCCCGATGCAGGTGGTGCACCCATAGCCCACCAGGTGGAAGCGCAAAGCCTCGAGGAAGGGCAGAAGGCCGCTTACCTCCAGGTAGTCCGTGACCACCTTGGAGCCGGGGGCAAGGCTGGTCTTGACCCAGGGTTTGGTGAAAAGCCCTGCCTCCACCGCCTTCTTGGCCAGAAGGCCTGCCCCGAGCATCACGCTGGGGTTGGAGGTGTTGGTGCAGCTGGTGATGGCGGCGATGACCACGGAGCCGTGGGTGAGTTCAAACTCCTCGTTTTGCCGCTTGACCAGCACCCTTTTCCCCAGGGCCTCTTCAGGTAGACCAAACCCCCGCTCCTTCACCGGCTTGCTCAGGTGAGCGAGGAAGCTCCTCTTGACCTCCCTCAGGGGCACCCGGTCCTGCGGCCGCTTTGGCCCGGCCAGGGAGGGCTCCACGGTGGAGAGGTCCAGCTCGAGGTGCTCCGAGTAGACCCGGTCGTCTTTTCCGTCGTAGAAGAGGCCCACCGCCTTGGTGTAGGCCTCCACCAGCTCCACCAGCTCCTCGGGCCTTCCGGTGAGCCGGAGGTAGGCGAGCGTCTCCTCGTCCACGGGGAAGAAGCCCATGGTGGCCCCGTACTCAGGGGCCATGTTGGCGATGGTGGCTCGGTCGGCCACGGAAAGCTTCTTCGCCCCGGGGCCGTAAAACTCCACGAACTTGCCCACCACCCCGTGCTTACGCAACATCTCCGTCACGGTGAGGACCAGGTCCGTGGCCGTGGCCCCCTCGGGGAGGTTCCCGTAGAGCTTGAAGCCCACCACCCTGGGGGCGAGCATGTAGTAGGGCTGGCCCAGCATCACCGCCTCGGCCTCAATCCCCCCCACGCCCCAGCCCAGAACACCGAGGCCGTTCACCATGGTGGTGTGGCTGTCCGTACCCACCAGGCTGTCCGGGAAGGCCAGGGTTAGGCCGTCTCGCTTCTCGGTCATGACCACCCTGGCCAGGTACTCGAGGTTGACCTGGTGAACGATCCCGGTTCCCGGAGGCACCACCTGGAAGTCCTTAAGGGCCTTCTGCGCCCACTTGAGGAGGAGGTATCGCTCGCGGTTGCGCTCGTACTCCTTCTCCACGTTCAGGAAGAAGGCGTAGGCGGTGCCAAAGTAGTCCACCTGGACGGAGTGGTCGATAACCAGGTCCGCCGGGACCAAGGGGTTGATCCGCTCCGGGTCCCCGCCCAGTTCCTTGATGGCGTCCCGCATCGCGGCCAGGTCCACCACCGCGGGCACCCCGGTGAAGTCCTGCAGGATGACCCGGGCCAGCTTTAGGGGGACGTCCACCTCCTTTGGGTCGGGTTGCCAGCGGGCCAGTTGCTCCACATCCTCCCGGGTTACCAGGTAGCCGTCCTCGTTTCTGAGAAGGCTTTCCAGCATCACCCGGATGGAGAAAGGAAGCTTGCTGACCTCGGCCAGGCCCTGCCGTTCCAGCTCGAGGAGGTCGTAGTAGTGGTAGATGCCGCTTTTTGTGGAGAGGCTTTTGAGGCTCTTAAAGGTGTCCCGCATACCATACTCCTTTCTGCCCCCCAAGGGGTAGGGGGATGAACTGGGTTTTGGGGGGAGTTTCTCACACCGGGGCAGGGGCGCCCACCCTGGCTTTTCCCACTATAACACAACGCGCTTCCGCTTCAAGGAATCTCCTTGGCCTGGGGTGGGAGGGGTGTTTAGGCCCAGACTCTCCAGAAAAAGCCGCACCTCCTCCCGGATCTCGTTCCACAACACCTCCCGGGGCCTTTGGGCTTTGTGGTCACCTTTTTGGATCCCATAGGCCCCGAAGCCCGCATGGTTCAGACCTGGGATGAAGACCACCCGGGCGCCTTTGGGCAGACGGCGGGCCAGAGCCTTGGCCTTTTCAGGGGGGAGGAGGCCGTCCTCCGTGCCGTAAAGGGCTAGGGTGGGGAGGGAAAGGCCAGAGAGGTCTGTCTCGGGGTAGCTGGCAAAGAGGAAGAGGGGGAGTCCTTCCCGGGCCGCCACCTCGGCCGCCACCACGCCCCCGAGGCTGTGCCCCCCGAGGACCAAGGGGAGGCCGGGGAAGTCCCGGGCCGCCTCGAGGCCCCGCTCCTTGCCCAAAAGGGCGATCCCGGCGGGAACCTTAAGCAGGGCCACCGCATACCCCTCTTCCACCAGGGGGGCCAGAAGGGGGGCGTAGGCCCTGGGGTCCACCCGGGCCCCGGGGTAGAGGGCGAGCAGGGCCTGGGGGGCCTTGGGGGTGAGAAGATACCCGTAGGGCCGCTCTATACCCCCTTTCAGGGCTTCCACCGCCAGGGGTTCGGCGGAAAGGGGTCTCAAAAAGTAGAGCCCAAGCCCGGTCACCACGGCTCCTAAGGCCAAGGCGCCCCCCAGGATCAGGGCCAGAAGCCTCTGGGTCTTCACGCCCTCCTCCTTTCAAAGGTGTAGAAGGCGGCGGGCAGCACGAAAAGGGTGAGGAGGGTGGAGCTTAAAAGCCCACCCAGGATGATCACCCCCAGGGGCCTGCGGTACTCCGCGCCTTCCCCAAGGCCAAGAAGAAGGGGCAGGCTGATGATGAGCACGGTAAGGGTGGTCATCAGAATGGGCCTGAGCCGGAGCCTGGCCGCTTCCAGAAGCGCCTCTTTCAAGGGGAGCTCTTGCCGCTTTTGCACGGCGAAGTCCAGGAGCAAAATGGCGTTTTTCGTCACCAGGCCGATGAGCATCACCACCCCCAGGACGCTGATCACGTCCAGCCCCGTGCCCAAAAGGTAGGTGAGCCAGAAGGCCCCCACCAGGGCCAGGGGGACCGGGAGGAGGAGGTAAAGGGGGTAAAGCCAGCTGTTGAACTGGCTGGCAATGACCAGGTAGTTGAGGACCAAAGCCAGTCCAAAGGCCTGGGGGGCTAGGGCGATGAGGTCTTTGGTGAGACTCGAGGTTCCGGCCGAGGCGAGCTCCACCCCCTTTCCCACCACCCCCTTTTCCTTTAGGAGGGCCTCGATCTCCCGTTGGACCTGGAGGGTGCCCGGGGCCTCCCGGGTCAGGGTGAGGTTGATCCCCGCGCTGTAGGCCTGGTTCCTCCGGGCCACGCTGGTGGGGGCCAGGCGCTCCTCAAACCGGCCCAGGCTCCTCAAGGGCAAGGGGCCCAGAAGGGGGGTCTGGACCGGCAAAAGGGGGAGGTCCTCCGGCCTAAGGGCCAAGGGGTCTAGCCGTACCTGGATGGGGTACTCCTCCCCCTCTTTCCTGGCTATGGCCGCCTCGGTGCCCGAAAGGTAGGTCCGGAGGGTTTGGGCCAGGTCGGAGGGGGTGAGGCCTGTTCCTTGGAGCTTATCCGGTTCTGGCAGGAAGACCAGCTCCCGGGTCCGGTCCTCGAGGCTGGAGCGTACGTCCCTAATATAGGGCCTTTCCGCGATGAGCCGCACGGCCTCCCGCGCCTTTTGCTCCAGGATGGTCTGGCTGGGTGCGGTAAGAATAAGCTGGAGGTCGGCGTCCTCGCTTTGGGGACCGGTCTGGGCCTGGACCCTGAGCTCGGCCCCCGGCACCTCTGTGAGAAGGGCCTGGCCCTCCCGGTTAAACCGCTCCGCCAGGGTGAGGATCTCCTCCCGTTCCCGTTTAGGCTTGAGCACCAGGGTGAACTGGGCCCGGGAGGGGTCGGTCACCTCGGTCCCGCCCACGGTCCTCGCCCCCAAGGTGGTGACCACCCGGTCCACGCCGGACTGGGCCAGGAAGTACCCCTCCAGCCTGCGCGCGATCCGGTCGCTCTCCTCCAAGGCGATGTCCTTGGGCAGGAGTAAGGTGGCGGTCATCACCCCCGTGTCCGAACGGGGGGTGAAGTTGAAGGGGATCCTGGGGGCGATGGGGAGGATGCTCAAGAAGGCCGCCAGGGCCAGGCCGAGCACCCAGAGGGGCCGGTCCAAGGTGGCCCTAAGCAGGTGCACGTACCCCTGGGTGAGGGCTCTCAGGCCTGCTTCCGTGCGGTGGAAGAGGGCCCCCGCCAGGCCTCCGGCCAGGTCGAGGACGAGCCGGCCCACATAGCGGAAAAGCCCTAGGGCCAAGGGATAAAGGGGGAGAAGGAGCAAGAACCCCGGTCCCTTGGCCAAAGCCAGCCCCAGGAAGGCCAGTCCGAGAAGGAGGCCCCAGGGCGTTCTAAACCCCCGGGTGTAGGCGTACCGGAGGTCCGAGGGGAAAAGCGCAAGGGCGCGGACGGCCTCCTTTAGGCTGGGGGGTTCGGGGTCGGGAAAGTAGGCCAGGCGGACGGTGAGGAATAGGAAGGCCTCGAGCCAGCTCACCGCGATGGCCGCCGCCAGGACCAGGCCGAACTGCCGGAAGATCTGCCCCACGATCCCAGGCAGAAAACTGATGGGTAAAAAGACGGCCAGAAGGGAGAGGGTGGCCGCCGCCACCGCTATGCTCACCTGGCCTGCCCCTTCTAGAACCGCCTCGAAAGGCGGACGGCCCTCCTTCCTCAGCCGGTCTATGTTTTCCGCCACCACGATGGAGTCGTCCACCACGATTCCCACCGCCACCGTGAGGGCCAGGAGGCTGATGAGGTTGAAGGTGAAGCCCAACAGCCCGAAGAGGATGAGCGCCCCGGAAAGGGTGATGGGAATGGCCAGAAGGACGGAGAACACGGAGTTGAGCTGGCCCAAGAAGAGCAGAACCACCAGGCTGACCGCTAAGGCGGCGAGGACCATCTCCCGGAAGGTGTCCTGGACCGCGCCCTCGATGAACCGGGTCGTGTCCGAGGCCACCTGGACCCGATACCCCTGGGGAAGGCGGATCTCCTTAAGAACCCCCTTCACCCCCCGGGCTACGCTGACCGCGTTGGACTCCGGAGTTTTCAGAATGGAGAGCAAAACCCCGGGCCTTCCGTTCAGCCGGGCGAGGCTTTTGGGGGCCTCCTTGGCCAGGTAGACCCGGCCCAGATCCCCCACCCGCACCGGGCCCACCCGGATCTCGGCCACCTCCTCCGGCGTTTTCGGGGTGTTCCGCAGGGTGTAGGTGAGCCTCCGGTCCCCTTGTTCCAGGCTGCCCAGGGGAAGGTTGAGGGCGCTCGCCGCGATGGCCTGGACCACCTGGGCGGGGCTCAGGCCGTACAGAGAGAGCCGGGCCGGGTCCAGCTCCACCCGGATGACCTCCTCGGGGGCCCCGCTCAGCCGGATCTCGGCCACCCCGGAAACCAGCTGGAGCCTGGGCTTGAGCACCTCCCGGGCGTAACGGCCGAGCCGGACCAGGTCCTCCCCCGGGGCCTCGAGGAAGAGGCTGAGGATGGGGGTCTGGGTGGGATCGAACTTCTGGACCACGGGGGCTGAGGCGTCCTTGGGCAGCGCCCCCCGGGCGGCCGCCACCTTCTGGCTCACCTCCACCACCGCCTGGTCCACGTTCACTTCCTGCTTGAACTGGATGAAGACGAGGGCGAACCCCTCGGTGCTGGTGGAACCCAGAGTCTCCACCCCGGTCAGGGTGGAAAGGGCATCTTCCAAGGGCTTGGCCACCTTCTCGGCCACCTCTTCCGGGCCCGCGCCCGGGTAGGCCACGCTCACCCCCACCGCGGGGAAGGAGAACCGGGGCAGGAGCTCCACCCCCAGGCGGCTACCCAGGAGGAGGCCCACCAGGACCATGCCCACGAAGATGGCCGTGGCGAAGACGTACCGGCGGAGGAAAAACCCAACCAGTGGGTTTCTCATAAGACCTCCACCTTATCCCCCTCCTGAAGGCTTTCCGGAACCGGGTAGACCACCCGTTCACCGGGGTTGAGCTCCCCAGAGACGGCTAGGCGCTCCCCGGCCTCGGCCAGGATCCGTACCCGGCGCTTGAGGGCGCGGCCGTCTTTCACCACGAAGACGAAAGCCTCCCCCTCCCGGACCCTAACCGCCCCGCTGGGAAGGAGGATGCCCCGGGCCAGGGCCAGGCGGTAGGCCAGTTCCGCAGGGCCCGGGAGAAGGGGCTTAAGGGGCCTTAGGGTCACCTCCACGAGCCGGTTTTGAAGGGGGAGGTCGCCCTTGCGCACCAACCGCCCCTCCACCTCCTTTCCGTTCTGCCTAAGGACAAACCGGCCCTGCTCGAGGGATTCCGCCTCCTCCGGGGGGAGGTAGGCTTTGGCCAGAAGGTCCAGGCTGGCCAGGCGGAAGGCGGGCTGGCCGGCCGCGGCGAACTCGCCCTGGCGGACGTAGACCTCCACCACTTCCCCGGCGAAGGGGGCCCGGATGCGGGCTTCCTTGAGGGCCCGCTCCGCCTGCGCCACCTGGAGCCGGGCTTGTTCCACCTGGATGCGCAAAAGCTTGAGATCCTCTCCCCGGTCCAGGCGGGAGAGGGCCTCCAGGGCGTTTTGATACGAGGCCTCCGCCTGCTGGAGCTGGGCCTGGAGCGCCCAGAGGTCCAGACGGGCCACCGCCCCCGCCTCGTAGAGGGCCTTGGCCTCCTCGTACCGCCGCCGGAGGGTTTCCAGGTTGCTGCGGGCCGAGGCCAGCTGGGCCTCCAGGGCGGGCCGGCTTTCCTGGCTTTGGCGCTCTGCCTTCTCCAGGTTGGCCTGGGCCTGGGCCAAAGCGAGCCGAGCGGCTTTTAGGGCATCCTGGAAGGGCTTTTCATCCAGAACCACCACCGCCTCCCCCGGCCGGACCCGGCTTCCGGGGGTTTTGGCCAAGACCACCCGGCCCGAGGCCCCGGCGGCCACCCGGCTTTCCCGCTCGGGCTCGAGGCGGGCCTGGAGGCGGCTTTCCCGCTCCAAGACCCCCTCTTGGGCCTGGAGGGTGCGGACGAACAAGGGCGGGACCGGCTGGGGCGGGACAGCCGCCTTTTGGGGCTTGGGGGCACAGGCCGGGACGAGGAGGAGAAGCAAGAGGGCTTTTCTCATCCTCACCTCGCTAGAAGCTCGTAATAGGCCTTGAGGTAGCCCGTTTTGGCCTGGAGGAGGCCGAGCTCCGCCTGCAGCGCGGCCAGCTCGGTTCCCTGGAGGCCGATCTCGCTCAGGAGGCCGGCTCTGAACCGCTTCTGATCGGCCTCGAGCTGGGCTTGGGCGGCTTTGTAGGCGGCCTCCGCCGCTTCGATCCCCTGGTAGAGGGCCTTAAGGCGTTCCAGACCCCCTTCCAGGGCGATCCTAAGCCCCCGCTCCGCCTCGGCGAGCGTCTTGGCCAGGCTTTCCCTCTGGTCCTTCAGGTTTTCCATCTCCCGCCTTGGGGCGAAGCTTTCATCCAGAAGGCCCAGCTGGAAGTCCAGCAGCTCGAGGCCTTGCCGAAGCTGGAGGAGGTCGGGGTTTTGGGCCAGAAGCCCCTCCACCTCCCCTGGGGGGGCGGGGAGGGGGCCTAGGGGGAGGGCCTCCTCGCTTCCGGTGAGGCTTTTCAGGTTCCGCCTGGCCGCCCAAAGCCCCGCTTCCGCCAGGCGGAGGTTCTTTTCCGCCTCGAGGCGGTCTTTCCGGGCCTTTTCCAGGTCCAGGGGGGAGGCCCCGCCCCCCTTCACCCGGATCTCCGCCGCTCTTTCCGCCTTCTGGCTTAGAAGTAGGGCCTTCTGGGCGATTCTGAGCTGGAGCTCTGCCTCCAGAACCCCGGTGTAGGCGCTGACTAGGCTGCTTTCCGCCTGCCTCAGGGCCCGCGCCCTTTTGGCCTGGGCCAGGGCGTAGGCCTGTCGGGCCTGGAGCTCGCTTAGGGCCGTTTTCAGTGGGTCAGCCAGCGTCCTCTCCAGCTCCTTTTTCTTGTTTTCCTCTTCCAAAAGGGCCGCCTGGACGGGGTTCAGGGAAGGGGCCTTCTTAAGGGCCTCTTCCAGGCTCAGGCCCTGGGCCAGGGCCAAGGAAAGGAGGAGGGTCAGGGCCAGACTGGGTTTCATCGTTCACCTCCCGGGAGGGCCAGGGCCTTAAAGGGCACCCGGCCGTAGAAGCTGTAAAGGTCCAGAACCGCTCTTTTCAGGGCGTTTTCCGCCTGCTTCTTCCGAAGCTCTGCCTGCAACAGGCTCACCCCTGCCTCCTTTACCGTCAGGGGGCTTTCCAGGCCCAGCCGGGCCCGGGCCTGGGTTTCCTCCAGGGCCTTGGCCTTGTCTGAGACCTCCCGGGCCGCAAGCTCCAACCTCCGCTGTCTCTGGGCCAGGGCCTGCCAGAGGCCTTCTTCCTCCACCCGGGCCTGGAGCCGGGCGGCCTCGAGCGCCTCCTCTGCCGCCTTGACCTGGGTTTGTGCGGCTTTTAGCCCCTCTAAAAGCCCTGGGGAGAGGGTGAGGGAAAGCCCGAGCCGCACCTCCCGGCTGACCCGCGCCCCGGGGATAGGGTTGGTCCGCCCCGGGTCCTGGCGGGTGTAGGAAAGGGTGGGCTGGAGGGTGCGGCTGGTGAGGCCGAGGGCCACCTGGTCCTTTTCCGAAGGGTAGAGGAGGAACTGGGCCTGGAGGATGGGCAGGAGGGTGCGGAAGGTGCTCTCGTAAAGCACCTGGGCCTCCTCGAGGGCCAGCTCGGCCTCCTGAACCCTAAGCGGGGTCCCCTTCTCGGGGAGGGGGAGGTCGGGGAGGGGCTGGCTGGGGTCGGTGAGGCCCTGGGCAAAGAGCTGGGCCAGGAAGGCTTCTTCCTCGGCCTTGGTTCTGGCCTCCTGGGCCTCCCGGAGCCGGGCCTCGGCCTCGCGCACCTCTTTGCTGGCTGCTCCGCCGGCTTCATACCGCCGTTTCACCGCCATGAGACCCTCCTGGGCCAGGCCCAGTCCGGCCTCCGCCAGCCTTAGGCCCAGCCCGGCCTCCTCCAGCTGGCCCTTGGCCTGGTAGGCCTGGGTGAGAAGGGCCAAGACGGCCCGGGCATACCCCAGCTCGGCCCGCCTTAGGGTCAGCCGGGCCTTTCTCAGGGCCTCCTCCGTCTCTCCGAACGGGAAAGGGGTGAGGGCGAGGCTTAGGCTGAGGGAGGAGGTGGTCTTGGGGAGTGGGTCGCACGGGCTTTCGGAGGCGCATTCGTATCCCAAAAGCCCGTACCCCCCTTGGGCCTGGAGGGCGATGGGAGAGGCCTGGGCCAGGTACTGGGCCCGGGCGGCCTCCACCTGGGCCAAAGCCTGGAGCCGCACGGGGTGGGAGAGGAGGGGGAGGAGCCCCCCTAGCTCCTGAGCCAGGGCTAGGGAGAGGAAGGGGATGAGAAAGCGTTTCATGCCGCCTCCCTCGTGAGCTTTTCCAGGATCTCCTTAAAGGCCAAGAGCTCCCTGGAACCAAGCCGGCTCAGGTGGCGGGCGAAGGTTTCGTGCCAGATGGACTTTAGGGCTTCTACCTGCTTTCTTCCCTCCTCCGTGAGACGGAGGAGGACCCTCCTTCGGTCCCCTGGGTCGAGGGCGCGCTCCAAAAGCCCCCGGTCCTCGAGGTGGGAAAGGAGGCTGCTCGCCTGGGAGGGGCTCATCTCCATTTCCTCAGCCAGCTGGGTGGGAGAGGGGTTCCCTTCGGAAAGCCGTCTTAAGACCTCCGCCTGCAAAGGGGTAAACCCCAGCCGAGCGAAGGCTTCCTTCGCCTCCTGGAAAAGGAGGCGCATCAGCCGGTACCCCAGCTGGTTCAGGGTTTCCACCAGTTCGGGGGGAGGGCGATTCATACAAGTGAACTATATATTGCACGAAAATAAAAAATGTGACCAAGCCCACGCTTCTTTGTGCTATAATTGGGTTTGGCTATATGGACAGACCGCCAAGTCGTTGGCCCCTTCTCCTTTTCCTTTCGCAGCCGGTTTTTGCCCAGGGGATTTCGGTCCAGGAGGGGGCCCTGCTCACGGGCTTCCTCCTTCTTTCCGCCTTTTTCTCGGCCTCTGAGACGGCCTTCACCACCCTTTACCCCTGGAAGGTCCGGGAGCTTGCGGAGGCCAAGGGAAGGCCCTTTGACCTCCTGGCCAAGGACATCACCCGGTTTCTGACCACGGTTTTGGTGGGGAACAACCTCGTGAACATCGCCGCCACCGCTTTGGTTACCGAGCTGGCCACGGAGGCCTTCGGCTCGGCTGGGGTGGGATACGCCACCGGGGCCATGACCTTCCTCATCCTCTTCTTCGGGGAGATCACCCCCAAGTCTGTGGCCGTCCACCACGCGGAGGCCGTCGCCCGGCTGGCCGCCTGGCCCATCTACGGCCTGAGCGTGCTCTTTTATCCCTTGGGCCGGTTCTTCAGCTGGGTCTCGAGTTCGATCCTCCGGCTTCTCGGCCTCGAGCCCAGGAACACGCCCTTGGTCTCGGAGGAGGAGCTAAGGCTCATCCTGGCCGGCGCGGAGGCCAGCGGGGCGATTGAGGAGGATGAGGAGGAGATGATCCACTCTATCCTCGAGCTCGAGGCGACCCCGGTGAAGGACCTGATGATCCCCCGGGTGGAGATGGTGGCCATAGAGGCTTCCGCCACGTTGGAGGATTTCCTGAACCTGGTCCGGGAGCACGGCTACAGCCGGGTTCCCGTTTACCAGGAAAACGTGGATCACATCGTGGGCATCGCCTACGCCCGCGACCTTTTGGACTTCTACTGCGAGGGGGACCTCAAGGCGCGCAGGGTGGCCTCCATTGCCCACCCCCCCTACTTCGTACCCGAGAATATGGACGCTTGGGACCTTTTGCGGGAGCTTCGCCGCAGGAAGGTCCACATGGCCATCGTGGTGGACGAGTTCGGGGGGACGGCGGGGCTTGTCACCTTGGAGGACGTGATCGAGGAGATCGTAGGGGAGATCTACGACGAGACGGACGAGGACGAGGAGGCCCCGGTCCGGCGCCTACCGGACGGGAGTTTCTCCGTCCAAGCCCAGCTGCCCATAGACGAGGCGGGGGAGGCCTTGGGGGTGGAGTTTCCGGAAGGCGAGTACGACACCCTTTCCGGCTTCCTCTACGCGGAGTTCGGCCGGATTCCCACCGTGGGCGAGAGCATCGTCTGGGATGGCCTCCGCTTCGTTGTGGAACGGGCGGACCAGAGGCGGGTGGAGCGGGTCCGGGTGGAGCGGCTTAAGGAGGAGAGCCGTGACGCTTGAGAAGGCGCGCCGAAGGTTAAAGACCCTGGCGGAAAGGGCCTACGCCCCGTACTCCCGCTTCCCGGTGGCGGCTTTGGTGGTCTCGAGCTCGGGCCGGGTCTATGCCGGGGTGAACGTGGAAAACGCCAGCTTTCCCCTCTCCCTCTGCGCGGAGCGAAGCGCCGTGGCGGCGATGGTGGCCGCAGGGGAGCGGGCCATCAACCGGGTCTACCTCTATAGCCCCCAAGGCCCCATCCCCCCTTGCGGGGCCTGCCGCCAGGTTTTGGCCGAGTTTGCCCTGCCTGGGGCCGAGGTGGTGGCTTTGGGCCCCCAGGGGGTGGAGACGCGACCCCTGGCCGAACTCCTCCCCTGGACCTTTCGCCTGGCTTCTGGTATAGTGAGGTCCGGCGTGCACGGCCAAGACCGTGCCCAGGAGGAAGAATGAAAGAAGGCATCCACCCGAAGCTCGTACCCGCCCGCATCATCTGCGGGTGTGGAAACGTCATCCACACCTACTCGGTCAAGCCGGAGATCCACGTGGAGGTCTGCTCCAACTGCCACCCCTTCTATACGGGCCAGCAGCGGTTCGTGGACACGGAAGGGCGGGTGGAGCGGTTCCAGCGGCGCTTTGGCGACTCCTACCGCAAGGGGCGTTAAGCCTGGCCTCCCGCCTAACGCCTTCCCCCCGGGCGGGGGAGGGCTATCCTTTACAGGGGGTGGCGGCCGCCGGGCGCTACAGGGGCAGGGCCTTGGCCGGCGCCTTTTTGAGGCGAATCTCTAGGACGCCGTTTCGCAACGTGGCCTTGGCCGATCCTTCCTCGACAGGGCCGGGAAGGTGGAGGGTACGGCGAAAGACCCCGTAAGGGCGCTCCTCTTGCAGGTAGGTGCCCGGCAGGGGGTGGCGTACCCCGGCCAGGGTCAAGACCGAGCCTTCCTCGAGCAGTTCTAAATCCTCGGGCCTGACTCCAGGCACGTCCACCAGGAGGAGGTAACCATCCTCCTCCTCTAAAAGGTCTACCGCCGGGGTCCAGGCGGCGACCTCCTCCCCGGTAAGCCGATAGGTGAGCTCAGCAAGCCGCTTTTGCAGCTCGCGGAGTTTTCTCAGGGTTTCCAGTCGGTCCAAGGGCTCCAGCATGCCTACATAATAAACGAGGTGGAGATCCCCGTTCTGGCCGGCCCCACAGGCAGCGGTAAAACGGCCTTGGCCCTGCGGCTCGCCGAGGAGGTACCCCTCGAGGTCATCTCCGCGGACGCCACAATGGTCTACCGCGGGCTGGATATCGGAACGGACAAGCCGACCCCAGCGGAAAGGGCCCGGGTGCCCCACCATCTCGTGGATGTGCTGGAACCCACCGAGGCCATGAGCGTGGCCCGGTTTTTGAACCTGGCGGAGGAGGCCATCGCGCAGGTTCTGCAAAGGGGTCGGCTTCCCTTGGTGGTGGGCGGGACGGGGTACTATATCCGGGCCCTTTCCGAGGGGCTGCACGCCCTTCCCCCACCGGATCCCGGTTTTCAGGCCGGGCTCTGGCGGGCCTTGGAAGAACAGGGGTTTGAGGCCCTTTGGCGGGAGCTTTACCGTCAAAGCCCGGAGGATGCGCAGAGGGTGGGCAGAAACCCCAGGCGGCTGGTGCGGGCCCTGGAGGTTCTGAGGCGGACGGGTCTTCCCCCGGCCCGGTTTCCCAAAAGGTCCCCCCGGTTCCGTTACCGTAAGCTCATCCTATGGCCGGAAAAGCCTTGGCTTTGGCCAAGGCTCGAGGCCAGGGCCAGGGCCCAGTTCGCCCGCGGGCTTATAGAGGAGGTGAGGGGGCTTTTGGAACGGTACGGGGAGATTCCCACTGCCCTTCAGGCCATCGGGTACAAGGAGGTGGCGGGGTACCTCCGGGGGGAGTATGGCCTGGAGGAGGCCTTGGACCGGGACATCCGGGCGGTTAAGGCCTACGCCAGGCGCCAGTACACCTGGTTCCGCCGCGAGCCCGGGGAGGTGGCCTACCTTTTTCGCGGCGGAGAGGAAGCGTATACGGGCTTCCGGGACTGGGTATGGGTGCATTATCGAATTTAGCAGGGAGGAAAATCCCAAGTAACTTTAATCGTGAATATTTTAACAAAAACAACCTCCTCAGTCCTTAGGATGGGAGTATGCTTGCCCACGAGCTCCTGAGGGCGGTTAGGGAAGGCCGGCTCCACCCAAGGGCGGTGGCGGAGGCCTACCTCGAGCGCGCCCGGCGGCACGCCCACCTGGGGGCCTTCCTAACCCTAAACGAAAACCTCCTTCAAGAGGCGGAGAAGGTGGACCGTGAGGCCCCTTTGGCGGGGCTTCCCGTGGCGATCAAGGACAACCTGGTTACAAAGGGCCTTCCCACCACGGCGGGAAGCCGCCTTCTGGAGGGCTTCCTCGCCCCTTATGAGGCCACGGCGGTGCGGAGGCTAAGGGAGGCGGGGGCCCTGATCCTGGGCAAGACGAACCTAGACGAGTTCGCCATGGGTTCCTCCACGGAGCACTCCGCCTTTTTCCCCGCCCGAAACCCCTTTGACCCCTCGCGGACCCCGGGGGGGTCTAGCGGGGGGAGTGCGGCGGCGGTGAGCGCGGACCTCGCCCCCTTGGCCCTGGGCTCTGACACTGGGGGAAGCATCCGGCAGCCCGCGGCCTACTGCGGGGTCTACGGGCTGAAGCCCACCTACGGCCGGGTGAGCCGCTACGGCCTCATCGCCTACGCGAGCTCTTTGGACCAGGTGGGCCCTTTGGCCAGAAGCGTGCGGGACCTGGCCCTTCTGATGGATGCCCTGGCGGGGGAGGACCCCCAGGACGCCACGAGCCTAAGCGCCCCTCCCCGGTTCCAAAAGGCCCTGGAGGAGCCCCTGGGCCCTTTCCGGATTGGCGTGGTGAAGGAGGCCTTGGAGGGCAACACCGAGGGGGTGAACCGGGCTTTGGAGACCTTCTTAGAAAGCATGGCCCGGCTGGGGGTGAGGGTGAAGGAGGTCTCCTGGCCGGGCCTGGCCTTGGCCCTGAACGCCTATTACATCCTGGCCCCTGCGGAGGCCAGCTCCAACCTCGCCCGGTACGACGGGACGATTTTTGGCGTGCGAAGGGGAAGCCCCGAAAAAACCCGGGCCCTTTTTGGCCTCGAGGCCAAGCGGCGCATCCTGGTGGGCACCTTTGTCCTCTCCTCCGGCTACTACGAGGCCTTTTACGCCCGGGCCCAGGCCTTCCGGGCGCGGCTTAAGCGGGAGGCTTTGGCCCTTCTTTCCGATCTAGAGGCCCTGGTCCTTCCCACCACCCCCACCCCCGCCTTCCCCTTGGGGGCGATGAAGGACCCTTTGGCCATGTACCGGCAGGACCTGTACACCGTGGCCGCCAACCTTACAGGCCTTCCTGCCCTTTCCATCCCTGCGGGGTTTGAGGGGGGTCTTCCCGTGGGGGTCCAGCTCATGGGCCCCCCCCTTTCGGACGAGGCGCTTTTGCGCCTCGCCTTGGCGTTTGAGGAGGCTACGGAAAGGGCCTATCTCCGCACGCCCTTGGGGGAGGCGTTTTGATCCGGCATACCCTGGCGACCCGCTTGGCGCGCCGCCTTCGGGCGGAAGGAAAGCCCCTGCCCCTCGAGGCCTTGGGGGAGGCCCTCCGCTTAAAGGGGCCGGTGGAGCCGGTTTTGCTTCCCCTTCTGGACGGCCGTTTCTGGCATGAGGGAGAGGTGGGGCTTTGGGAGTGGATCTACCCGCTCTCGGAGGAAAAGGTGGTGGTTTTGGACCTCGAGACCACGGGCCTTTCCCCTCGGGAAGACGGGGGGGACGAGATCATCGAGGTGGGGCTCGTGGCCTTGGAAGGGGGAAGAAGAAGAACCCTAAGCCGCCTTGTCCGGCCCCGCCGTCCTCCTCCGCCTTGGATCACCCGGCTTACCGGCCTGACCTGGGAAGACCTAAAGGAGGCCCCGCCCCTGGAGGAGGTCCTGCTGGAGGTGCACGAGGCGCTTCGCGGAAGCACCCTCGTCCTCCACAACGCCCCCTTTGACCTTTCCTTCCTCCAGCCCGCCCTAAAGTGGGTGGGCCTGTCCTGGGAGGGGGTTGTGGTGGACACGGTGGTCCTCGCCCGTAGGGCCCTTCCCGGCGTAAGGCGGGTGGGGCTGGACAGCCTGGCGGAGGTGTTTGAGCTCAAGCCAGAAAACCGTCACCGCGCCCTGGGGGATGCCCTCTTGACCTTAGAGGTGCTCCACGAGGTGTACTATATGCTTACCGCGGGAAGGCCTAGGCCCCTTCACGACCTGGGCAAGGGGGTGCACCGGGTATGAACGCCAAGTATGTCCTCACCAGCCGCTGCCTTGACCAAGGGGTCCTGTTTTTGACCTATTCCCTGCGCCAGCACCTGGCGGGTCTGGAGCAAGTCCGTTTTGTGGACGAGGAGGGGGAAGGCTACGAGGCCCGGGTGAACTGGGGCCTTGGGGTGGTGGAGGGCCTGGGGCCCTATTTCACCAAAAAGCGCCTCCAGCCCAATGAGGTCCTCCTCCTCTCCTTTCAGAAGGAGGTGGTGCGGATCGAGGCCCTGAGCCGGGGCCGAGGCCGGCGTTCCCATCTGGAGGCCTCTGCTCAGAAGGGGCCACGGTCGGCTTCTAAAGAGGAAGCCGACCGGGAAGCGGACTCGAAGTCCGAGTCCGCCCCTTCGGCCGGCCCCGGTTTGGGCCTCGAGGGGAATCCCAAAAAGGTGGTCCGGGTAACCCCCTACCCGAGGGAGGTCCTCTTCCCCCAGGGGGCCAGGCCTACCCCCCCGGCGGTCACGGAGGACCTGGCCCGGCTAGGCTTTCTTTTTACCGAAGGGGGGCCGCCTTGGGTCTACCAGGCCCACCTGGGCCGGCGCACCCTCCTTTTAGCCCTCCTCCGCCACGGCGAGGAGGGGGATCTGGCCCCTTGGCGGGCCAAGGGCGCTTTAGCCGCCACCTTGGCGCCCGAGTCCCTGAGGCAGGAGGTGGAAGAACCCCTTCTGACCCCGGAGGGGCTTAAGCGGCTCCTCGCGTTGAAGGCCCGGTTTCCTATAAGCGCCTTGGACCTCGAGCGCCTGCTTAAGGAGGGGCGGCTGGATCTGGAAAGCGTGGAGGCCTTGGAGGATCGGCTGGCCTTGGAGCTGGCAGGCCGGGGGGCTTTTGCCTCCTTGCTTTTGCTTTTGGCCAAGCACCGAATGGGTGAGGTCTTTCTCCTTTCCGACCTCGAGGCGGAGGCCTTGGAGGAGGGCCTCCTTCCCGAGACGGTCCGCCAGGGGGTGGAGACCCTTGCCCAGCCCCCCTTCGTCCTCTTGAAGCGGCTTTCCCCGGGGGAGTTTTTGCTCCAGCAGGAGGTGGAAGTGGCTTTGGACGAGCTCGCCAGCTTTGCTCAGACGCTAAAAGCGCGGCTTAGGCGGGTGGAGGGACCGGCCTAGGCTCATCGGGAAGACCGCACCGCCGCGCCCTCCAAGACCAGGTCAAAGCTCTTCCGGGCCCGCTCCTTCATCGCCTCGATCCGGCCCCAGTCCGGGGGGCGGCCGGAGAGGACGGCCATGGCCATGTGATAGGCGTCCCCCGGCAGCTCCTGGTAGTACGCGTCCGCGTCCTTGGCGAACCCCGCCACCTTAGGGTCGTAGGAAAGCCCAGCAAAGGGTGTTCCTGCCGCCGCGGCCAGGACCAGGCCATGGAGCCGCATGGAGACCACGTACTCCGCCTGGGCCACCAGGTAGAGGACCCGGCGGGGGTCTGAGGTCTTCTCCGTCCGGAAGTAGCGGAAGAGGGTATCGAACGCCTTGTCCTCGAGGAGGTGGTCGTCCAACCCCGGCTGCATCAGGAGGACCATGGGCTCCTTCCGCTCGTAGGCCAGGCGGACGGCGAGCTTCTCCAGCGTCTTTACCCCCTCCCGGTAGGCCTCGCCGAAGCGGGGGATGAGGAGGACCCAGTCCTTCTCCTTCTGCACCGGGGGTGGGCGGAGGAGGAGGGCGGGATCGGCCCCTAGGGTGGCGGACAGGCCCAGGCTTTGCGCATACTCCACCGAGGCCTGGTCCCGTAGGATGAGCGGGACGCCCTTAAGCGCCTTCTGGACCCGGGCCTCTCCCCAGGGGGAAAGGGGGCCTAGGGATTGGTTGAACACGATGATCCTCCGCCGATAAAACCGGGCCATCCGGACAAGGCTTAGGTAGTATTCCAGGGAAAGGGCGGAGGTCTTGTCCTGTAAAAGCCCGCCCCCGCCCAGGAGCCAGAGGGGTGCCTTGAGAAGGGCAAGAGGGTTCAGGCGGTGGAGGGCCCTGACCCGGTGTTGCGCCTGGGTGAGCCTAGGGTCTCCGGAAAGCACCACCGCCTCGAGTCCCCGCGCCTTGAGCTCCTGGAGGATGGCTTCCAAAATGGCCTCGTCCCCCGCGTTTTTAAACCCGTAGTACCCCGCTACCCCCACCACCATCGCAAGAGCCTCCTTCCCAGGATAACCCCAATTCCCCCCAGGGCCAGCCCAAGCACCGCCCCGTTGATCACCCGGAAGAAGGAGATGGGTAGCGGGGTGTGAAAGTGGCTGAAGGTGTTCAGGATCGAGGCCATGCCCACCGCGGCCACCCCCAGAAGGGCGTTTTGAACCCACCGCGGCCAGGGGAGGAATAAGGCGAGAAGAAAGACCGCGTGGCCGAAGACCTCTTTGAAGCGGGGCCGGACCATGGCCTCTTGGAGAAGGGCCCGGAGCTTAAGCTCCCAGTCGGGCACGATGGGCGCGTCGTTGCCCCGGCGGAGGAGCGCCAAGGCGAGGAGGGCCAGCCCCAAGACCCCAAACCCCACCTCCCCCAGGCGCAGGGGGTGATGGAAAAGCCGGCTCAGGGCTTCCTTGAAGTCTTTGGGAAGGAAGCTGTAAAGGACCAAAAGGGGTGGGACAATCAGGGTGAGAAAGACCCCTTTGAAAGGGGTAAGGCCCAGGACGGCCCCCGGGGTGCTCCCCAAGGCGGAGAGGAAGACCACCCCCGCCAGGGCGTAGCCAAGGCTTCTCAGCCACATCCATAGGCCGTTTCTGGGCCCCAAAAACCCCAAGGTGGGGAAGACCAAGGCGGCCAGGAGCGCCCCCCCCTGGCTGCCCCCATACCCTAGGGCGAAGAGGAGGAGAAGGCCTGCCACCAGAGGCCCATAGGCGGAAAGCCCCAGGCCGAGAAGGCTAAGACCCGATAGAACCCCCACCCAGGCCAGGTGCCTTAACGGGGAAGGGGTAAACGTCCTGACCCGGGGCACCCCCAGGGGAATGTGGGAGGCGGCGAGCTCCTCCTTAAGGCGGTTTAGGAACAAGGCGGTGTCCACCGGGTACGGGTAGGGCCTCAGATAGAGGAGTTGATGCCCCCTTTCCCGGGCGGCCAGGACGAACTTATCCGCCGCCTCCTTGGGCTTAAGGGTGAGCTGCCACTCCGGCTTCAGGCTGAAAAGCCGGAGCACCCCGGCCTCTTGAAAGGCGTTGAAGCCCTCCTGGGGTGTGCCTTCGATCCAGGCCACGGGGACGCGCACCAGGGCTTTGGCCTCCTCGAGGCGGTGGGGAAAGCCCAAAGCCTCTGTGCCCGCGAAGACCACCGCGTCCGCCTCCTTGGGGATGAGGTCTTCCCTGAGGACCCGCAGGGGATGGTTCGAGGGGCGGTAGACCAGATAGGCCCCCGCGGTCTTGAGCGCCTGGGCCAGACTGGGGTCGTAGAGGGCGGGGAGGAAGGAGGGGTCTATGGGAAAGCCCAGGTACCCGGGAAGCGCATGGGTGGGCAGGGTGTAGGCGGTTTGGAGGAGGTCCAAAAGCCCCTTGTCCCCCTTGAGGTAGAACCAGCCGGGCCGGGCGGGCAGGCCCTCCTCCTTAAGCTCAAGGCCCCGCTTGAGCAGGAGGCTGCCCCGGTCCACCCAGTCCCGTACGGTGCTTTCATACAGGCTCACCCCAACGACCCCCTGGGCCTGGTACCGCCGGAAGGCCTCGAGGAAAGACTCCCCGCGGGAGCGGGCCTCCTCCTCGAGGGCCTTCCCGTCCATCACCAGGACCACCGGCCCTGGCCGCTCCGCCTCGAGCCTGGGTAGGAGGCTGAAAAGGGAGGGCACAAGGGCCAGAAGGAGGAGGAGGTTCAGGGCCTTTTTCACGGGAGTCCTCCTTGAGTCCATGGGCGGCCTTGGGTCTTGGCAACGTGCTTCTGGAGGGCCTGCCTTTCTTCCCCGCGAAGGGCAAAAAAGGCATCCGCCCACCTTGCTTTACGGTGCCCCTCCGAGGCGGCCCGGGGGACCACCCGGCCTTGGGGCTGCTTGTGGGCGCTGGCGGGCGGAGTCTGGGTGGTTTTTACGGTGCTCTCGAGGATGAAAAGGCGGCTCACGCACCCATTCTATGCGCTGGGCCTAGCGGGCGGCCACCCTTTCCCGGGAAAGGGCATGGCCAATGGTCCGGTCCGTTTCTGGGTCAAAGGCGTGGAGGCGCTCCACGTCCACCAAAAGTTCCACCTTCTCCCCTGGCCGCACGGGAGGGTGGCCATCCACCTTGGCGGTTAAGAGGATATCGGCCACGGAGACATGGATCTCCGTCTCGGCACCCAGGGGCTCCACCACCTCCACCTCGCCTCGGAGGATGTTTTCACCCTCCGGGATGACCGTAAAGCCCTTGAGTCCCATATGTTCGGGGCGGATCCCCATCCAGACCTCCTTGCCTGCATAGGCCCTTAAGGGCCCAGCCAAGACAGCGTTTGCCTGGATGCGGAAGGCGGGGTGGGCCAGGTAAAGAGCATCCCCTTGGATCTCCACCCGGGCCTTTAGGAAGTTCATGGCGGGGCTGCCGATAAAACCCGCAACAAAGCGGTTGGCGGGGAAGTCGTAGAGGTTAAGAGGGTTGTCCACCTGCTGGATCTCCCCGTCCTTCATCACCACGATCCGGTGGCCCAGGGTCATGGCCTCCACCTGGTCGTGGGTCACGTAGATCGTGGTGACCCCAAGCCGCCTCTGGAGCTTGGCGATCTCCGCCCGCATCTCTACCCGGAGTTTGGCGTCCAGGTTGGACAGGGGTTCGTCCATCAAAAAGACCTGGGGCTCGCGGACGATGGCCCGTCCCATGGCCACCCGCTGACGCTGGCCGCCCGAGAGCTCCCGGGGTTTACGGTTTAAGAGGTGCTCTATTTTTAGGATCCGGGCCGCCTCCTTCACCCTTCGGTCGATCTCCTCCCGGGGCACCCGGCGCAGGCGAAGCCCGAAGGCCATGTTCTCGTAAACGTTCATATGGGGGTAAAGGGCGTAGTTCTGGAAGACCATGGCAATATCCCGGTCCTTGGGGGGGACATCGTTGACCAGGCGGTCTCCAATGAAGATCCCACCCTCGGAAACCTCCTCCAGGCCCGCGATCATCCGGAGCGTCGTGGTCTTGCCGCAGCCCGAGGGGCCCACGAAGACCACGAACTCCCCGTCCTCCGTTTCCAGGTTAAAGTCCCTGACCGCCACCACCTTCCCGAAGCGCTTCCAAATGTGCTCGAGGCGAACCTTAGCCATGCCTACCTCCTGAACCCCACGCTTTGAGCTCTTCAGCCCATCGGGGGTCACTTCTATATTAAATGGGGATGTGCCTGCAGCATGTTCAAAGGAGGTGAACCCAATTATGCTGAAGGGGTTTAGGGATTTTATCCTGCGCGGAAACGTGGTGGACCTGGCGGTGGCTTTCATCATCGGTGGAGCCTTTGGCCAGGTCGTGCAGTCCTTAGTGAAGGACATCCTTACCCCCCTTATCGGGGTCCTAGGGGGTAAGCCTGACCTTTCCGCTTGGAAGGTGGGGCCCTTGGCCCTGGGGAGCTTCGTTAACTCGGTGGTCAACTTCCTGGTGATCGCGGTAGCCGTCTACTTCCTGGTGGTGGCCCCCCTCGAGGCCCAGAAGCGCCGGGCCAAGAAAGCCGATGAGACCTTGCCTTCAGAGCCTCCAGAGGAGGTCAGGTTGCTCAGGGAGATTCTGGAGACCCTAAGGTCGAGGCCTCAATAGGGATGGCGCATCAGGGACCCACCTGCAGGCTAAGGGTCATATAGGGGTGGTGCCTGCAGTAGATCGAGTAGCTCCCCGGGGTCTGGAAGGTGTAGCTGTACTCTCCCCCCGGGTTCAGGTTCCCGCT
>NZ_PSMQ01000115.1:0-2220 GCF_040290245.1 Thermus sp.
CCCCGTCCTCCCCGCCTACGCGGCCAAGGCCCGCCCCACCCCGGGGGAGGCCCTCCTCCGCCTGGCGGGCCTTAGGCCCAAGCGGGTCTTCCTCCTTCCCCATCTCTTCTTCCGGGGGGTGGTGGAGGAGAGGCTAAAGCGCCGGGTGGAGGGGCTTCACCTGGAGCTCCTTCCCCCCCTTATGGGGCATCCGGCCCTCCTCGAGGCCCTCATGGGCCGCTACCGCGAGGCGTTGGAGGGGGGAGGCGCCCCGTGCGACACCTGCCGTTTCCGCTTCCCCATCGGCCGCTTCGCCCCCAGGCGGGAGGCCCAGATCGCGGGGCTTAAGGCCCTTCGCCACGCCCTTTTCGCCCCGGGCCGGCACCCCCATGGCCCCTTCACCCACCTCCTCCTCTGCACCGGGGAAACCTGCCGCGCCCAGGGGGCTTTGGGGGTGCTCAGAGGCCTGGAGGAGGCCTTGAGGGACCTGTCCTCCCTGGTCCAGATCACCCCCACCCCCTGCCTTTCCCGCTGCGGCCGGGGGCCCATCCTGATCGCCTATCCGGAGGGGGTGGTCTACGGGGGGTTTGCCCAGGCCGACCTTCTCCCCTTCCGAAGGGTCCACCTCGAGGGGGGAGAGGTGTACGAAAAGAGGCTTTTGGAGGTGATCTGATGGCTTGCCACGAACTTTCGGCCCTGAGGATTGCGATCGGAAGGCTTCTGGAAAAGGAGGAGCACGACCTGGAGCACGAGCGGGAGGAGCTCGCCCCGGTCCTTGGGGTGAGGCGGGAGCTCTCCCGCCTGGTGGAGGCGAAAAGCCTTCCCGCCCTTCGCCGGGGCCTGGAGGAGGCCTTGGCCCATCTGGAGGGCCAGCTCTCGGAAGGGGGGGCATATGACCGGGGGCTGGCCCTGGCCACCGAGGCGGCGCTTCAGCGGGTGAGGGCCCTGGAGCGGGAACTCGAGGGCTTCTACGCCGATCTGGACCTTCTCCACAGGCGGTTGCACCGCCTTTTCCCGCGCAGGAAGGAGGCTTCAAAAGAGGAGCGGCAGGGATGAGCCTGGACCTGCCCCCTGCCCTCGTCTATCTGGTCGGGGCTGGCCCCGGGGACCCCGGGCTTTTGACCCTCAAGGGCCGGCTGGCCCTGGAGCGGGCGGAGGTGGTGCTTAAGGACGCCCTAGTCCCCGAGGCCTTCCGGGCCTTCAACCCCAGGGCCCTCTGGCTCGAGGTGGGCAAGCGGGGGTATGGGGAGAAGACTTCCCAGGAGGAGATCCACCGGCTCATGGCCGAGCACGCGGGGAGGGGCCGGGTGGTGGTTCGGCTCAAGGGGGGGGATCCCATGGTCTTTGGCCGGGGGGGTGAGGAGGTCCTCTTCCTTTTGGAGCAGGGCATCCCCTTTGTGGTCGTCCCCGGGGTGTCCAGCGCCACCGGGGTGCCCTCTGCCTTGGGCCTTCCCCTTACCCACCGGGGGATGGCCAGGGGGTTCTCCGTCCTCACGGGGCATGACCCCTTTGGGCTCTCCGCGGACACCCTGGTCTTTCTGATGCCGCTCCACCAGCTTCCGGCCCTGAAATCCGTCCTTCTGGCCCACCGCCCTCCCCATACCCCCGTGGCCCTGATCGGCCGGGGCACCTGGCCCAACCAGGCGGTGGCCCTGGGGCGGCTGGAGGGGTTGGAGCGGCTCAGGGCCCCCGATCCGGCCCTTTTGGTGGTGGGGGAGGTGGTGGGGGTCCTCGAGCGGCTTTGGCCCGGGACCCTTGGAACCCAGGAGGCAAAGGATGTGGGAAAGGACTGACCCAAACGGCTTAGAGGCGATTCTGGCTTTGGCGAAGGCCCGTATGGAGGAGCTGACCAAGCCCCCCCGGTCTTTGGGCCACCTGGAGGAGGTCGCGGTACGCCTGGCCGCCATCCAGAGGCGGCTCAAGCCCGAGCTGGGCCCGGGGGCGGTGGTGGTCTGCGCCGCCGACCACGGGGTGGTGGCCGAGGGGGTCTCGGCCTACCCCCAGGAGGTCACCTTCCAGATGGTGCTCAACTTCCTCCGGGGCGGGGCCGCCATCAACCAGTTCGCCCAGGAGGCGGAGGCGAAGGTCTACGTCCTGGACGTGGGGGTAAAGGGGGAGCTGCCCGACCACCCCCTTCTCCTCAAGCGCAAGGTGCGGGAGGGGACAGGGAACCTGGCCCGGGGGGCGGCCCTCTCCCTGGAGGAGGCCAGAAGGGCCTTGGAGGCAGGCCGGGAGGCGGCC
>NZ_PSMQ01000028.1:0-22200 GCF_040290245.1 Thermus sp.
TGAGCTCCTGGCCCGTGGAAAGGTGGAGGCCGAACCAGTCCCAGGTGGTCTGGAAGCCGGAGGGCTGGTCCCCCCATTGGTGGTCCAACCAGGCCAGACCCTCCACCTCCTTCCCTAAAACCTGCCCCTGGGCTAGAAGTCGGGTGTAGGACTGGTAGTACATCCGGCCCGTCTCCTCCGTGCCCGAGTAGCCGGGCGGGTGGAGGACCGGGGGCTTTAAAGGGTGAAGCTCCAGAGCCAAAGGCCCCCCCTCAAGCCGAAAGGAAGCGCCCTGGCGAAAGAAGCGGAAGCCCGCAAGCGCCAAAGTGGGCCCCGGCCCCACCTGAGCCTCGCCTTTGGGAAAACTGGAGGCCTCGAGAGAGGTCCGTTCCCCTGTCCTTAAATCGGTGAGGGCAAGATGGACCGCGTGGAAAGGTCCGGGGAAGAGCCAGCCAAGCAGGCCCATCCCCTGGTAGTCCCGGGGCGGGTAGGCCTTGAAGAAGGCGAAATGGAAGGCGTACTGCCCTAGATGCCCCGAGGCGTACCACCACTCCAAAGGGGCGGGCTTTGGGTCCCAGTCCGCGGGGTCTGGGAGCCGGCCGGGGTCAAACGGCAAAAGGCTTGGCGCGCAGGCGGAAAGGAAAAGGGCGAGAAGGAGAAGGGGCCTCATGCCCCCTTTATACCCGCCCCCAGGTGTTCACCACGAGGACCCCCAGAAGGGCCAACCCCCCACCCAGAAGGGCCAAAGGGGAAGGGACCTCCCCAAGCCAGAGGTAGCCGATCAGGATGGCGAGAAGGGGGGAAAGGTAAAGGAAGCTGGCCAGCCTCGAGGCGGGGGTCTTGGAAAGCGCATACGTCCAGGTGAAGTAGGCCAAAGCCCCTGGAAAAAGGCCTAGGTAGACCACGCTTAAGGTGGCGGAAAGCGGGGCCGTCCGGAGGGCCTCCCCCAGGCCGGGGGCGAAGAAAAGGAGGGGCAGGGTGCCCAGGATAAGGGTGTAGACGGTCATCGCCTGGGGGGGGTACCGGGCAAAAAGGGGTTTCTGCAGGACGAAGTAAAAGGAGGTGGAAAGGGCGGAGAGGAGGATAAGAAGCGCCCCCTTCTCCAGCCGCACTCCGCCCCCCTCCCCAAACGCGATGAGGGCCGCCCCCGAAAAGGCCAGGAGGATCCCCCCCCAGCCCCAAAGGGAGAGCTTTTCCTTCAAAAAAAAGTAGGAGAGGAGGGCGGTGAAGACGGGCCCAGAGGCGATGAGGAGGCTGGCCGCCCCGGCTGAAACCGTCTTTTCTCCAAAGTTGAGGGCGGTGTGGTAAAGGGTTATGCCCAAAACTCCGAGGACCAAAAGCCGGGGAAGGTCCTTTCCTCGAGGGGGCGGTATCCGGGCGAAGAAGGCGTAAAGGAGGAGGGCGGAAGAGGCCACCAGGAAGCGCAAAAGGGTAAGGTGGCCCGGGCTATAGCCCAAAAGCCCCGCCCGGATACCCGCAAACGCCGAAGCCCAGAAGAAGAGGGTGACCAAGGCCGCGAGGAGGGCCTTAGGCTCCATCCGGGACCACCATCAGGGCAAACCCCTTTTGGAAGGGGGCCTCCTCCAAAAGGGCCATAACCTCTTCCCGGGTCACGGAGAGGATACGGGCTTTTTCCTCGTCTAAGGGCGCATACCGGCCGGTGTAGAGGTGGTGGAGGCCCAGGTGGAAAAGGCGCTGCATGGGGGTCTCCCCCGCGAAGACCACCCCCGTGGCCAGGGCCGTCCGGGCCCGCTCCACCTCGTCCTCCGTCACCCCCTCGAGGGAAAGCCGGGAAAACTCCTCGGAAAGCGCCTCCCGGACCAGGGCCTCGTACTTGGGGTCCGCCTGGACATAGGCGTAGAAGAAGCCTGCCCCATCCGCCTCCTCGTGGCCGAAGCTCGCCGTCTCCGCCAGGCCCCGGTCCACCAGGGCCCAGTAAAGCCGCCCCGCCTCCTCCCCCATGAGGTGGGCCAGCACACCGGCCGCGTAGCGCCGCTCGTCCTGGAAGGCCACCCCGGGGTAAAGCCCCACCAGGTAGAGCTGGCGGGCCTTGGCGTAGGGTCTTTTCTCTGCTCCTACCCGCAGGGTAAGGGGAGGATAGGCCCGCACCGCCTCCCCCACCCAGTCTTCCGTAAGGGCCTCCACCTCCTCTAGAACCCGGGGCAGGTCTAGGGGTCCGGAAAGGGCGAGGAGCACGTTCTTCGGCACGTACCGCCTCCTGTGGTAGTCCGCCATCTGGTCTGGGCTAAGGGCGGTGATGCTCTCCCGGCTTCCCAGGACCGAGTTCCCCAGGGGGTGGCCCTGGAAGAAGGCCTGCCTCGCCCACTCGAAAGCCATGGCCCCCGGCCGGTCCTCGTAGCGGGCGATCTCCTCCAGGATGACCTTTCTTTCCAGTTCAAAGTCAACCGGCCTCAGGGCGGGGCGCATGAGCCGGGTCAAAAGCCGCAAAAGGTCCAGGCCAAACTCGGGCAGGACGGCCCCGTAGTACACCGTGGCCTCCTCCGAGGTGAAGGCGTTGTACTGCGCCCCCATCCGGTCGAACAGGAGGTTGACCGTGAGGGCGTCCAGGTCATGTGGGCCTTTGAAGACCATGTGCTCGAGGAAGTGGCTGACCCCGCTCTCCTCCGGCCCCTCGTCCCGGGCCCCCGTCTTCACGAAGTACCCCAGGGCCACGCTCCGGGCCTGGGGCAGGATCTCCGCCACCACGGTGAGGCCGTTTTTAAGCTTCTCCTCGCGAAACATCCTCCACCTCCCCCAGAAGCCCCACCCAGGGGTTTTCGTACGGATGCCGGGCCAGGAAGCCGTTCACCGCCTCTAGGGAGGTCTTTTCGACGGCCTCTTCCACCTCGGAAAGGGGCCGGACCCGGCCTAGGGTGTACAGGTCCCGGGCCATGGAAGCAGCGCGGGTGCGAACCGACTCATCCCCCATGACCAGGGCGGTGCGCAGGGCCACCTTGGCCCGAGGGAGCTCCTCCTCGGAAACCCCCTCACGTAGCCGGGCGATCTCCTGCTTTAAGACCTCGAGGGTGGTCCGGTACCGCTCTTTGGTCGTCCCGGCATAGGCCATAAGGAGGCCCTGCCCCTTTACGCCGGCAGGGAAGGCGGAGACGGCATAGACCAGGCCCCGCTTCTCCCGCACCTCGGTAAAAAGACGGCTCGCCATCCCCCCCGAGAGGACCTCGAGGGCCAGCCTAGCCGCGTAAAACGCCTCGTCCTCCGGCCCCACGTCCCGGTAGGCGAGGCCGATCTGGACCTGGGCGGTGGAGCGGAAGAGGGCAAAGGTCTGGGGTTCGGAAAGCCGGGGCTCTGGGTAAGGGAGCTCCTCTCCCCGCCAGGCCAGAAGGGGCTCTACCGCCCCAAGAAGCCGACCCCAGTCCACCCCCCCCGCCACCGCCAAGATGGCGCCCCTCGGCGTGTAGCGGAAGAACTCCCGCCGCACCGCCTCTGGAGTGGCCCGCTCCAGATCCTCCTCCCGTCCCAGGGGCTCCTGGCCGTGAGGGGAGAGGAAGACCTGGCGGCGGAGAAAGCTGAACAGCTTCCGCGCAGGCTGGTCCTCCAAGGAGGCCAGCTCCTGAAGGGCCACGCTCCGCACCGCCTCAAAGGCCGCCTCGGGAAGCCAGGGGCGGCGGAAGAGCTCGCCGTAGAGCCGGAAAACCTCCTCCAAAGCCTCGGACAGAAACGCCGCAGAAAAGGCGGCGTACTCCAGGCCCACGCCGCTTTGCCGCCGAACCCCCAGCCGGTCCAGGGCCTGGGCAAAGGCCCGGGCGTCCAGGTCTCCCGCCCCCTTCCAAAGCCAGGCCTCCAGAAGGGTGGCCGACCCCTGGATAGGGCCGTCCTGTACCGCCCCCGCCCCAGGAAGGAGGAGCTGAAAGGCCACGCCGGGGTAGTCCCGCTCCTCCAGGGCCAGGGTGAGACCGTTTTCCAAGACCGCCGTCCATAGGCCCATAGTAGGCAGGGTATCATGAAACCGTGACCTTGGCGGAGCTGAGGGAAAGGATCCGCCGCCCCCTTTTGAAGGAGCTCGAGGACGGAGCCCAGGACCGGGTGGTGGTGGGGGGTCTGGAACGGCTGGTCCAGACCCTGGCCCACCCCTTCCCCGAGCTCCAAAGGCTTTTCCAGGGCTACCGGGACCTCCCGCCCGAAAAGCGGCGGCGCGTCCTGGAAAGGGCGTTGGAACTTTTAGAAGAAACCCCCGCTTCCCCCCCGGGCCAGGGGCTCAGTTCTGGAGAAGCTCGCCTGGAGGCCCCCGCCCACCTCCTCGCCCCGCCCCAAAGCCGGAAAAAGCTCGCGGAGCTCGGGCTTCACACCCTGAGGGATGTCCTCGAGTACTACCCCAGGCGGTACGAGGACCGCCGGGCCCTTCCCGGGGTGAGGTTCTTGGAGGAGGGGCAGAAGGCCACTTTATTGGTTAAAATCCTAAAAAAGGAGTTGATCAAAACCCCGAGGAAGGGCATGCAGATCGTCCAGGCCCTGGCCCAGGACGCCTGGGGATGGCGGATCACCCTAGTCTGGTTCAACCAGCCCTGGGTCCTGAGCAAGCTGGAGGAAGGGGCCACCCTTCTGGCCACAGGCCGGGTGCAAAAAAGGGGGAAGGTCCAGCTTTTGGTGGAGCACTTTGAGGACGAAGGGCAGGAGTCCCTCTCCACGGGAAGGATCGTCCCCGTCTACCCCGCCAAGGAGGGGGTAAGCCAGGCCTTTATCCGGCGGACGGTGCATAAAGCCCTGGAGGTGGCCGCAATCGAAGACCCCTTGGAGGCCTACCGGGCCCGGCTGGGCCTGGTGCCCCGGGGCTTCGCGTACAAGCACATCCACTTCCCAGACTCGGAGGAGGACCTCAAGCGGGCCCTTTTGCGGCTCCGCTTTGACGAGTACCTTCTTTTAGAGCTTAAAGCCCTCCTGGACGCGGGGGGCATGGTCCTAGGGAGGCGGTTCCACGTGGAGGAGGCCTGGCTTCAGTCCTTCCGGTCCACCCTGCCCTTTGCCCTCACCCGGGCGCAGGAAAGGGCTTTAGGGGAGATCTTAAAGGACATGCAGTCCCCCAGGCAGATGGCCCGGCTCCTCCAGGGGGATGTGGGCTCGGGAAAGACGGTGGTGGCCGCCCTGGCCCTTTACGTGGCGGCCCAAAACGGAGTCCAAGGGGCCCTGATGGCCCCCACGGAGATCCTGGCCAAACAGCACTACGAGAACCTCACCCGCTACCTCTTCCCCCTCGGGATCCGGGTGGAGCTGCTGTTAGGCTCCCTCAGCCCTAAGGAGCGGGAGGCGGTGCTAAGGCGGCTGGCCACTGGGGAGGCCCAGGTGGTGGTGGGAACCCACGCCCTCATCCAAGAGGGGGTGGCCTTTGCCGACCTCGGCCTTGCGGTCATCGACGAGGAGCACCGCTTCGGGGTGCTGCAGCGCCGGGCGCTTTTGAGGATGGCCAAGACTCCCCCGGATGTCCTGGTCATGTCCGCCACCCCCATCCCCCGCTCCCTGGCCCTCACCCTTTACGGCGACCTCGAGCTCTCCACCCTGGACGAACTTCCTCCAGGCCGCCTCCCCGTCAAGACCAAGGTCCTGCCCCACCGGATGCGCCACCAGGCCTACCAGTTCGCCCGGGCTGAGCTGGAAAAGGGCCACCAGGTCTTCGTGGTGGCCCCCGCCATAGAGGAAGCCGAAGAGGGGGCGCTGGAGCTCAAGGCGGCCACCGCGCTTTACGAGGAGCTCAAGGCCCTTTTCCCTGGGGTGTCCATGGGGCTCCTCCACGGCCGGATGCCCCCGGAGGAAAAGGACCAGGTGATGGAGGCCTTCCGAAGGGGGGAGATCCAGCTTCTGGTCTCCACCACGGTGATCGAGGTGGGGGTGGATATCCCCAGGGCCACGGTGATGATCGTGGAGAACGCGGAGCGCTTCGGCCTGGCCCAGCTCCACCAGCTCCGGGGCCGGGTGGGCCGGGGGGGGCTTCCCGGCTACTGCATCCTCCTCGCGGGGGAGGCAAGCCAGAAAACCCTAAGGAGGCTTAAGGTGCTGGAGTCCTCGAACGACGGGTTTTACATCGCGGAGATGGACCTGAAGCTCCGAGGACCAGGGGAGCTTAGAGGCGTGAGGCAGTCCGGCTACCCGGAGCTGAGGCTGGGGGACCTAACGGAGGACACGGACCTCATCGAAAGGGCCCGGGCCCTGGCCAAGGAGATCCTGGAAACGGACCCCCGCCTCGAGGCCCACCCCCTCCTCAGGCGGGAACTCCAGGCCCAGGCGGAGCGAATCGGGTTCAGGGAGGTCATATGAACGCCCTTCCCCATCCCGCCCTTCCCGCCTTTCATAGCGCTGGGGGCAGGGCGCGGACGGCCCAGGTCCAGGCCTACCTCGAGGGCCTCCACCGGGTCTACCTCCGGTACCGGCCCCTTCCCCCCGTCACCCTTTTCGTGCTTTCGGAGAAGGACTGGCGGGAAAGAACCCGGGTGCCCTACGGCCTTCCCTTCCAGCGGACAAGCCGGCTGCGGCTTTACCTCTTCATCCCCCTCGTCTACCCTGACCACCTCCTCCACCGCCTGCGCCAGGCCCTCCTCCCGGTGGCCGAGGGGGGGCTTCCCGGGCCCTTGGCGGAGTTTCTGGACCTTACTTTGGGGCACGAGTATGCCCACGCGGTCCAGGTGGCCTGGCGGCTTCGAAGCGGCCGGCGCTGGCTGGACGAGTTTCTGGCCAACTACCTCTTCCTCTTCGCCCTGCAGAGGGCCTACCCGGACCGGTACCCCCTCTACCTGGCCTGGGCCCGCCTTCTCGCCCGGCTCAAGCCGCAGAACCCGCGGCTGAGCGCCTACGACCGGCTGCGCACCGGCCTGGTGGACGCGCTCCACTTCCAGGGGGTCTTTACCCTAAAGGCGGATGCCCTGGTGCAAAAAGGGGAGGAGGCCCTTATCGTCCTCCTCCAGGCCCCCTCCCCCAAGGAGGCGTATCGGAGCCTCCTTAAAACGCTTCCCGACCTTACTGACCTCCGACTCGAGGGGCCTGGCCCTTCTCCGCCAGGGACCTGAGCCAGTCCAAAAGGCTCACCTCCCCCACCTTTAGGGTGTAGAGCTCAGGCCGGGGGAGGATGCAGTGCTGGCTGCCCGGGGCCAGGTAGTAGGTGAAGTTCTTCTCCTGGGCCAGGGCCTTCAGGCTGGCCTGGGCCCTTAGGGCCCACTCCTGAGCGGTGGCCTGCGAAGGGGAAGCCTCCCCCTTCATGAGGCCATAGAAGTAGATCTGGGTCCCGTCCAGCTGGGTGGTGTACTGGGCAAAGGCCGCGCTGGGATAGGTTTGGGCCAGGGCACGGTAGATCTCCTCCACGCTGGGGTTCGGACCCAGACCAGGAAGCTCGGGCAGACGGGCATTCCACACACGGTTTCCAGGGAAGTCGCGAGTGGCTACGCCCAAGGCCGCATCCCCGCAGACGGCGATCTGAACGTTTTTGTAAGTAGAGAGAATCTTATCTGCCCAGAAGACGGCCCCATACCCGCCTGCGCTACAACCTGTGACGAAGACCCGATCCGGCTTAGGATAATTTCTGAAAACGTATTCCAAAGCAGCCAGGGCGTTGCGCGCCCCCTGGTGGTGGACCTTGAACCCACCGTAGTCCACCGTGGCCCGGCCCACGTGCAGATCCCCCGTGCAGTAGGGAACGAAGACGTGGGTCCAGCCGAAGAAGGGGTTGGCGATGCTCATCCGGTTGTAAATCCCCTGGGCCAAAAGGAGCTCCTGCGGGTCCACCTTCTTGCGGTAGGTCCGGCTCTCAGGGGCACAGGTCTGGGCGTTCCAGCAGGCCCCGCCCCCTTGGAAGTCGATCAAGACCCTCTTGGGATCCCCCGGGCTCACGTAGAACTTCCAGGGAGAACCGTCCGAACAGACCGTACCGGGGGGCTGGACCTCCTGCCAGTAAGGACCCAGACCCTGCGCCAAGGCCAACGCAAAAAACAAAAGGAGGCCGAAAAGACGCGTCATACTGTCCCTCCGAAGAGGAGTCTACCCAGAAACCTTGAACCCAGTCAATAGCAAAACCCGCCAAGGCCTATGCCTCAGCGAGCAAGCCCAGGGCTAAGGGAGGAGGCGCTAAAGACCCACCCCGATCTCCAGGTGGGGGTTGGCCCCACCCTCCTCCGCCTCCCGGGCTTCGATCTTGCCCTTGATGCGCTTCAAGCGGAAGGTGTCCTCCCGCTCCCTTTGCTCCAAGACCTGCTGGATGAAACGAATCTGGCCCCGGATCCCGGGGATGACCACCTGCTCCAAGGCGTTCACCCGCCGGGTGGTCTTCTTGATCTCCTCGCCGATCTTCCTCAGGCGGGTCTCCGTGTTGGCCACCTGGATCAAAGCCTCGGCGTAGCGGCGGAAGGCGGCCTGGGCCTCGAGGACCAGGGGCGCATCGGAAAGGGCCGCCTCAGGAAAAGAGGCCTTGAGCTTGGGCACCTTGCTCCCCCAGACGTTCTCCACCTCCGCCTCTACCCCTTCCACTAAGGGCACCCCCAAGGCCAGGGCCTTGACCCGCTCCGGAGTCTCAAAGGCGCTGGCCAGGAGGAGGGCCGAGTAGGCCTCCTGGGCGGTACGGACCAGGGCCTTGCGGGCCTCCAGGCTCTCCTTGACCAGGCCGAAGAACTCCGCCACCAGGGCATCCCGCTTCTTCTTGAGGAGGTCCACCCCCTTTTGCGCCAGGCGGAGCTGCCCCCGGCGCTGGAGGAGGTTCATCCGGGTGGGGCTCACCTGGCTCATCCCTCACCCCCTAAACCTGCGGCGCACCCCAGATCTCCTCGAGCTTCTGGCCGTAGTACTTGCCGATGTGGTCCTTGGAGATCCGCTTCAGCTCCCCCTGGGGCAGCATGGAAAGAAGCGCCCAGGCGATCTGGAGGCTCTCCTCAATGGAGCGGTTCTGCTGCCCTTGGTTGATGAAGAATTTCTCAAAGGCATCGGCAAACTGGAGATAGCGGCGGTCGTTCTCCGTGAGGGCATCCTCCCCGATGATGGCCACCAGCTTCCGGATGTCCACCCCGTTGGCGTAGGCGGAGTAGAGCTGGTCCGAGACCTGCTTGTGGTCCTCCCGGGTCTTCCCCTTGCCCACGCCGTTGTTCATAAGCCGGGAAAGGGAGGGCAAGGGGTCAATGGGGGGGTAGATGCCCTTGCGGTGAAGCTCCCGGGAAAGCTGGATCTGGCCTTCGGTGATGTAACCGGTGAGGTCAGGGATGGGATGGGTCCGGTCGTCGTCGGGCATGGAAAGGATGGGGATCTGGGTCACCGAGCCCTTCTTCCCCTCCACCACCCCGGCCCGCTCGTAGATGGTGGCCAGGTCGGTGTACATGTACCCCGGATACCCCCGGCGGCCGGGGATCTCCTCGCGGCTCGCCCCGATCTCCCGCAGGGCCTCGCAGTAGTTGGTCATGTCCGTGAGAATGACCAAGACGTGGTAGTCGTGCTCGAAGGCCAGGTACTCAGCCACGGTAAGGGCCATCCGGGGCGTGAGGATGCGCTCGATGGTGGGGTCGTCCGCCTTGTTGAGGAAGAGAACGGAGCGGGAAAGGGCCCCTGTGCGCTCAAACTCCTGGATGAAGTAGGAAAGCTCCCTTTGCGTGATGCCCATGGCGGCAAAGACCACGGCAAAGGGCTCCTCCTCCTCCCCTTCCCCGGAAAGGTCGGGCCGGACGGTGGCCTGCCGGGCGATCTGGGCCGCGAGCTCGTTGGCCGGAAGTCCCGATCCCGAGAAGATGGGCAGCTTCTGCCCCCGCACCAGGGTGTTCATCACGTCGATGGTGGAGATCCCAGTCTGGATGAACTCCTCCGGCTTCCGACGGGCCACGGGGTTCAGGGGAAGGCCCACGATGGGGATGCGCTTCTCCGGGGTGATGGGGGGAAGGCCGTCAATGGGCTTCCCGATGCCGTTGAACCGCCGGCCCAGCATCTCCTTGGAGACGCCAAGCCTCGCCACGTCCTCCACCAGGCTCACGCTGGTGGTGGCCAGGTCCAGCCCGGTGGTCTCCTCAAACACCTGGATGACCGCGTACTCCTCGGAAACCTCAATCACCTGGCCACCCCGGAGGCGCCCCGTTCCATCCTTGATGTTCACAATGGCGCCGTAGGCCAGGTCCTTCGCGTTCTCCACGAAGAGGAGCGGCCCCGAAATGTAGGTGATGGAGGTGTACTCCTTCTTCAAAAGGTCCATCTTCCCTCCTAGGCCAGGGCTTTGAAGGCCCCCTCGATCTCCTTTATGGCCTCCTCAAAATAGGCCCCAAACGCGTCCTCGCTGACGTACCGGGCCCGGCCGATCCGCTCCACCACGGGAAGGCTCAGCACCTCGTCGATGGAAACCCCCCGCCGGATGGCCGCCTCCGCCTCCTTATAGAAGGCCAGGATCATCTTCATGATGCCGTAGGCCTTCCTCATGGAGCAGTAGGCATCTACCTCGTGGTAAGCGTTCTGCTGCAGGAAGTCCTCGCGGATGATCCGGCCCACCTCGATGGTAAGCCGCTCCGCGTCCTGAAGAGCATCCGGCCCCACCAACTGGACGATCTCCTGCAGACCCGCTTCCTTTTGCAAAAGCTCCGAGACGCTGTCGCGCAGCTCGGGGTAGTCGGGGGCGACGTTCTCCCGGTACCAAGGGTCCAAGGCCCCGGTGAAAAGGGAGTAGGAGCCATTCCAGTTGATCGCGGGAAAGTGGCGCCGGAAGGCCAAGGAAGCATCGAGCCGCCAGAAGGCCCCCACGATGCGCAGGGTGGACTGGGTCACCGGCTCGGACATATCCCCCCCTGGAGGGGAGACCGCGCCCACGATGGTCACCGCCCCCTCCTCCCCCCCTAGGGTGATCACCTTGCCCGCCCGCTCGTAGAAGGCGGCAAGCCGGGCGGCCAGATAGGGGGGGTAGCCCTCCTCGGCGGGCATCTCCTCGAGGCGGCTGGAGATCTCACGCAGGGCCTCCGCCCAGCGGCTCGTGGAGTCGGCCATCAGGGCCACGCTGAAGCCCTGGTCGCGGAAGTACTCCGCGATGGTCACCCCCACGTAGATGCTGGCCTCCCGGGCGGCCACGGGCATGTTGGAGGTGTTGGCGATGAGCACGGTGCGGTGCATCAGAGGCCCGCCCGTCTTGGGGTCGGTGAGCTCGGGGAACTCCACCAAAACGTCCGTCATCTCGTTGCCCCGCTCCCCACAGCCCACGTAGACCACCACGTCGGCGTTGGACCACTTGGCCAAGGACTGCTGGGTCACGGTCTTCCCGCTGCCGAAGGGCCCCGGGATGGCCGCGGTGCCGCCCATGGCCACGGGAAAAAGAACGTCCAGGATGCGCATCCCAGTGAGGAAGGGGGTGTTCGGGTCCAGCTTTCTTTGGACGGGGCGGGCCCGGCGGACGGGCCAGGTGTGGTACATCCTGACCTCGGTCCCGTCCTCCAAGACCACCACCGGCTCCTCCACCGTGTACTCCCCCGCGGGCTTCACTTCCTTCACCCGGCCCTTGACATCGGGCGGCACCAGGATCTTATGGGTGAAGGCAAACTCGGGAACGGTCCCCAGAACCATTCCCCCTTGCACCTCATCCCCGGGCTTTACCACAGGCGTCCATGCCCACTTCTTCTCCCGGTCCAAGGGGTGGACCACCACGCCCCGGGTGATGTAGATGCCCGTCTTCTCCCGGATGCGCTCCAGGGGGCGCTGGATGCCGTCGTAGATGCCGTTGAGCATCCCGGGGCCGAGCTCCACCGCCAGCGGAAGGCCGGTGGAGACCACGGGTTCCCCCACCTTGAGCCCGGAGGTGTCCTCGTAGACCTGGACAAAGGCGGTATCCCCATCCAGGCGGATGATCTCCCCCACCAGGCCCTCGTGGCCCACCTTGCAGATGTCGTACATCCGGGCCCCGGTCATGCCCTTGGCGATGACCGCGGGGCCCGCGATCTTCAAGATCGTCCCTTGAATCATCCTTCCCTCCTAAACGGATTATAGCTTGATGTCAAACCCGATGGTCTGACGGACCAGGGTCCGCATATAGGCCTCCACATCCGGGTTCTGGAAGGCGTCCTTCAGGCCCGATATGGGCAGGAGGACCGGCAGGTCCTTCCCCCTAAGGAGCCTTTCCACCGCCTTTTCCGGCTCCGGGAGGAGGCTTTGGTCCACGGCCACCAAAGCGATATCCTCCACCTGGACCAGCTCCTCCAGGCGCTTTTTCGCCTCCTCCGGGGTCGTGGCCCCATAGGCCAAGAACCCGGCGAGCCGGAAGCCCAAAGCGGCCGCCGGATCGGCAATGACCGCGAGCTTCATCGGCAGAACACCTCCTCCTCCACCCGCTCCCTGGGCAGACCGAAGTAGGCCCGGCGGGCCAGCAGCCGGATCCGCTGCCCCTCCCACTCCCGCTCCTTCACATAGGCCAGGGCCAAACCCACCCCTAAGGGGTCGGAACCCCCCTGCCGAGCCGCCTTAAGGAGGGCGCAGCGCAGCCGCCTTTCCAGCTCCGCAAGGGTCTTAACCCCGGAAAGCCCGGAAAGAGGAGTCCTGGCCAGCTCGTCCAAAACCGCGTAGTCCCCTTCCAGAAGCCGGGTGAAGCGGACCTTGTCCACGTAGTGTCCTCCAGGGATGAAGGGGGCTTCCTTGCCCTGGCTCTGGAAAGCCCGGCTCAGGTTTAAAGCGTCGATCTTCAGGGCCAGGTACCTCTGAAGGGTGGTATCCCCCAGGCGCTGGGCCGCCCTTTTTGCATCCTGGAAGAAGAGCTGGTCCAAGGTGGCCTCGAGGTCCCCCCCCCGCCGCACCGCCTCCCGCAGGGCCTGGGCCAAGGGGTGGCCGGGGATGGAGAGGATCTGGGCCATGGCCTGGGGGTCCTGGGCCTCGAGGAGGGCGCTTAAAAGGCTCTCTTTAAGGGTACCGGGGAGAAAGGCGATCTCCTCCTTGCCCCGGGTGCGCAGGATGGCCTTAAGGTTGGTGAGGTCGTTCTCCAAGAAGAGGAGGCGCAAAGCCTCCCTCGCCTCCCCCCCCGAAAGGTCCACCAGGTCGGCCACCAGCTTCTCCTGCGTCCGGGTCACGGCCCGATCCACCGCGGCAAGGTCCTGTCCCGAAAGCTCCTGGCCGTAGACCGTCTCGGAAAGGGCCCGAAGGAAGTCGGAAAAGTTTAGGTCCAGGGCCTCTTGGAAAAACCCCTCAGGGAGGAGGCCCGCCCTGCGGGCCCGGACCCGGGCGTTCAGGTAGCTGAAGTCATCCATGGCCTAGCCCCAAAGCGCCTTGGCCAGCCGGGCGCTGACCCCATCCCAGGCCCGGTCCAGCCTCTCCAGAAGCGTGTTTTCCACCTGGTTCTTCCCCGCCAAAACCCGCACCCCCAGCCGGAGGCCAGGATCGGCTTCCAGCTTAAGCCCCTTCTCCTGGGCCCAGGCCTCGAGATGGGGCAGGTCCTCCGGGGCCACCACCGCCTTCCTGGCCTCCGGAAGAGCCCGGATACCCTCCTCCGCAAGCTTCCTGAGGACCTCAGGCCAGGCCTTTGTCTGAGGAAGGGCCAGAAGCCTCTCCTCCATAAGCCGCCTGGCCTGGGCCAGGACCTCTCCCTTGGCCTGGGTGCGGGCCGTGGAAAGGAGAAGCTCGGCGGCGCTTTCCGCACGCTTTAGGGCCTGGGCCAGCTGGGATTTAAGCTGGCGCTCCTTGGCCTCGAGGAGGGCCTTGGCCTTGGCCTGGGCCTCCTCCTTTAAGGCCTTGGCCTGGGCCTCGGCCTCCTCCCGAAGGCTTTGGATCTCGGCCTCCACCTCCTGGGCCAGAATCGTCTCGAGCTTGGACATCTTCCTCACCTTGAGGCCGCCCCACCCCCCGAGGGGGCAGGGCGGGGAATTGGGCTCAGAGCTTACCGTTCAGGATGAAGGCGATGAGCAGGCCGAAGATGACCAGGGTCTCCGGAAGCAGGAAGAAGATAAAGGCGATGCCAAAGTTCCCCCGGTCCTCCACCACTGCCCCTAGACCCGCGGCCCCGATACGGGCCTGCGCCACGCCCGTACCCAACGCGGCGAGCCCCACGGCAAGCCCCATGCCCACGGCGATGAGACCCCGGTCCGAGCCGCCGGAGGCCGCCCCCTCTGCCGCAAAAGCCAAAGCACCGAGAACCACCGCAAAGATAATCCCTAGCTTCTTCATCTCTTTTCCTCCCTTATGCGCCCTCGCGGACGCTCCTGAACGGCCTATAGGGCCGGCCGCTCTCCTCGTAAAAACCGAACTTGGTGAAGAACTCCACCCAGAGAAGACGGATGGGTTGGAGCATATGCCCCAAGGTGGTGAGGACCAAAACGAGAAGGTGCAAAAGCCCCGCCACCAAAATCCCCAGGACCAGGCCGAAAAGGCCCAGCTTCTGGGCGAGGGCAAAACCAGCGTCGGTGAGAAGCCCCGCAAGGACCGCCCCCGAGGCCCCCACCGCGTAGATCCGGATGTAGGAAAGGATATGCCCCGCCTGCGTGGGCAATTCAGGGATCATGAGCCAGATCCGGCTGGCCAAAACCGAAAGCAGGAAGAGGCCAAAACCTCCGAGCATAAGCCCATTCACCCAGGGGGCGCTCACCCTTCCCAAGTAGGCGTAGGCCAAAGCGAGAAGCCCCACAAGCCCCCCCAGGTACCCCACCCCCTCCCAGAAGTGCTTCATGTGGTGGTGCCGGAGGGCCAACCAAGCCCTAAGGGCTAGGCCGTAGAAGACCAGGAGAACCCCAAAGCCCACCGAGGTCAGGATGAGGAGGTTGGCGGTGGCGGCGGTGTTGATGCGGTGGATGAGGATCGGGATCAGGCCCGGGTGCTCCGGCGTCCCGAAGACCCCGAGATGCTCGAAAAGCGTTCCGAAAAACTCCCCGTAGACCACCCCCCAGACCACGCTCCAGAAAACCATCCAGCGGAGCAACTGGGTAATGTTTTGGAGGACCGGGGGTTTGAGCCGGAGGCCGAAGAGGTCGATGACCAAAGGCTCACCCCGGCGGACAAAGCCGGAAAGCCAGCGCCCCACCAGGGCGAAGATCAGAGCGTAGCCGATGTCCCCCACGATCATCCCGAACCAGAACGGGAAGAAAAGGGCGACGACCCGGCTCGGGTCGTAGGTGCCGTACTTCGGCGTGTTGAGGAAGGAGATCAGAAGCTCAAACGGCCGGACCCAGGGGGGGTTGTCTAGGGCGACGGGCACCCGGTCTGCCTCGTGATGCTCGTCCACCGGCTCAAAGGCGTAGACCAACCGGTCCTTGAAGCGTGCAAGGGCCTCCTCCACCCGGGCCTTCTCCTTCTGGGGCAGATACCCGAGAAAGGCGAACCCGAACCGGCCCGCGGCCAGTTCCTGAAGGGCCTTCAGCCGGGCCACCTCATCCTTGGCCCGGGTCCAGAGGGCCTTCAAGGTGGGGGCGGCTTCCTTCCTGAGCTTTAAGAGCGCCTCCCGCACCTCGGAAAGCTCCTGAGGCGCCTTCTCCAAGGTGCCCTGAAGGGCCTTGGCCACGCGGGTAAGGGAAAGTTCCGCATACTTGGGGATCTTGAGCTCGGCGATCCCCTGGCGGGAGAGGGCCAGGCGCGCCGCCTCGAGGTCTTTCCAGTGGACGACCACCACCACGGCCAGCCGCCCCCCCAAAGCCTCGGAGGCCAGAAGGAACCGGTCGTCCAAGGCGGCCTTCAACGCCCCCTCCACCCGGGGAAGCTCCTTCTCGCTCAGGAGGAAGCCCAAAACGCGGACCAGGGGGCTTTCGTCCAAACCGTGGGCCATCCTTGCAAGGTGGGAAAAGACCTCGGAGAAGAGCCGGGCCTGCTCGAGGTCCTCCTCCAGCCCCTGCCGCTCCTTCAGAAGAGCCTCAGCCTGGGTCTGAAGGGGATTGAGCGCCCTTTTCGCCGCCTCGAGGCCATCGGGGAAGGGTCTTACGGGCTCCGGCTCCTCACCCAAAAGGCTCAAGGTGTGCTCCGAACCCGCCAGAACCCCCTCCCAAGCCCGGAGCTCCGCCACCTCCTCAGGGGAAAGGCGGTACTCGGCAAGCTCCTCCACCCGGAGGGTCTCCAGATGGACCACCCCCGCCTCCTGGAGGGCACGAAGAAGCTCCCGGGCCAGCCCCTTGGGGGCGGCCACGAGAAGCTTCTCCATGGGGGCGATCACGGCAGAACCTCCGGAAGAAGGTCGTCCACCAAGGCGGATAGCCGCGGCTCTGCTTCCTTTTTGAGCCTTTGGGCCTCCTCTTCTGCCCTGGTCCGGGCCGCGGCTAAGATGGCCCCCACCTTGGCCCTTTCCTCGGCCTTATACCGCTCCTCCAGGGCCCTGGCCTCCTCCTCGGCCCGTCTCAGGATCAGCCCCGCCTCCTCCTCGGCCCGCTTGACGAGAAGGGCCGCCTCCTCCTTCGCGGCCTCGAGGCGGGAAAGAAGCTCCCGCTCCTTCTCTGCAAGGCTCTTGATAAGACCCAGGCCTCCCACACTCCCTCCTTTCGTGAAAAGACGCGCAAACTTCGCCCCTGGCTATGATACCCGGGGCCTTAGGGGGTGTCAATAAGCCCCGCTTAAGTATACTCAGGCGGTGAGGGTTCTGGTCAACGAGCGAGGGGCCGCGCGGCTCCTTGGTCGTCACCTTTGGGTCTTCCGGCGGGATGTGCTTTCAGGACCGGAGGAGGCGGGGCTTTTCCCCGTCTACTGGGGGAAACGGTTTTTGGCCTGGGCCCTGTACAACCCACAAAGCGACCTGACGGTGCGGGCCTTTCGCTTCAGGCCAACCGCAGACCCTGTGGAAGCCCTTTTGGAAAACCTAGACCGGGCCCTTAAAAAGCGGCTTCCCCACCTCGAGGCCGACCCGGAGGGCGGGTACCGGCTGGTCCACGCGGAAGGAGACCTGCTGCCCGGCCTGGTGGTGGACACCTACGCGGGGCACGGGGTGGTCCAGGTCACGGCCAGGGCCCTCGAGCCCCTTCTTCCCCGGATCGCCCAGGCCCTCAGGCCCCACCTCAAAAGCCTCCTGGCGCGAAACGACGCCAGGCTGAGGGGGCTCGAGGGCCTTCCCCTCGAGGTCAGGCCCCTCTTTGGACGGGTGCCCGAGCACGTGGTTGTCCAGGAGGGCCGGGTGCGGTACGGGGTGGATCTCTACGCGGGCCAGAAGACCGGCGCCTTCTTGGACCAGCGGGAAAACCGCCTCTACATGGAAAGGTTCACCGGGGAAAGGGCTTTGGACGTCTTCAGCTACCACGGCTCCTTTGCCCTTCACCTCGCTTTGGGGTTTAAGGAGGTGGTGGCGGTGGACTCTTCCGAGGAGGCCCTAAAGCAGGCCCAGGAAAACGCCCGGCTCAACGGCCTCCACCCGAGGATACGGACCCTTCGGGCCAACGCCTTTGACTTCCTCCGGGAGGAGGAAAAGGCTGGAAACTCCTACGACCTCATCGTTTTGGACCCTCCCGCCTTCGCCAAGAAAAAAGGGGATCTGGAACGGGCGTACCGGGCCTACAAGGAGGTGAACCTCCGGGCCCTCAAGCTCCTCAAAACCGGCGGCATCCTGGCCACCGCAAGCTGTAGCCACCACCTGACCGAACCCCTCTTCTACCAGATGCTCCAGGAGGCCGCCCAGGACGCCCACCGCCTCCTTGACCTCCTCCATAGGGGCGGCCAGGGGTTCGACCACCCGGTGCTCCTCAACGTGCCCGAAACCCAGTACCTGAAGTTCGCGGTCTTTGAAATAGTGGGCTAAAAAGCGGCGTACCGGGCCAGGGCTTTCTCCAGGGCCCTGTCCAGGATCTTTTCCGCAATGGAAAGGAAGGCCCGGCTCCCCCACTTGGACCCCGGGGGGAGGTGCAGGCGGAGTCTGAGGCGAAGGGTGAGATGGGGGGTTTCCTGGGCTTCCCCGAAGAGCTCCGCATAGGGGGGCTCGAGGGGAAGGGCAAGAAGGCGGTTCCCCTCGAGCCGGCTGATAAAGGGCAGAACCAGCTCGCCAAAAAGGAGGGTCTCCGCCACCAGTTCCCCCCTAAGAAACTCCCCCTTCCGTTCCACCGCACGAAAAGGCGGGGCCTGCAAAAGGCGCTCCGGATCCAAGTCCGCCAGGCGGCCAGGCAGGGTAAGGGCAAAGCTTCGCTCCAGCATCACTCCACCCACTCCACCCGGACCTTCCCCGCCTTCAAGAGGGCCTCCGCCTCAGGGTCCGACAGGTTCAAAAGCCGCTTCCTCTCGGAAAAGCGGGGAAGGGCCGAGGCCAGGCCCAGCCGGACCACCAAAACCTCCTCCTCCTCCGCCTTTCCGATCCGCCAGACCAGGTACTGCCCAAGCTTCTCCAGGAGGTCGTCCTTCTCCACAGCCCCAGTCTACGCCCATGGGGGGCTTGGGTATAGTGAAGGAAAGGGAGGTCGGTATGGTGGAGGTCAGGTATATTGGCCACTCGGCAGTCCTCCTCACGGACGGAAAAACGCGGATCGTCATAGACCCTTTTCTCACCGGCAACCCTAAGGCCGCCCTGCGGGTGGATGAGGTCCGGGCGGACCTGATCCTGGTCACCCACGCGCACGGAGACCACTTCGGGGACGCGGTGGCCCTGTCCAAGAAGGGGGGGGTGGTGGTCTCCACGTTTGAGATCGCCACCTACGCGGAGAAGCACGGGGCGAGGAGCCTCCCCATGAACATCGGGGGAAGGCACCGGTTTGAAGGGGGCTGGCTCCAGTGGATGCCCGCCTGGCACTCCTCCAGCTTCCCCGACGGCACCTACGGGGGGATGCCCATGGGGGTGGTGGTGGAGCTTGGAGGGAAGCGGATCTACCACGCAGGGGATACGGCCCTCTTCTCCGATATGCGCCTCATCGGGGAGCTAGGTTTGGATCTGGCGCTTCTACCCATCGGGGACCACTTCACCATGGGGCCCCAAGACGCCCTAAAGGCCCTGGAGCTCCTCAGGCCCAAGCGCGTGGTGCCTATCCACTATGGCACCTTCCCACCCATAGAGCAGGATGGGGCGGCCTTTGCCCGGGAGGCCCAGAAGATGGGGGTGGAGGGCATGGCCCTCGCCCCAGGGGAGACGCTGCGCCTTGACTAGGAAGGACTTCCGCCTAAAGATGCTCCTCGGTCTGGGACGGACGGCCCAGGTCTTCCTGGCGGAAGGGGGGGGCCTCGAGGTGGCCCTGAAGCTTCCCAGGAAGGAGGTGCGCCAGGACCCCCTCTTGCGGGAACGTTTCGCCCGGGAGGTGGGCCTGAGCCTCTCCCTCCGCCACCCCCACCTGGTCCGGGGGCTCTGGGGGCAGCCCTATGGGGAGGATGCGTTTTTGGCCCTGGAGTACTGCCCCCAGACCCTCGAGGCCCGGCTCCAGGAGGGCCGCCTTTCCTTTGAAGAGGCCAAGCAGGTTCTTCTCTCCGTGGGCAAAGCCCTTCTTTTCCTTCACGAAAGGGGTTTTGTGCACCAGGATATCAAGCCCGCCAACGTCTTCCTCAAGGACGGGGTCTACCGGCTAGGGGACCTGGGCACCCTCCGCCCGGTGGGGGAAAAGGGAGGTGAAGCCGCGGGCAGCCCTCACTACATGGCCCCTGAGCTCTTCAAGGGCGAGGACCCCTCCCCCTTTTCCGATGCCTACAGCTTCGGTGTCGTGGCCTACGAAATCCTGGTGGGCAAAAGGCCCTTTCGGGGCGAGACCTACGAGGCGCTTCTGGAGGCCCACCTCCACCGCCCCCCCCCTTTCACCCCCCTTCCCCCCGCGCTGGACCGAGGCTTGAAGCGGCTCCTGGCCAAAAACCCAAGGGAACGGGGCTCCATAGGGGATTTTTTGGAGCTTTTAGAGGATCAGCCTCCAAAGAAGGAGGCCCCCAAACCCAAACGGAGGTGGTTTTTTTGACCCACATCTGGCATCCGAAGGACCCCTATGTGGAAGGAAGCCACCTGTGGCGGATGATGACGGCCCTAGGCTTTTCCGACTACGGAGCCTTCCACCGCTACAGCGTAGAGGAGCCGGAGGGTTTCTACCGGGCCCTTATGGTCCATCTGGCCTGGCCCTGGCGGAAACCGTACGAAAAGGCCATAGAAGGGGAATTCCCTTTTCCAAGCTTCTTCACCGGGGGAAGGCTGAACCTGGTGGAGGCCTGCCTCCAGGCTCCCAAAGAAGCCTTGGCCCTCGTCTTTGAAAGCGAGGACGGAACGGTCCAGGGCCTGACCTATGAAGCCCTCGAGAGGGAGGTGGCCCGGGTGGCGGGGGGGCTTGCCGCCTTGGGCGTGGAACCCGGGGACCGGGTGGGGCTCTTTCTGCCCATGAGCCTGGAGGCGGCCATCAGCCTACTGGCGGTGGCCGCCTTGGGAGGGATCGCCGTCCCCATCTTCTCCGGCTACGCGGCCGAGGCCGCCGCCGTCCGGCTCAAAGACGCGAAGGCCAAGGCCCTGATCGCCCAAGACGGCTTCCTCAGGCGGGGCCGAAGGGTAGAGCTCCTGGCGGAAGCCCGCAAAGCCCGGGCCCTTGCAGAGACACCCCTTTTGCTGGTGGTCCAGAGGCTCGGCCTCCCCTTGGAAAAAGGCGAGGCCGCCTTCCACGAGCTAAGGGGGAGCCTCGCCCCCCGGGAGGTGGCCAGCATGGACCCCTTCATGCTCATCTACACCTCGGGGACCACGGGCCGACCCAAGGGGACGGTTCACTACCACGCGGGGTTTCCCCTAAAGGCGGCCTTGGACATGGCCCTTCTTTTCGACTTAAGGGCGGGGGAGAGGCTTTTTTGGCTGACCGATCTGGGCTGGATGATGGGCCCCTGGGCCATCCTCGGCGGGCTTATCCTGAAAGGAACGGTCCTCCTTTACGAAGGGGCGCCGGACTTTCCTCATCCGGGCCGGGTCTTTGAACTCGTGGAGAAACACCGCATCACCCATCTGGGCCTCTCCCCCACCCTGGTCCGGGCCCTCATCCCCCATGGGGAGGAGGCGGTCAGGCGGTTTGACCGCTCCTCCTTGAGGGTGCTGGGCTCCACGGGAGAGCCCTGGAACCTCGAGCCCTACCTCTGGTTCTTCCGGGTGGTGGGGGAGGATCGGCTTCCCATCGTCAATTACTCGGGCGGCACAGAGGTGGCGGGGGGGATTCTGGGGAACGTCCTCCTCAGGCCCATCAAACCCATGGGCTTCAACACCGCCGCCCCAGGGATCCAAGCGGAGGTATTGGACGAGAGGGGTAGGCCGGTCGTGGGCCAGGTGGGGGAGCTCGCCGTCTTGAGGCCCTGGCCGGGGATGACCAAGGGCTTCTGGCAGGACGAAGGGCGCTACCTCGAGACCTACTTTGGCCGCTTCCCCAAGGTCTGGGTGCACGGGGACCTAGCCCTTTTGGACGAGGACGGCCACTTCTTCATCCTCGGCCGGTCGGACGATACCTTGAAGGTGGCGGGCAAACGGGTGGGGCCCGCGGAGGTGGAAACCGCCGCCTTGGCCCACACCGCAGTCAAGGAGGCCGCGGCCATCGGCGTGCCCCACGAGGTCAAGGGGGAGGCCATCGTCCTTTTCGTGGTGCTAAAGCCCGGGTACGCCCCAGACCCCCATCTGGCCGAGGAGGTGGCGGAAAAGGTGGCCACGGCTTTGGGCAGGCCCCTGCGACCCGAACGGGTCCTCTTCGTCCCCGACCTCCCCAAGACGCGGAACGCCAAGATCATGCGCCGGGTGGTGCGAAGGGCCTACCTCGGGGAGGAGCTGGGTGACCTCTCCAGCCTGGAAAACCCCGAGGCGGTGGAGGCCATCCGGAAGCTGCGATGAGGAGGCTAGCCCTTTTTCTCGCCCTGACCCTGGGCCTGTGCGGCCGGGCCAGCCCTTTGGAAGAGGCGCGCGCCCTGTACCAAAAAGGGGAAATGGCCGGGGTCCTGGCCCACCTCGAGCCCCTTTTAAAGGGGTATGACCCACCGGAGGAAGCCCTCCTCCTCTCGGGGTTTGCCCTTTACCGGCTGGGCCGCTTGGAAGAGGCCCTTTTCGCCTTCGCCCGGCTGGTGGGGACCGAGCGGGGAGGGGGGGAGGCCGCCTACGGCTTCGGCCTCACCTTGAGGGCCCTGGGGGACCTGGAAGGGGCAAGGAGCGCCCTGGAGTACGCCCAAAGGCTGGGGTACCCGGAGGCGGAAGGGGTTTTAAGAGGCCTCCCCTCCCCCGCCCCGCCCCAGCCCAAGGAGCGCAAAAGGCCCCTGGAGGTGAGGTTTTTCGCCAAAGAGGGCAGGTTTTTTGTGGGAAAGACCCCCCTTTTCATCCGCGGGGTCAACCTGGGGGTCGCCCTGCCCGGCCGCTTCCCGGCGGAGTTCCCCGAGGAGGAAACCCTCTACCGGGCCTGGCTCGAGCTCCTCTATGAGATGGGGGCCAACGCGGTG
>NZ_PSMQ01000116.1:0-2098 GCF_040290245.1 Thermus sp.
GGAGGAGCTGGACCGGGCGGAGGAGGCCCTGGAGAGGGCCCTTTCCGGGGAGCGGGTGGCCTTGGTCTCCAGCGGCGACCCGGGGGTCTACGGGATGGCTGCCCCGGTTTTGGAGCTCATGGAGGAGCAGGGGTTTCGCCGCCTGGAGGTGGGGGTGGGCCTTCCCGGCCGGTTCGGTCTGGACGGCAGGGAGGTCTATTTGGAGGTGGTCCCCGGGGTGACCGCGGCGAACGCGGTGGCGAGCCTTCTGGGAAGCCCCTTAAGCCACGACACCTGCCTCATCAGCCTCTCCGACCTCCTCACCCCCTGGCCCCTGATCGAAAGGAGGCTAAAGGCGGCGGGGATGGGGGAGTTCGTGGTGGTCCTGTACAACCCCCAGTCCAGGCGGCGCAGCTGGCAGCTTGCCAAAAGCGCCGAGATCCTTCTCCAGTACCGTTCCCCCAAGACCCCCGCCGCCCTGGTGAAAAGCGCCTACCGGGACCGGCAGGAGGTGCGCCTCCTCACCCTGGAGGAGCTCAAAGAGGCGGAGGCCGGGATGCTCACCACCGTGGTGGTGGGAAACGGCCAGAGCCGGTTCTTTGAGGGGACCTTGCTGACCCCAAGGGGGTACGGGAACAAGTACGACCTGTCCACGGGGGAGGCCCGGCCCGGCCAGGTGCCGGGGCTTTCCCTGAGGGGAGGGGAGGATGCCTGAGCTAGGGCCTTTGAGGCCGGAGCGGGTGGCGGTCTACACCCTTACCCTCCCCGGCCTGAGCGTGGCGGAAAGGATCCAGAGGGTCCTGCCCGGAAGCACCCTGTACCTTTCGGCCAAGTACCGGGCCTTGGCCCCCCAGAAGGCGGTGGTCTTCGCGGAGCCCATCAGGGAACTCCTTCAGAGGACCTGGGCCCTCCACGACGGGCACGTCTTCGTCATGGCCTCGGGGATCGTCTTGCGGGCTTCGGCCTCCCTCCTTTTGGACAAGCGGGTGGACCCTGCGGTCTTGGTGGTGGACCCCGCGGGCCGGTTCGCCATCCCGCTCCTTTCCGGCCACCTGGGAGGGGCCAACCCCCTGGCCCGGTACCTGGCGGAGGCCTTGGGGATGCAGGCCGTCCTCACCACGGGCACGGACAGCCTGGGGGCCCCCGCCCCCGACCTCTTGGCCAAGGCCCTCGGGGCCCGGGTGCCGGACTGGGGGCCCTTGAAGGAGGTCTCCGCCCTTCTGGTGGACGGGAGGACCGTGGGCTTCTTCTCCGAGTGCGTGGACCTCTCCCCCCTGGCCCGCTACCCCATGGTCCGGCTCCTGGAGGCCCCGGTGCCCCAAGGGGTGGAGGGGATGGTCCTTTTCACCTGTAAGAGGCCCTGGCCCCTGCCTGTCCCCGCCCTCTTCGCCCACCCCAAGGCCCTGGTCCTTGGGATCGGGTGCAACCGCGGCACCCCCCGGGAGGAGGTGCGCCGGGAGGTCCTGGGCTTTTTGGAGGAGCACGGGTTGGCCAGGGAGAGCCTCCTTTGCCTGAGCACCGCCACCATAAAGCAGGACGAGGAGGGGCTTTTGGCCTTTGCGGAGGAGATGGGGCTTCCCCTTTCCTTCCACCCCCCGGAGGTCCTGAACCGCCAGGCCATCCCCAACCCCTCGGAGGTGGTCTTCCGCCACACCGGGCTTTGGGGGGTGGCGGAGGCGGCGGTCCTCGCGGAGGGGGCAAGCCTCCTCGTCCAGAAGACCAAGCGGGGCAACCTCACCCTGGCTTTGGGGGTGGTTCCCCTGGCGATTCCTGAGGAGGCCTTGCCGTGATCCTCCTCGTGGCCCACGGCTCCCCCGACCCCCGCGCCCGGGCCCTCCCCTTGGGCCTGGCGAGGGGCCTCGAGCGCCGGCTAGGGCAAAGGGTCCTTTTGGGGTTCATCGAGCACCAGCCCCCCAGCCTCCTGGAGGGGGTGGAGGCCCTGGCCCGGGAGGGGGGCGGGGTGATCCTGCCCCTTCTCCTTTTCGGGGCGGGGCACCTCAAGGCCGACCTGCCCCTGGCCCTGGAGGCCGTCCAGCTCCGCTACCCAAAGGCCTCCTTCCGGCTGGCCAGGCCTTTGGGCGCCCACCCTGCTTTGGTGGGGCTTTGGGCAAAGCGGCTT
>NZ_PSMQ01000117.1:0-2087 GCF_040290245.1 Thermus sp.
CCCTCAAGCCCCTGGAGGGCCTCATCCAAGAGGAGGCCGGCCGTGGGGTCTTCCTTTACCATCTGGCAAGGGCCAGCCTGGCCTTCCGTCCTCCCCTGGGCTTCCTGGGCCGCCTCCAGGCCCCAAAGGGCCGGGTGGACCTGAAGCGGGGGGGGATCGCCCCCATCGTAAGCCTGGCTCGGCTTTACGGCCTCCTGGCCCAAAGCCGGGAAAAAAGCACCCCTAGGCGGCTTGCTGCCGCCGCCCAAAAGGGAATCCTGAGCGAAAAGACGGCAGAAGGGCTGACCGAGGCCTACGCCTTTCTCTTCGGCCTCCGGCTCGAGCACCAGCTTTGGGCCTTAAAGCAGGGGATTCCCCTCACGCATGAGGTGGAGGTCAAAACCCTCAGCGCCCGGGAGGCCGAACGGCTAATGGAAGCTTTTCATCTCATCGCCCAGGTTCAGGCCTACACAGCGGAAAGGTTCCAGATAAGGTTATGAAGCGGGAACTCCTCCATTTTCTAGGGGTGCTCCTTCTGTGCCACCTCCTTGTGGCGATGGCGGCGGCCTGGGCGGTCTGGCTCGTGTACTCCGACCTTCCCCCGGAGGCCCAAAGCCACCTCCTCGAGGCCCTAAAGAGGCGCGCGCCCCTTTTGGGCCTCCTGGGAATCCTCCTGCTTGCGCCTCTGGCCCTCCTCCTCCAGCCCCTTTTCCTAGGGTTTATGGCCGCGGCCAGGGCCCTGGGCCGGGAAGTGGAGGTGATCCTCCGGAGCAACCCCGGTCACCGCCTCCCCCTGGAGGGCCCCTGGGCAATCCGGGACCTGGCCCAGAAGGTGAACGCCCTGGCGGAAAAGGCGCACACCCTGGAAGAGGAAGCGAAAAGACGGGAAAGGGAGGTCCGAAAAAGCCTTGAATTGGAGCATGAACGCTTTCTGGCCCTCCTGGCCAACCTCCCCCTGGGGGTGGTGATGGCCAACCAGCTGGGCCAGGTGGTCCTGTACAATCCTTGGGCCAAGGCCCTTTTGCCCGACCTCTTTCTGGGGAAGAATCTCTACGCCCTCTTACGGGAGGTTCTGGCCCAGGCCCTGGAAGCCCCGGGCCACCCTTTCGCCCTGAACGGCCTCCGGCTCAGGACGGTCCCCTTGCCTCAGGGGTTTCTCCTCCTCTTAGAAGGCCGCGCGAACCCTGTCCCCAAGGAGGGAGGAGCCCCTTCGGAAAAGGAAGCCCTTAGCCTAAAGGACCTGGCCCGCCTGGTGGCCCAGACCCTCGAGGACCGGCTGGGCTACGCCCCCGGGGTCCGGGTGGAGGGGGAGGGGTTCTTGGAAGTGGAGCGCCTTGGCCTCCTGCGTGCCCTCAAGGAGCTGGCGGGCCTTTTGGCCCAGGCGGGGGTGGAAGCCCTCTGGCTCGAGGCCAAAACGGACCAGAACCGCGTCGAGCTCGCCCTCTATCCGGTGCCCCACCCTCCCCACGCCCTCTTGGAGGAGGTGCGGCGGCAGGGGGGAAGGGCCGTTTTCAAGGAGGGACGGACCTTCCTGAGCCTTCCCCTCCTTGGGGCTCGACCGCAAGACCCCCTTCCCGAGCGGCCACCCCTTTACGACTTCCGCCTTCTGGAAGCCACGCCCTCTCCCCTTCTAAGGAAGCCTCTTCGGGAAGCCCTTTACACCGCCTTGGACCTTGAGACCACAGGGCTTGACCCCGAAGAGGATGCCATTCTCGCCATCGGAGCGGTGCGGCTTTTGGGGGACCGGATCCTCCCCGAGACCTTTGAAGCCCTCCTGGACCCAGGCCGGCCCATCCCCCAGGCCTCGAGCCAGGTGCACGGGATCACGGAGGAGATGGTGCGGGGCCAGCCCAAGGTGCAGGAGGTCCTTCCCGAGTTTTTCCGTTTCCAAGAAGGAAGCCTTCTCCTGGCTCACAACGGGGCCTTTGACCTGGCCTTCTTAAGCCGGGAGGGGAAGAAGCTGGGCCTGGACTTCCCCAGACCGCTTCTGGACACCCTTCTTCTGGCCCAGCTTCTTTTTGAAGAGGGGGATCTGGCCCTCGAAGCCCTGGCCCGACGGTTCGGCGTGCCGGTCTTGGGCCGGCACACCGCCTTGGGCGATGCCTTGA
>NZ_PSMQ01000029.1:0-21277 GCF_040290245.1 Thermus sp.
TGGAGATCTACGATCCCAAGGCCCCTTGCGACGCCACGGACCGGGACCCCAACCGGCGCTGCAACCCCTCCGAGAGCAAGTACGAGGATCCCACCTACGTCAAAACCCTTCTGGAGACCCCAGGCTGGACGGTTCGGCTGGACACCACCTGGAGCTACCTGGACGTGGACAGCCTGCGCTTCCGCACGAAGGGCTATGAGGCCAGCCTGGCCACCGGCTTGGGCCTGTCTTTGCCCGACACCGGGGGGCGGAGCTTCTTCATCCCGGTGGTCCTCACGGGCAAGACCTACCTCCCCCTGGACGAAACCGGGCGGCAGGCCCTGGCCCTCCGGCTCTCCACGGGCACCCTTCTGGGCTCCCCACCCCAGAGCGAGCGGTTCTACCTTTCGGGAAGCGGTGCGGAGGCCTTCACCCTAAGGGGGTACGAGGACCGGAAGTACAGCGGCCTCTCCTTCGCCACCTCCAGCCTGGAGTACCGGTACGACTTCAACCTCTCCCCAGAAGGGGGGACGAACCTTTACGGCATCCTCTTCGGCGACCTAGGCCTTGCGGACAACACCAATGGGGTGAAGTGGAGCCTGGGGTTGGGCTTCCAGCTGGATCTGGACGTCTTCGGGGCCCTCCTTCCCTCCTTGCGCCTAGACTACGCCTTCAGCCCGGAGAACCCCACGGGAAAGCTTCACTTCCGCATCGGCCCCATGTTCTAAAGTAGAGGTGTCCATGAAGGCCTACCTGGGCCTATATACGGCGCGGCTGGAAACCCCGGCACGCAGCCTCAAGGAGAAGCGGGCCCTCATTAAACCCGCCCTGGAGCGGCTCAAGGCCCGCTTCCCCGTCTCGGCGGCCCGGCTTTACGGCCTGGACACCTGGAACTACGAGGTGGTGGGCTTCGCCCTTTTAGGCAACGACCCCCACTGGGTGGAAGAGACCCTACGGCAGGCCGCGGCCTTCCTCTCCGCCCAGGGGGGGTTCGTGGTGGCCTTGGAGGAGGTCCACCTCGAGGCCTTGGAGCTGGACGGCCTGGTCTAAACCAGCTCCACCGCGATCGCCGTGGAACCCCCGGTCCCGTGGCAGATGGCGGCGAGCCCACGGGTCTTCCCTGTGGCTTGCAAGGCGTTGAGGAGGGTGACCAGGATGCGTGCCCCGCTTGCCCCGATGGGGTGGCCTATGGCCACCGCCCCTCCGTACACATTGAGCCGCTCGTACGGCACCTTAAGGAGCCGGTGGAAAAGGACGTTGTTCAGGGCGAAGGCCTCGTTGTTCTCAAACAGGTCAAACTCCTCCACCCGCATCCCAAGCCGGTCCAGAAGGCGCTTCACCGCGGGGATCGGGGCTTCGGGGAAGCGCCAGGCCTCCCCCGCTGCCCAGCTTCCCCCCAGGATGCGGGCGATGGGCCTAAGGCCGTGGGCCTTCACCGCGTCCGCGCTGGCGAGGAGAAGGGCCGCCGCCCCGTCGGAGATCTGGCTGCTGTTCCCCGCGGTCAGAACCCCGTCCTTCCGGAAAGCGGGCCTCAAGGCGGCCAGGGACTCCTGGGTGGTCTCGGGCCGGAGGCCCTCATCCCTTTCCACCCGCTCCACCCCCTTTTTCCCTGGCACCTCCACCGGAACGATCTCCCGGGCGAAGAAGCCCCGCTGGGTGGCTTCCAGGGCCCGGGCGTGGGAAAGGTAGGCGGCCTCGTCCACCTCCGCCCGAGAAACCCCGTAGTCCGAGGCCAGCCGCTCCGCCTGCTCCCCCATGGCCTCACCGCTAACGGGGTCGGAAAGGCCATCCCTCAAAAGGAGATCCTGGAGGGTTTCCGGAGCTCCCATGAGGAACCTGTACCCCCAACGGGCCCGCTGGGAGAGGTAAAACCCTGCCTGGCTCATGGACTCCATCCCCCCCGCCAGGACCAGCTCCGCCTCCTCGGCCCGGATGGCGGTGGCGGCGTTTAAGACCGCCATCATCCCCGAGGCGCAGACCATGTCCACCGCATACCCGTCCACCTCCTTAGGAATGCCCGCCTTTAAAGCCGCCTGTCGGGGTAGAAGCTGCCCATGCCCCGCCCGGAGGACGTTGCCAAAGACGTATAGGTCCAACGCCCCCCCCTCTACGCCCGCCCTTTCCAAGGCCGCCCGCATGGCGTGCGCCCCCAGCTCCACGGGGGAGAGGTCCTTGAAAACCCCTCCAAACCGGCCAATGGGAGTCCTGACCGCGGCTACGACATAGGCTTCCCGCATGCCTCCCTCCGGGCCCTATCCTACCCCAATCTGCCGCCTCGGCTCCACGTAAAGCTCGGCAAAGGGCTTCTCTTGGAAGAGGAAAACCTCCTCGAGGCGAGCCGCCTCCAAAAGGGCCGCGAACCCCACCGCCTTCTCCGGCCAGGTGGAAAGGGGGAGCTCGGAAAACCGCCGCTTCCCGGTAAGGAAGGTGCGAATCCGGGCCCAAACCTCCCTGAGGCCAACCTCCTCTTTGGGTAGGAGGAGCACCACCCGGCGAAAGGCCAAAGCCGCACGGGCCAAGGCGGTTTTGGGCATGCAAAGCCTTCTCGACAAGGGCGGGGGGGAGACGGGAAGAACACGGCTCCGCTTGCGCGCCCGCTCTTCTAAGAAGGCCACCGCCTGGGAGAGGTCCACCAAAACCTGGACCAAGGCCACCTCCTTCTCTTCAGCCTCCCCCCAGGTGGCCTCGGGCCGGAGTTTGTAAACCAGGAGTTCCGCGAGGAAGGGGAGAAGCTCCGCCCGCGCCTTCAGGTCCTCGGGCAGCTGGGCCAGGGCCTGGTCGATGAGGGAGAGGAGGGGAAGGCTCCCCGGACGAAGCCTGCCCCGTTTCAAGGCCTCCTTAAGCTCGAGCGGGCTCCCCTCAAACCCTTCAAACCGAAGCCGCATACACCGGCACCCGACCCGGCCTCAGAAGACCGATCTTCTCCCGCACCTCCTCCATGGTGGAAGCAGCCACGGTCCGGGCCCGGCGTGCCCCTTCCAAAAGGGCGTCCATCACGTACCCAGGGTCCTTGCGCAGGGCTTCTGCCCGCTCCCGTATCGGCCTTAGGGTGCGCATCATGTGCTCAAAGAGGATCTCCTTCACCACCAGCGTCCCCACCCCTGCCCGGCGGTACTCCTCCTTTAGCGCCTCCACAAGCTCCAAAGGCGCGAAGTAGGAAAGGTAGGTGAAGACCACGGTCCTTTCCGGGTCCCCCGGATCGGAGAGCCGGATGCGCTGGGGGTCGTCGGGGAGGTGGCGGATCTTCTCCCAGAGGCTGTTCTCGTCCTCCAAAAGACCGATGGTGTTCCCCAAGGACTTGCTCATCTTAGCCTTGCCGTCCGTCCCGGGAACGCGGGGGGCGTTGGGGTTTAGGTAGGCCTGGGGCTCGGGAAAGGTCTCGCCGAAGAGGCCGTTGAAGCGGCGGGCGATCTCCCGGGTGAGCTCCAGGTGCTGGAGCTGATCCTCCCCCACGGGGACGGTGTCCGCCTTGTAGACCAGGATGTCCGCCGCCTGAAGCACCGGGTACATGAGGAGGCCGGCCCCGATGAGCTCACCCGAACCCAGCCTGGCCGCCTTGTCCTTGAACTGGGTCATGCGGGTCAGGTCCCCCAAAGGGGTAAGGGTGGTGAAAACCCACGAGAGCTCTGTGTGCTCGGGCACATGGGACTGGACAAACAAGGTGACCTTCTCCGGGTCCAGCCCCGCGGCGATGTTCACCAAAGCCGCCTCAAAGGTGCGCTGGGCCAAAAGATCCCTATCGTAGGCGGCGGGATTGGTCAGGGCGTGGTAGTCCACGATGCAGAAAAAGGCCTCCTTGCCCAGCCTCTCCCCCAGCTCCACCCACTGCTTGATGGCCCCCAGGTAGTTGCCGATGTGGATCTCCCCCGTGGGCTGGATGCCGGAAAGAACCCGCTTCATACCGTCTATGCTACGCCAGGGCCGGCCGGGAAGGAAGGGGTCAAAAGTGAAAAGCCCCCCTGCGGGGGCCTTCTGGTGCCGGGGGCGGGACTTGAACCCGCACGCCCTTGCGGGCACATGACCCTGAATCATGCGCGTCTCCCTATTCCGCCACCCCGGCGAGACGCAAGGCTTATGTTAGAGGCTCAAAGGGGGTTCGTCAAGTCTTGACCCAGGGCCCCTTTGCCTTTAGGCTAAGGGGCAATGCGGCGGAGCGCGGCCCTAGTCCTAAGCCCGGGGTGCCCGGGCTAGGGTGGCGCGATGGCCGTACCCCCCGGGCCGAGGCCCGGGGGACTTGTTTAAGGAGGCAGGGAATGGGGAAAAACCTTTACGAGAAAGTCTGGGAAGCCCACGAGGTGAGGAAGCTCCGAAACGGCATGAGCCAGCTCTTTATAGACCTTCACCTCCTGCACGAGGTAACGAGCCCCCAGGCCTTTGGGATGCTCAAGGACCTGGGCCTGAAGGTCCGGTACCCCCACCGCACCTTCGCCACCGTGGACCATATCGTCCCCACCCACGACCGCACGGAGCCCTTTCAGGACCCCCTGGCCCAGGCCATGCTCGAGGCCCTGCGGCAAAACACGAAAGCGCACGGGATCACCTTCTTCGACCTGGGCTCGGGACACCAGGGGATCGTCCACATCGTGGGCCCCCAGGAGGGCCTGACCCAGCCGGGGATGACCATCGCCTGCGGGGATTCCCACACCTCCACCCACGGGGCCTTCGGGGCGATCGCCTTCGGCATAGGCACCACCCAGGTTAGGGATGTCCTCGCCACCCAGACCCTCGCGGCGCAGAAGCTCAAGGTGCGCCGCATCCAGATCGAAGGCCGGCTCGGCCCCGGGGTCTATGCCAAGGACGTCATCCTCCAGATCATCCGCACCCTGGGGGTCAAGGGGGGCTTAGGCTACGCCTACGAGTACGGGGGAAGCACGGTGGAGGCCATGGACATGGAAAGCCGCATGACGCTCTGCAACATGTCCATTGAAGGGGGCGCCCGGGTGGGGTACGTCAACCCCGATGAGACCACCTTCCAGTACCTTAAGGGCCGCCCCTACGCCCCAAAGGGCACGGCCTGGGAGGAGGCCATAAAGCGCTGGAAGGGCTTTGCCTCTGATCCGGACGCGGTCTACGACGATCTGGTCACCTTCCGGGCGGAAGAGATTGCCCCCGTCGTAACCTGGGGGGTCAACCCCGGCCAGGCCATCCCCATAGACGGCCGCATCCCCCTCCTGGAGGAACTCCCGGAGGAGGAGCGGGCCCAGGCGGAAGAGGCCTTGGCCTACATGGGGTTAAAACCCGGCCAGCCCATCAAGGGCGTGCCCATCCAGGTGGCCTTCATCGGAAGCTGCACCAACGCCAGGCTTTCCGACCTGAGGGAGGTGGCCCGCTATCTGAAGGGGCACAAGGTGAAAAAGGGGGTACGGGCCCTGGTGGTGCCGGGTTCGGAATGGATCGCCCAGAAAGCCGAGGAGGAGGGCCTCGCGGAGGTCTTCCGCGAGGCGGGGTTTGAGTGGCGGAATCCGGGGTGTTCCATGTGCTTGGCCATGAACCCGGACCGGCTGCAAGGGGATGAGCTCGCCGCCTCGAGCTCGAACCGGAACTACAAGGGCCGGATGGGAAGCCCAAGGGGACGGACGGTCCTCATGAGCCCGGTCATGGTGGCGGCGGCGGCGGTGGCGGGCGAGATCGCGGACGCCCGGGAGGTCTTCGGCATCCGGAGGTAAACATGCTGGAAAAACTCACCCAGATCAAGGGACGAGCGGTGCCTTTAAGGGGGGAGGACATCGACACAGACCGGATCATCCCGGCCCGGTTCATGAAGGTCCTCACCTTTGAAGGCCTGGGCCAGTATCTTTTCTACGACGAGAGGTTTGACGAGAAGGGCCACCCCAAGCCCCACCCCTTGAACGACCCTCGGTACCAAGGGGCAAACCTCCTTTTGGTAGAGGCGGGCTTCGGTTCGGGCTCGAGCCGGGAGCACGCCCCCCAGGCCATCAAGCGGGCGGGGTTCAAGGCCATCGTCGGGGAGAGCTTCGCAGAAATCTTTTTCAGCAACGCCACCGCCATCGGCCTGCCTTGTGTCACCCTGGCCCCGGAGGATCTCGGGGTTCTTTTCAAGATGGTGGAGGCCGAGCCGGATCTGGAGCTCGAGGTGGACCTGGTCCAAAAGGAGGTCCGGGCCAAGGACCGGGTCTTTCCCCTTTCCATCCCGGAAGGGGCGCGGGAGGCCCTTACCCAGGGGGTTTGGGACCCCATCGGGGAGCTTCTCGAGGCGGAACCGCTTCTGGACGAGTTTGACCGGAGGCTCCCCTACCCCAGGAGGGAAGGATGAGGGTGGCCGTCCTTCCCGGCGACGGGATCGGGCCCGAGGTCACGGAGGCCGCCCTTAAGGTCCTGCGCGCCTTGGACGAACAAGAGGGGCTTGGCCTGGAGGTGGAGGCCTTCCCCTTTGGGGGTGCGGCCATAGAGGTCTACGGGGAACCCTTCCCCGAGCCCACCCAAAAGGGTGTCGCAAACGCCCAGGCCGTGCTCTTGGGCAGCGTGGGAGGCCCCAAGTGGGACCACCTCCCCCGGAGGATCCGGCCGGAAACGGGGCTTTTGGCCCTTAGGAAAAGCCAGGACCTCTTCGCCAACCTCCGCCCCGCCAAGGTCTTCCCGGGCCTGGAAAGGCTTTCCCCCCTTAAAGAGGAGGTCGCCCGGGGGGTGGACATCCTTATCGTGCGGGAGCTCACCGGGGGGATCTACTTCGGCGAACCCCGGGGGATGACGGAGAAGGAGGCCTGGAACACCGAACGCTACAGCAAGCTCGAGGTGGAACGGGTGGCCCAGGTGGCCTTTGAGGCGGCCAAAAAGCGCAGGAAGCAGGTGGCCAGCGTGGACAAGGCCAATGTGCTCGAGGTGGGGGAGTTCTGGAGGAAGACCGTGGACGAGGTCCACGGGCGCTACCCGGAAATCGCCTTGGAGCACCAGTACGTGGACGCCATGGCCATGCACCTGGTCCGTTCCCCCGCCCGGTTTGACGTGGTGGTTACCGGGAACATCTTTGGGGATATCCTCTCGGATCTGGCAAGCGTCCTCCCGGGCTCCTTGGGGCTTCTTCCCTCCGCCTCCTTAGGCCAGGGCACCCCCGTCTTCGAACCCGTGCACGGCTCCGCCCCGGACATCGCGGGCCAGGGGGTCGCCAACCCCACCGCCGCCATCCTGTCCGCGGCCATGATGCTGGAGCACGCCTTCGGCTTGGTAGACCTGGCTAGAAAAGTAGAAAAAGCCGTGGCCCAGGCCCTTTTGGAAACCCCACCCCCCGATCTTGGGGGAAGCGCGAACACGGAGGCCTTTACCCAGGAGGTCCTCCGCCGCCTAAAATAAGGGCCATGATCCGATCCCGCTTGGCCGATCGAAAGAACGGGGCCTCAGGCCCGGGCGGGCAAAACCGGCCCCGCCGGCCAGGCGGAAGGACCCTGGGGTTCCAATCCCCCCCAAAGGAGGGCTCATGAAAAAAACCCTCATCCTCACCGGGGCCAGCCGGGGCATCGGCCGCGCCCTGGCCATGGCCTTGGCCCGGGCCGGGTACAATCTGGTCCTGAATGCGCGCTCAGAAGCCCCTTTACAGGCGGTCCTGGAGGAGGTCCGCTCCCTCGGGGTAGCCGGAAAAGCGGTGGTGGGCAACGCTGCAAAGAGCGAGGTAGCCCGGGCCCTGGTGGCCCAGGCCGAGGCGCTGGGCGGGTTTTTCGGGTACATCCACAACGCCGGGGTCCTTCACCCCGGCCCCCTGGTTTTTGAACTGGCGGAGCCTCTTTTCATGGAGGTCCTCGAGGCCAACCTCCTCGCGGGTTACCAGCTCGCCCGCTTCGCCTACCCCCTTTTGCGCCAACAAGGCGAGGGGGTCGTGGTCTACGTGGGCTCCGGCGCGGCGGAAAGCAACCTGCCTGGCCTTGGGGCCTACGCGGTGGCCAAGGCGGCCGAGGAACACCTGGCCCGGCAGCTCGCCGCCGAGGTGCCCGAGGTGGCCTGCTTCATCTACCGCCCTGGCGTGGTGGAGACGGATATGCAGCGACAGGCCCGGGAGGCCCAGGGGAGCGCGGCCCCTGTCCTCCACCAGGTCTTCAGGGGGTACAAGGAGGGAGGGCTGCTTCTCAGCCCAGAACAGGCGGCCCAGGCCCTGGTCCGCCTCCTCCCCAGGGCCAGGAGCTTTCACGGAAAAATCGCCACCTGGAGGGATGCATGAGGTCAGACCGGATTAAAAAAGGACTGCAACAGGCCCCCGCCCGGAGCATGCTCCGGGCGGTGGGCGTGGGGGATGAGGACTTCGAAAGGCCCTTTGTAGGCGTGATCAACACCTTCACCGACGGAATGCCCTGCAACCTCCACCTGCGCGAGCTCGCCCTCGATCTAAAGGCAGGCCTCAGGGAGGCAGGGCTCGTGCCCTTTGAGTTCGGAGCCCCCGCCATCTCCGACGGGATCAGCATGGGGACCCCGGGCATGCGGGCCAGCCTGGTTAGCCGGGAGGTCATCGCGGACAGCACGGAGCTCGTGGCCCAAGGCTACCTCTATGACGCCATGGTGGGGCTTTCCGCCTGCGACAAGACCATCCCCGGCACCGCCATGGGGGTGATCCGAAGCGGGGTTCCTGGGATGGTCCTCTACGGGGGGACCATCGCCCCAGGGATCTGGAACGGGCGCAAGCTCACCATCGTGGAGGTCTTTGAGGCGGTGGGCCAAAGGGCCGCGGGCAGGATATCGGAGGAGGCGCTTCTGGAGATCGAGCGCCGGGCCATCCCCGGCCCTGGGGCCTGCGGAGGGCAGTACACGGCCAACACCATGGCCATGGCCCTCGAGGCCCTCGGCCTCTCCCCTTTGGGCTACAACGCCATCCCCGCCGTCCACCCCGAAAAGCCGCCGGCCACCAGGGAGGCGGCCAAAACCCTGGCCTGGGCCATCGCGCACGACTGGAAACCCAAGGACTTCCTCACCCGGAGGAGCTTCTTAAACGCCATCGCCGCGGTGGCCGCCACGGGAGGAAGCACCAACGCCGTGCTCCACCTCCTGGCCCTGGCCAAGGAGGCAGGGGTAGAGCTCTCGCTGGACGATTTTGACCAGGTCTCCCGCAAGACCCCGGTCATCGCCGACCTCAGGCCCTGGGGTACCTATACCGCCTGGGAGCTTTACGAAGCAGGGGGCACGGCTCTGGTCTTCCGGCGCCTGTTGGAGGCCGGCCTCCTCTACGGCGAGGAAAAGACCCTTACAGGCCGCACGTTGGCGGAGGAGGTGGAAAAAGCGTACCGGGAGCAGGAGGGGCAGAAGGTTGTGGTCCCAGCGGAAAAGGCTTTCAAACCCCATGGAGGCCTGGTCGTCCTCAGGGGCAACCTCGCCCCCCGGGGAGCGGTTTTGAAGCTTGCGGGTACGGAACGAACCTTCTTTGAAGGGCCAGCCCGGGTTTTTGACTCGGAGGAAGCCGCCATGGAGAAGGTCCTCAAGGGCGAGATCCGTCCCAAAGACGTGGTGGTCATCCGCTACGTGGGGCCTAAAGGAGCCCCGGGCATGCCGGAGATGCTCTCCGTGACAAGCGCCATCGTGGGCGAGGGCCTGGGGCCGGAGGTGGCCCTCCTTACAGACGGCCGGTTCTCGGGCGGGACGCGGGGCCTGATGATCGGCCACATCGCCCCCGAGGCCTTCGTGGGCGGCCCCATCGCCCTTTTGCAGGAGGGGGACCGGGTGCGGATCGACGTGGAAAACCGGGTTTTGGAGGTCCTCCTTCCCGAAGAGGAACTGGAAACGCGAAAGAAGGGCTGGAAACCCCGCCCCCCCGCCTTTACCCATGGCCTGTTCGCCCGGTACGCCCGGCTCGTCCGCCAGGCGGACGAGGGGGCTATCTTGGAGGACTAGGCCGCTTCACCTCCTCCGGGGCAAGGGGCCTCTCCCGTTCTTTGCGCACCTCTTCGGGGGTAAACGGGCTGGCCTTGACCCCAAGAAGGCTCAGGACCTGGTTCAGGGCCTGGGCCACTTCCTCGTCCTTGAGATGAGCGAAGCCCGGCATCAAGAGGGTCTCGGTTTTCCGCCCATAAAGGACCACCTGAACCAGGTAGCGCCGGCCCTCAGGGGTCTCAAAAAGCCGGTCCTTCAAGAGGGCAGAAAACCCCGGGTAGGGCCGGGCGCCCTGCCCCCTTTCCCCGTGGCACTGGACGCAGAACCGCTGGTAGGGGCCCGTCTGGGCCAGGGCCAAGGAGAGAAAAAAAGCCCAGGCCAAGGATCGCATAAAACCAGTTTACCGCTTCTCAGGACCCCCGGCCTTTAGCGCGCCTTTACCTCCGTCCAAACCCGATCGTAAAGCTGGATGGCCGGGCCTAGGTCCTTGAGGTATTCCAGCTTCCTCCGCACCGCCTCCGGTGGATAGACCGCGGGGTTATTGAGAAGAACCTTATCCAGATAGGGCTTGGCCGCGGCCACCGGGGAGGCGTAGCGGGTGTAGTTGGAGATCTCCGCGGCGATTTTGGCCTCGAGGAGAAAGTTCACAAACCTGTAGGCCAGCGCCTGGGCCGGCCCCCGCTTGAGAATGACCAGGGCATCCGTCCAGATCGTTCCCCCTTCCTTGGGTAAGGCGTACTTTAGACGCCCGTCCTCCTTTTGCCCTTGGAAAACATCCCCCGAGTAGGCCAGGGAAAGGGCGGCATCCCCCCCCAGGATGCGGTTGATGGCCTCCACGCCCCCGGCGAAGCCCAGGCTCCGCTTCTTAGCCTCGATGAGAAGGGTTTTCGCCTTTTCCAGAGCCATGGGGTCCGTGGTGTTCACCGAGTAGCCGAGGTACTTCAAAGCCGCCCCGATGGTCTCCCGCATCTCGTCCAGGAGGAGAAAAGAGCCCACCTGTCGCTTAGGGTCAAAGAAGGCGGCATAGGAGTCCACCCTGCCCTTCACCCGATCCTCTCGGTAGGCGATCCCCGTCGTCCCCCACTGGTACGGAACGGAGTACCTCCCCCCAGGGTCATAGGGGGGGCTTTGAAAAGCGGGGTCCAGGTTTTTCAAGTTGGGAAGCCGCTTCTTGTCCAAGGGGGCGAGGAGGCCCAGGCGGGCCATCTGGAGGATGTAGTAGTCCGGGGCCACCACCAGGCTGTACGCCCGGTCGGCGCCCGCGCGAAGCTTGGCCAGCATGGCCTCAGGGGACTCAAAGGTGTCCAGAACCACACGGACCCCTTCCCGCTTCTCAAAGGCCCGGATGACCGATTCCGGAATGTAATCGGCCCAGTTCAAAAAGTACAGGGTGGACTGGGCCAGGCTGAACCCCAAAAGAAGACCAAGCGCGAGGGCCTTCCTCATCCTCACCTCCTCTTCAAGACTATACGACCCACCAGGAGCAAAAGGGCGCTCACCAGGATCAAAAGGGTGGAGAGGGCGTGGACCTTGGGGTTTACCCCCAGCTTCACGCTGGAGTAGATGTAAAGGGGAAGGGTGGTGGCCCCGGGGCCTGCGGTGAAAAAAGTCACCACGAAGTCGTCCAAAGACAAGGTGAGGGCAAGGAGCGCCCCCGAGAGAACTGCAGGCCAGACCAGGGGAAACGTCACATGCCAAAAGGTCTTCCACCCCGTAGCCCCAAGGTCCCGGGCGGCCTCCTCGAGGCCCGGGTCCAAAAGGAGGAGCCTGGACCGAACCACCAAGGCCACGAAGGGAAGCTGAAAGGTAATGTGCCCGAGGATAACGGTGCCCAGGGAAAGCTGGGGAAACCCCAGGGCCTCCCGGCTGAAGGCGAACAGGAGGAGAAGGCTGATCCCCATGACCACGTCCGGGACCACCACGGGAACGTAAAGGAGATAGCGAAGAAACGAGGACAGGCCAAACCGGTACCGCACAAGCCCCAAGGCCAAAAGGGTCCCCAAAAGGGTGGAGACCAGGGTGGAGACCAGGGCCACCAGCAGAGTATTTAGGAGATACTCCAGAATTCGAGGGTCTTGGAAAAGCGCCCGGTACCAGTCCAAAGTGAAGCCGGTAAACCGCACACCACGGCGGCTTTCGTTAAAGGAAAGGGCCGCGATGACCAGAAGGGGCAGGTATAAAAAGGCATAGACCAACGCCGCATGAAGGTCCAAAACCCGCCTCATACCAGCTCGTCCAACCCCCTTTCCCCCTGAAGCCTCGAGTAGGCGTACAGGGCCAGGAGGACAAAGGCCATGAGGACCACGCTCAAGGCCGCCCCGAAGGCCCAGTCCCGAACCAGGCCGAACTGCTGCTGAATGAGGTTGCCGATGAGGACCACCCGGCCCGCCCCCAAAAGGTCGGAGATCACGAACGTGCCCATGGCGGGGATTAGGACCAAAACCGCCCCCGCGAAAAGACCGGGGTAGGTCTGTGGCAAAACCGCGTGCACAAACCCCTTTAAGGGGCTTGCCCCGAGGTCGTAAGCGGCCTCGAGGAGCTGCCAGTCGATCCGCTCCACCGCCGCGTACAAAGGCAGGACGAAAAACGGCAGATAGGTGTAGACCGTAGCCAGAAGAACCGCCCAGTAGGAGGGGTAAAGCTCCCAAGGCCCCAGGTGGAGAAGGCTGAGAAGGGCGTTGACCACCCCCTCCCTTTGGAGGAGGACCAGCCAGGCGTAGACCCGGATGAGAAAATTCGTGAGGAAGGGAAGGATGAGGAGGAAGAGGAGGAGGTCCTTTAAGGGGTGGCGGGCAAGGTAAAAGGCCAGGGGCAGGCCCAGCAAAACCGCCCCCAAGGTGGTCAGAAGGCCCAGGCCCAGGCTCCTCAAAAAGACCTCGAGGTAAAGGGGATCCAAAAGGCGAAGGTAGTTCGCAAAGCGCAAAGGCCCGGTAAGTTCACCGTAGGGCCCCCTCTGGAGAAAGGAGGCGTACAGGACGAGGGCTGTGGGGAGGAGGACGAAAAGCAGCATCCAGAATGCCCCCGGAACCACCGTAACGAGGAGCCGGAGAAAGCGGAGCCCAGGGGTCGCCGCCTCATTCATAAAGGACCACCAGGTTTTCCGGGGGAAGGTAGCAGTATACCTCCTCCCCGTAGTCAAACTCCTCTGACCCCGGCTCCTGCAGGTCCTGGTTTAGGGTGTAGGCCAGAAGGGGATGGCTGTTCGCCTGCAGAAGGTACTGGTTCTCCGCCCCCGTGTAGACGATCTCCGAGACCCGGGCCCGGACCAGGTTGGGCAGGGGCGGCGGCGTCTTATACAGGCGTATCTTCTCCGGACGGATCGCGAGCTCCCCCGGGGCGGAAAGGGGGTGCAAAAGGCGGAGCAGGCCCAGGGGGGTCTCTGCCCCTTCGGGATGGGGCCTTGCGGGAATGAAGTTGCTCCGCCCCAAAAACTCCGCCACGAAACGATTCCGCGGCCGTTCATAGACCTCTTCGGGCAGGCCGAGCTGCTCCACTTTGCCCTCCCGCATCACGGCAACCCGGTCGGACATCACCAAAGCCTCCTCCTGGTCGTGGGTGACGAAGATGAAGGTGGTGCCAAGCCGCCTTTGAAGCTGCATCAGCTCCACCCTCAGCTCCTGGCGGAACCTGGCATCTAAAGCGGAAAGGGGCTCGTCCAAGAGGAGCACCAAGGGCTCCAGCACCAAAGCCCGGGCCAGGGCCACCCGCTGCTTCTGACCGCCGGAAAGCTGGTGGGGAAACCGCCTCTCCAGCCCTAAAAGCCCCACGAGCTCCAAAGCCCAGGCCACCCTCTTGCGAACCTCCCCCTCGGAAGCCCCCTTCATCCTCAAGCCAAAGGCCACGTTTCCCTCCACGGTCATATGGGGAAAAAGGGCGTAGTTTTGAAAAACCGTGTTCACCGGCCTCCGGTAAGGGGGAACGCCCGCCATATCCTGGCCCGCGATCTCCACCCTTCCCTCATCCGGGGCTTCAAACCCCGCGACCAGGCGAAGGAGGGTGGTCTTTCCGCACCCCGAGGGCCCCAGCAGGCTCAAGAACTCTCCCTTTTGCACCTCCAGGTCCACCCCGTCCACCGCCCGGACCGGCCCATAGGACTTCCGCACTCCTAAAAGCCGCACCACCCTGTCCACGGCCAGAGTTTACAGAAACTGGGGCCTAGGGGGTCATATCCCCCTGAGGCGGTCGCGATGGAGGAGGAGGGCCACGCCGAGCATCAGAAAGGTCATCACCAGGCTGCTGCCCCCGTAGGAAAAAAGGGGAAGGGTCAGGCCCGTAACGGGCAGAACCCCCAAGGCCACCCCGATGTTCGCCACCACCTGAAACCCCAAAACCCCTCCGATCCCCGAAAGGACCAGCCGGTCGGAAAGGCGAGGAGACTCCAGGGCCATGGCGAAAAGGCGGAGAAGAAGGAGGAGGTACAAGGCCAAAACCCCCACCGCCCCCACAAACCCCCACTCCTCGGCCAAGACGGCAAAGATGAAGTCCGTATGGCGGAAGGGCACGAAGCCCAGCTGGCTCTGGGTCCCCTGGCCATACCCTTTGCCCAAGAACCCCCCGGAGCCGATGGCGATGGTGGACTGGATGACCTGGAAGCCCTGGCCCAAGGGGTCCCGGTAGGGATCCAAAACGATCAAGACCCGCTCCCTCTGGTAGGGCTTAAGATGGGGCCAGACCACGGTGGGGGTCAGGACTAGAACCAAGATGAACCCCAGGAGGAGGTGCTTTCCGGGCAGGCCCCGGACCCATAGGACAGCAAACGCACCGAACAGGATGACCAGGGTCATCCCCAGGTCCGGCTCCACCCAGACCAACCCCACCACCGGCAAGGCCAAGGCCAGGGGCAGGGCATAGTCCCATCCCCTCTGGATGGGGTGGTTTTCCAGGGCCTTGCCCAGGGCGAGAAGAAGGGTGATCTTGGCAAACTCCGAGGGCTGGAACTGGAAGGGGCCGAAGACAAACCAGGCCTTAGCCCCGTTGATCTCCCGCCCCACCACAAGCACCAAGGCCAAAAGGAGCAAAGAGGCGACGTAAAGGGGATAGGCCCAGGCGAACAACCGTTTTCGATCCGCAAACTGGACCAAAACCAAGACGATAATCCCAAGCCCCAAAGCCACCCCCTGGCGGACAAGGAGGCTGGGATCGGGGGCGGCGCTTTTCAAGTTAAAAAGGCCGAAGCCACTGATCGCAGCCACCAAGGCGAGGAGGCTCCAGTCGTAGGCCAGAAGGTTTGGGCGGGTCATCGGAGGGGGATATCGGCCACGAGAACCATCCGGCCCCCCCGCTCCTCCAGGGCCACAGAAAGCCCCTCCTCGTGGGCGGGGAAGTAGCGCTTTAACACTTCAAGGAGATCCTGCTTTAAGGCCTCCACCAACCCGGGGGGCAGGCTTGCCCGATCGTAGGCCAAAACAAGCTTGAGCCTCTCCTTGGCCTTGTCCTTGCTCTTCCCGCGCCACCACATCACCCACCCCCAAAAAGGCGCCGGAGGACACCCAAAAACCCCGGGGAGGCCTCGAGGTTCTTAAAAGGAACCTCCTCCCCCCGGATCCGCCGGGCCATGTCCAAAAAAGCCTGGGCGGCGGGACCCATCCCTTTGAGGACCAAAGGCTCTCCCTGGTTGGTGGAGATCAGGACGCCCTCGTCCTCGGGAATGATGCCGATGGGCTTCAAACCCAGGATCTCCACCACATCCTCTACGGAAAGCATATCCCCCTTGGCCACCATCCTAGGCCGCAGGCGATTGATCACGAGGAGGTTCTCCCGGATCTCCCGAGCCTCCAGAAGGCCGATGATCCGGTCGGCATCCCGGACGCTGGAAACCTCGGGGTTGACGACCACCAAAGCCCCTTCCGCCGGAGTGGCGGCGGTCTGAAAGCCCTTCTCGATCCCCGCCGGGGAGTCGATCAAAACCCGGTCAAACCCCTCCTCGGTAAGGAGATGCTGGACGAGGGCCCGGAACCGCTCTGGGTCCAAGGCCTCCTTGTCCTTGGTCTGGGAGGCGGGAAGGAGGTAAAGGTTTTCCACCCGCTTGTCCCGGATAAGGGCCTGGCGGGCCCTGGCCCGTCCCTCCAGCACGTCGATCAGATCAAAGACCACCCGGCCCTCGAGGCCCATGACCACATCCAGGTTCCTTAGCCCCACGTCCACGTCGATGACCGCCACCTTCTCCCCCAGCTTGGCCAAGCCCGCACCGAGGTTGGCGGTGGTGGTCGTCTTCCCCACCCCGCCTTTTCCTGAGGTCACTACGATCGCCCTGGCTTTCACTCTTCCCCCTCCCAGATGGAATCCATTTGTTCAAAGAAATTCAAAACCCTTTTCCCCCGCGGGGTCAGAATGTATTCTACCCGAGGCGGCACCTCGGCGAAGGCCTCCCGGCGGACAAAACCCAAAGCGGAGAACTCCCTGAGCCTCTCCGAAAGCGTCCTGGGGGCCATGCCCAAGCGGGCCTCGAGGTCGGAAAACCGGATCGGCCCCTGGGCCAATGCGTCCAGGACTTCGAAAGCCCCCCGCCGGGAGATCACTCTTAGGACCTTGCGGGAAAGGCGCGAAGGAGGCATGGGCCCATGCTACGCCATCCTCCAGCAGGCTTTCAACCGAGGAAGCATCGCCTGAGAAAGGGGGAATCTGCTACTCTGAGGGGGATGAGGCCGGACTGGAAAGACGTTTTAGCCATGGTCCTGGCTGCCTACAGCCTGATCCTTCCCCCCGTTCTGGCGATTTTGGGCCTTCTCCTCCTGGTCGTTTTCCTCCTGCGGCTTTTGGTATAAAGGCGGTATGGAAGGCCTGTTTGAATCCCTTCCGCCGGACTACCAGGCAAAGCTGGGCCGGCCTGGGGAGTACCCCTTTACCCGGGGCATCTACCCCCGGATGTACCTGGACCGCCTTTGGACCATGCGCCAGTACGCGGGGTTTTCCACCGCAGAGGAGTCCAACGCCCGTTACCGATACCTCCTTTCCCAGGGGCAGACCGGGCTTTCCGTGGCCTTTGACCTTCCCACCCAGCTGGGCCTGGACCCCGACCACCCCATGAGCCTGGGGGAGGTGGGCCGGGTGGGGGTCTCCATCGCCACCCTCGAGGACATGGAGAAGCTCTTCGACGGCATCCCCCTGGACAAGGTCTCCACCAGCATGACCATCAACGCCCCCGCCATGATGCTCCTCGCCCTTTACCTTTTGGTGGCCGAAAAACAAGGGGTCCCTTGGGAAGAGGTCTCGGGTACGGTGCAAAACGACATCCTCAAGGAGTACTTCGCCCGGGGGACCTACATCTACCCCCCAGGCCCCTCCATGCGCCTGGTCACCGACATCTTTGAGTTCTGCGCCCGGCACGTGCCCCGGTGGAACACCATCAGCATCTCCGGCTACCACATCCGGGAGGCAGGCTCCACCGCGGCTCAGGAGATCGCCTTCACCCTGGCGGACGGCAAGGCCTACGTACGGGCGGCCTTAGAGCGGGGCTTGGACGTGGACCGATTCGCCCCCCGGCTCTCCTTCTTCTTCGCCGCCCACAACGACCTCTTCGAGGAAGCCGCCAAGTTCCGCGCGGCCCGGAGGCTTTGGGCCCGGATCATGCGGGAGGAGTTCAAGGCCAAAGACCCCAGGAGCTGGATGCTCCGCTTTCACACCCAGACCGGGGGCTCTACTTTGACCGCCCAGGAGCCCCTGAACAACGTGGTTCGCACCGCCTACCAGGCCCTGGCCGCGGTCTTGGGGGGTACGCAGAGCCTCCACACCAACGCCTACGACGAGGCCCTGGGCCTGCCTACGGAAAAAAGCGCCCTCCTCGCCCTTCGCACCCAGCAGATCCTGGGCTATGAGAGCGGGGTTACCCGGGCCGTGGACCCTCTGGGGGGGAGCTTCTATGTCGAGCACCTTACAGAGGAGCTGGAAAACGAGGCGGAAAGGCTTCTCCGGGAGATCGACGCCCTGGGGGGGGCCGTGGCGGCGGTGGAGGCGGGGTTTTTCCAAAAGGCCCTGGAGGAGTCCGCCTGGCGGTTCCAGAAGGAGGTGGAAGAAGGCAGGCGGATCATCGTGGGGGTGAACCGCTTCTTTGACCCGGATAGCCCCCTCAACGAACCCGTCTCCGTCCAGCGGATAGATCCGGAGCTTCACGAAAAGCGTAAGCGGGAGCTCGAGGCCTTCAAGGCGAACCGGGACGGGGAAAGCGTCCGGATCGGCCTAGAAAGCCTGCGCCAAGCGGCAAGAGGAGCGGAAAACCTCTTCCCCTATGTGCTGGAGGCCTTCCGCCGCCGGGCCACCTTGGGGGAGGTCTGCGGGGTGCTCCGGGAGGAGTGGGGGGAGTACCAGCCCTCGAGGTGAGGCATGGAAGAAGGCGAACTCTGGGCCTTTTTGGAAGAGCACCTCAGAAGCATCTACGAGGGGGACTGGGCCACCTACGAGGCCACCACACATGAGGAGCTTTCCCTCTACGAGTGGTTCGTGGCCCCTCACCGGCTGGACGGCCTCCCCTTCCACCGCTTTATGCTGGAGAACCAATGGGCCACCCGGGGAAGACCCTACCGGCTGGACCTTTTAGAAAAGCGGCTCCAGCGCTACAAGGACGTGGCCATCTTCAGCTACACCCTCCTTGTCACCGTGGAGGGCGATGGCCTCCGCCACTTTGCGGTGAACGAAAGCCGGGTGGCGGTGCGCTTTCCCGAGGGGTGGAAGGTGGTCCACGTGCACAAAAGTCCGGCGGGGGCAGGCCTCTCCTTGTAAACCAAGACCCCCGGGCCGGGGCGGGGGTCTTTTCAGCCCTTTACGCTCCCTCTTTGAGCTTTTCCACCACCGAGCGGTCCTCGAGGGTGGAGGTATCCCCCTTGATCTCCTGCTCCCCAGCCGCGATCTGGCGGAGGAGCCGGCGCATGATCTTGCCCGAGCGGGTCTTGGGCAAGGCCTCTGTGAAGCGGATCTCATCGGGGCGGGCAATGGGGCCGATCAGCTTGGCCACATGGGCCTTGAGCTCGTCCCTTAGAGCCTCCGAAGGGGGGAAACCCTCCTTCAGGGTCACGAAGGCCACGATGGCCTCCCCTTTGATGGGGTCAGGCCGGCCCACCACCGCGGCCTCGGCCATGGCCGGATGGGCCACCAGGGCGGACTCGAGCTCCATGGTGCCCAGGCGGTGCCCGGCCACGTTCAGCACATCGTCCACCCGGCCCAGGATCATGTAGTATCCATCCTCATCCCGCTTGGCCCCGTCCCCGGTGAAGTACCTACCCGGGTGCTGGCTGAAGTACTGCTTGATGAACCGCTCCGGATCCCCCCAGACGGTGCGGAGCATGCTGGGCCAGGGCCGCTCGATCACCAGGTGCCCCCCCTCATCCGGGTTCTGGACCGGATGCCCCTCTGCATCCAGGATCTCCGGCTTGACCCCGAAGAAGGGCTTCCCCGCATGCCCGGGCTTCATGGGATGGACCCCCGGCAGGGTGGTGATCAGGATCCCCCCCGTCTCCGTCTGCCACCAGGTGTCCACGATGGGGCACCTCTCCTTCCCGATCACCCGGTAGTACCAAAGCCAGGCCTCGGGGTTGATGGGCTCGCCCACCGTTCCCAGAAGCCTCAAGGAGTCCAGGCGGTGCTTTAAGGGCCACTGCTCGCCCCATTTCATGAAGCTCCGGATGGCGGTGGGAGCAGTATAGAGAATGGTCACCCCGTACTTGTCCACGATGCGCCAGAACCGGTCAGGCTCCGGCCAGTTGGGGGCTCCTTCGTACATCACCACGGTAGCCCCGTTCTGCAAGGGACCATACACGATGTAGGAGTGGCCGGTCACCCAGCCCACGTCCGCCGTGCACCAGTAGACATCCTCGTCCTTCAGGTCAAAGACGAGTCTGGTGGTGTAGTAGGTGTAGACCGCATAGCTCCCGGTGGTGTGCAAAACCCCCTTGGGCTTTCCCGTGGAGCCGGAGGTGTAGAGGATGAAAAGGGGGTCCTCCGCCTCCATGGGTTCCGGCTCACAGCGGTCCTCCACCGCCTCCATGAGCTCGTGGTACCAGTGGTCCCGGCCCGGGGTCATGGGCACCTCCTCACCAGTGCGGCGGACCACCACCACGTGTTGGATGCTCGGCGCGTCCTGAAGCGCCTCATCGGCGTTCCGCTTTAAGGGGACGATCTGGCCCCTGCGGAACCCCCCGTCCGCCGTGATAAGGACCTTGGCCTCGGCGTCCTTAATTCTCTCCGCGAGGGCGCTTGCAGAAAAGCCGCCGAAGACCACCGAGTGGACCGCCCCGATCCGGACGGTGGCCAGCATGGCGATGACCGCCTCGGGGATCATGGGCAGATAAATGGTCACCCGGTCGCCCTTCCTTACCCCCAGACGCTTTAGGACGTTGGCGAACTTCTGCACCTCCCGCCAAAGGTCGTAATACGTGAGGACCCGCTCCTCCCCAGGCTCCCCCTCCCAGATAAGGGCGGCCTTGTTCCGGCGGCCGTTTTGCACATGCCAGTCCAAACACGTGTAGGAAAGGTTGAGCTTCCCCCCCAGGAACCACCTAGGGTGGGGAAGCTCCCCCTCGAGCACCTTCTTGGGCGGCTCAAACCAAGGCAGCTCCTGGGCCACCCGGCCCCAGAACCCCTCGGGGTCCTCGAGGCTTTCCCGGTAGAGGCGTTCGTACTCCTCCAGAGAGTTGATGTGGGCCTGGGCTTTGAACGCCTCGCTGGGGTAAAAGACCCGCCCCTCCTTAAGCAACACTTCTATCCTTTCCATGCCCTCCCTCCTTAGGGTTTAAGGTAGGAGAAAGGGCTTCCTACGTCAAGAAACCCCTCTTTTTGCACATATCGAAAAAAGCCCTCCTTTCTTGACGACCCGCCTGTCCCTTCTCAGAATGCCCTATACAGATGCCCCGTCGCCTCTCCACAGCCCGGCAGGCCCTTAGGGTCCTGGCCTACCTCCTGACCCACCCTGAAGGGGTGGTGGCCCAGGAGGTGGCCCAGATTCTGGGCAAGAGCCTGACCACCGCCTACGCCCTTTTGAATAGCCTGGTGGACGAGGGCTTCGCAAAGAAGACGGAACGGGGGTATCGGCCCCGGATCTTCCCGCAGGAAAAGGGGACGGATCTAGGGGAGGCCTTGGAGGAACTGTACTTAAGAACCCGGGAACGCTCCTACCTCGTCCTTCTGGACCCCCAGGGCCCTGTCCTTCTCACCCGGGGTCGCCAGGGCCAGCCCCACCCCCTCGGGGAAACCCTGCCTAAGGAGTGGCACGCCCTGGCCCTGGGAAGCCGCTACGCTTTCGCAGGATATCCTCAAAGCGTTTCAGGTAGCCGTAGGTACGTGGGTAATCTTGCTGCAGGCGCGTCTCGGGGTAGGCTCTGTTTGGCTGGTCTGGGTCTTGAGGCACGATGATCCACGCGGATGGCTCCGCCCGCCACCGCTTCACATCCCGCCCGCGCAGGAGCGGATAAAGCAGGTCGGGCTCAATGGGCTCGGTCACCTCGTCCACTTTGATCTTCGCGCCTTCGGTGATATTCTGCACCACCACCAGCCCATCGGGGCGCTT
>NZ_PSMQ01000118.1:0-2057 GCF_040290245.1 Thermus sp.
CTTGCGGCTGCCCTCGGGCGAGCTGCGCCGCGTCCACGCCGAGAGCTATGCCACTGTGGGCACGGTGTCCAACGGCGACCACAAAAACATCATCATCGGTAAGGCCGGGCGCAACCGCCACAACGGCCGCAAGGGCCACGTGCGCGGCACCGTGATGAACCCGGTGGACCACCCCCACGGGGGCGGTGAGGGCCGGGCCCCCCGGGGGCGTCCGCCGGCCTCCCCCTGGGGCTGGCAGACCAAGGGGCGCAAGACCAGGAAGCGGAAGAAGCCCTCGAGCCGGTTCATCCTGGCGCGGAGAAAGTGAGGTGAGAGATGCCGCGTAGCTTGAAAAAGGGCGTCTTCGTGGACGACCACCTTCTTGAGAAGGTCCTCCTTTTAAACCAAAGGGGGGAGAGGCGGGTGATCAAGACCTGGAGCCGCCGCTCCACCATCGTCCCCGAGATGGTGGGGCACACCATCGCCGTCTACAACGGGAAGCAGCACATCCCGGTCTACATCACCGAGAACATGGTGGGGCACAAGCTCGGGGAGTTCGCCCCCACCCGCACCTACCGGGGGCATGGCAAAGAGGCCAAGGCCACCAAGAAGAAGTAGCCATGGAAGCGAAAGCCATAGCTCGTTACATCCGCATCTCGCCCCGGAAGGTCCGGCTGGTGGTGGACCTCATCCGCGGCAAGAGCCTGGAGGAGGCGCGGGCCATCTTGCGCTACCTGAACAAGCGGGCGGCCCTGCCGGTGGCTAAGGTGTTGGAGTCCGCGGCGGCCAACGCGGTGAACAACCACGACCTGCTCGAGGACCGCCTCTTCGTCAAGGCCGCCTACGTGGACGAGGGGCCTGCCCTGAAGCGGGTTCTGCCCCGGGCCCGGGGGCGGGCGGACATCCTCAAGAAGAGGACCAGCCACATCACCATCGTTCTGGGGGAGAAGCATGGGAAATAAGATCCACCCCATCGGCCTAAGGCTCGGCATCACCCGGGACTGGGAGTCCCGCTGGTATGCCGGCAAGAAGCAGTACCGGCACCTCCTCCTGGAGGACCAGAGGGTGCGCGAGCTCCTCACGAAGGAGCTCTACCCTGCGGGCCTGGCCCGCATCGACCTCGAGCGGGCGGCGGACAACGTGGCGGTGACCGTTCACGTGGCCAAGCCCGGGGTGGTCATCGGCCGGGGCGGGGAGAAGATCAAGGTCCTGAGGGAGGAGCTCTCCAAGCTCACCGGGAAGAACGTGGCCCTGAACGTCCAGGAGATCCAGAACCCCAACCTCTCCGCTCCTCTAGTGGCCCAGCGGGTGGCGGAGCAGATCGAGCGCCGCTTCGCGGTGCGCCGGGCCATCAAGCAGGCGGTCCAGCGGGTGATGGAGGCCGGGGCCAAGGGGGCCAAGGTCATCGTCTCCGGCCGGATCGGGGGGGCGGAGCAGGCCCGGACGGAGTGGCACGCCTCGGGCCGGGTGCCCCTCCACACCCTGCGTGCTAACATAGACTACGGTTTTGCCTTGGCCCGCACCCCATATGGGGTCTTGGGGGTGAAGGCCTACGTGTTCTTGGGCGAGGTCATCGGGGCCGCGCGGCCCCAGGCCCGGCCGGCCGCGCCGGCCAAGGCCGAGGAGCGCCCCCGTCGGCGCCGCCCCACCGTGGTGAAGAAGGAGGGCCAGGATGCTGATGCCTAGGCGCATGAAGTACCGGAAGCAGCACCGGGGCCGGATGAAGGGGGCCACGAAGGGCGGGGACTACGTGGCCTTCGGCGACTTCGGCCTGGTGGCCCTCGAGCCCGCCTGGATCACCGCCCAGCAGATCGAGGCGGCCCGGGTGGCCATGGTGCGCCACTTCCGGCGGGGCGGGAAGATCTTCATCCGCATCTTCCCCGACAAGCCTTACACCAAGAAGCCTTTGGAGGTGCGGATGGGGAAGGGGAAGGGCAATGTGGAGGGGTACGTGGCGGTGGTCAAACCCGGCCGGGTGATGTTCGAGGTGGCCGGGGTGACGGAGGAGCAGGCCCTGGAGGCCCTGCGGATCGCTGGTCACAAGCTGCCCATCAGGACCAAGGTGGTGAGGAGGGACA
>NZ_PSMQ01000030.1:0-20074 GCF_040290245.1 Thermus sp.
TCGAGGCCCTGGGGGGAGCCCTTTTGCCCTTAGGGTTTATGCTGGCCCCTCGCCTCCGGCCCCTTCCCCCTAAGGCCCCAAGGGCCACCGCCCCCCGCCTTCAGCCTAAGCGGGCCCGGACCTCCACGGCCGAGGAGGCCATCCTCTCCGAGCGGTACGAGATCCTGGAGAAGGTGGGGGTGGGGGGAATGGCCACCGTGTACAAGGCTAAGGAGCGGAAGACGGGCCGGATCGTGGCCCTCAAGGTTCCCCAGGAGCGCTTTGTGGGCGACCCCAGGTTTGTGCGCCGCTTCCACCGGGAGGCGGAGGTCCTGGCCCGGATGGACCACCCGGGCATCGTCAAGGTCTATGACCATGGCCAGCTGGACGGCACCCATTACATCGCCATGGAGTTCCTGGATGGAATGGGGCTGGACCGGCTAATAGAGGAAAAAAAACTTTCCTTGAAGCAGGCGGCGGCCATTCTGGCCAAGGTGGCGGATGCCCTGCGGCACATCCATGCCCAGGGGATCGTGCACCGGGACATCAAGCCGGGGAACATCTTTGTGCTTAAAGGAGCCCTTCGTCCGGACGGGGTGGACCCAAGAGGGGTGCGGCTCATGGACTTCGGCATCGCGGCGGGAAAGGTCCTGACCCGGCTCACCATCACTGGGGCCCGGATCGGGACCCCCGTGTACATGAGCCCAGAGCAGGCCAAGGGGCAAAGGCTGGACCACCGCTCGGATATTTACAGCCTGGGGGTGGTCCTCTACGAGGCCCTCACCGGCCAGCCCCCGTTTTCGGGCAGCTACGAGGCGGTGATCCACCAACAGATCTTCCAGACCCCCACGCCGCCCAAGCAGCTTAACCCGGAGATCCCCGAGTCCCTTTCCAGCCTGGTCCTCCGCATGTTGGAAAAAGATCCGGCCAAGAGGCCTTCCCTGGAGGAGGTCATCAAAGGCCTCGAGGGGCCTTGGGAGGAAGAGGGGCTCAAGGACGCGTATGCCCTCCTTCTAGGGGTGGAGGCGAAAAAGGGGGCGGTGCGGCTTTTCAGCCTCGAGGGCGTGCCGGTACGGCTTTTTTCCGGAATCGGCTCCGCGCCCGGCCTCTTTCCCGTCCCCCCCTTGGCCGTGGCCGGGGATTCAGCCGGGGGCATCTGGGTCAGCGTGTTCGAGCACGGCTCCAAGCTCCTCCACCGCTTTTCCCCTGAGGGGGAGCTCCTCCTTTCCACGGGGCCCTATGGGCTGAGCCTGGGGGAGTTCCTCCTCCCGGTGGCTTTGGCGGCGTATGGGGAGACCCTCTTTGTGTTAGACGGGGAGACGGCCACCCTGACCCGGATGGACCTCCGGGGGGTTCCCCTGGCCCGGTTCGGTGGCCTCGGCCCGGGAAGGGGAACCTTCCAATCCCCCAAGGCCATCGCTGTTAATCGGGAATGCCTTTTTGTTTTAGACTATGGGAACCGGCAGGTTCAGCGGCTTTCCTGGGATGGGGCCTATCTCTCCCGATACGCTTTTAAGAAGAGCAAGGACTCGAGCGAGTTCCGGTTCATCCTCGGCCTTGGGGCGGATGAGGAAAGGCTTTACCTCTACGACGGGGAAGCGGAGCGGGTCCGGGTCCTTTCCTTTTCGGGGGAGCTTTTAGCCTCCTGGCCCCTGCCGGTCGGGGAAGGGGAGGATCGGATGAGCCTCTTGGATTTGGTCTACCTGGAAGGGGTGCTGTACGCCGCCCGCCGGGGCGGCCAGCGGATTTACCGTCTGAAGGAGGGGGAGCCTCTGCCCCCCATAGAGGTCTATGCCCCCATCCGCGCCCTTTCCCTTTGGAGGAACCCCGGGGGTGGCTAGATGCCCAGGCTTCTCCTGGTCGAAGACGACCCCGGGGTCCGGGAGGCTTTGGAACTGGGGCTTTCCCTTTTTGGCTATGAGGTGGTGGCGGTGGGCACGGCCCTCGAGGCCTTGGACAGACTCCCCGGGGTGGACCTGGTGGTCCTGGACGTCCTCCTGCCAGACCGGGACGGGTTCCAGCTTCTAAGGGAGATCCGGGCCCGCTCCGATCTGCCCGTTTTGATGCTCTCCGCCTTGGGGGAGGTGGAGTGGCGGGTGAAGGGCCTCCAGGAGGGAGCGGACGATTACCTGGCCAAGCCCTACAGCCTCCAGGAGCTCGCGGCCCGCCTGGAGGCCCTGTTCCGTCGCGCCCGGGGCCAGGCCTTGGCTTCCGAGCCCCAAGCCCTCCGGCTGGGGGAGCTCGTCCTTTACCCCAGGCGGATGGAGGCCTACCGGAAGGGCCGGAGGCTGGCCCTCTCCCCCAAGGCCTTCGCCCTTCTCCAGGCCTTTATGGAAAGGCCGGGGGAGGTGCTTTCCAAGGAGTACTTGATGCGCAAGGTCTGGGGGGAGGAGGTGGAGCCCAATACCCTGGAGGTTCATCTTTCCGCCCTGAGGCGGGAACTGGGGGAGCCCGCCCTCCTGGAGACGGTCCGGGGGTACGGGTACCGGCTTAGGAATGACGCTTAGGGCAAGGGTCCTTTTGGTTCTCTTCCTGGCCCTCATGGGGTTGGCCTTTACCCTAGGGGCCTTGAGCCTGGCCGAGGCGGGCCGGGCGGTGCGGGAGGATCTGGAAGGGGCGCTGTTCGCGCGGCTTTCGTTGCTGAGGGAGGAGGGGGTGAGCCTAGAGGAGCTTTTCCGCCTGGCCCAGAGCTTCGGGGGCGGGGTGGGGTTCATCGTCCGGGGCCAGGAGGTGACCTACACCGACCTGGCGCCCCACACCCTCCCTTCCGCCCTCCTTCAGGCCTTGGCCCAAGGGGAGGCCTATCGGGGCCTCGAGGGGGGGTGGCTCCTTGTGGCCTTGCCCACGGCCGAGGGGGGGTTCGGGCTTATGGTCAGCCTGGAGGGGGTGCGGAACCTGCCCGGCCGGCTTCTTCTCCTTTACCTCACCTATGGGGGAGGGCTGCTCTTCGGCTTTTACCTGGCCTCGGCCTTCCTCCTCCTTAAGGCCCTTGCCCCCCTCTACCGTCTGGAGAAGGAGGTGGCCCGCCGCTCCCCCTTGGACCTCTCCCCCTTGCCCGTGCCCTCTTTGCCCGAGCTCAGGCCCATTGTTTTGGCCTTAAACCGCCTCTTCGCCGAGCTCGAGGAGGCCTTGGGCCAGGCCCAGCGCTTTGCCTACCATGCTTCCCACGAGCTTCGCACCCCCTTGGCGGCCCTCAAGGGCTACCTGGAGGTCCTAAAAAGGGTCCAGGAGCCCCGTGCCCTTAAGGGCGCGGTGCAGGAGGCCCATCGGATGGAGATGATCCTCAATGGGCTTTTGCAATTGGCCCGTCTCGAGGGCCGCCCCTTAAGGCTGGAGCCGGTAGACCTAGGGGCCTTTTTTCGCGAGCAGGGCCAGGCGCCGCAGGGGGAAGGGGTGGTTTTGGCGGACCGGGAGGCGTTGGAGATGGCGGTGCAAAACCTATTGGAAAACGCCCGCCGACACGGGGCGGAGCCTGTTCGGGTGCGGCTTCTTGAGGAGGGTGGGGGGGTCTGGATCTGGGTGGAGGACCAGGGGCCGGGGTTTCCGGAAGGGCTTCTGGCCAGGGCTTTTGAACCCTTTGTCCACGGGGGAAAGGGGTTGGGCCTGGGGCTGGCCCTGGTGGCCCTGGTGGCCCGTCGGCACGGGGGTAGGGTCCGGGCGGAAAACCTCCCTTCTGGGGCCCGGGTGGGCCTCTGGCTTCCTTCAGCTTCCCTTAAGCTGCCCCCCGATGCGGGCTTCAGCTCAGAGGGCTAAGGTGGGGCCTGGAGGGATAAGGATGAGACGGCTTGGCACGGCTCTACTCCTTATCGGTGGCTTGGCGGTGGCTCAGACCCAGGTGCCCTACAAGGAGGTGGCGGTGGCCGCGGCGGCTTTAGCCCGGCTGCAGACGGTGGCCGCCCAGGCCCCCCAGGGGGAGGCCAAGATCCTGAGCTGGGCCCAGGAGGTCAAGGCTAAAGCGGAGAGGAGCTTTGAGGCGAAGGCCTCCTTCCAAGCGGCCCGGGAGGCCCAGGCGGCCCTTTTCCTCTACCAGGCGGCCAAGGGGCCTGAGGGGGGTTCGCGCCGGGGTTTAAAAGGGCGTGAAGCCCCTATGGCTCAGGCCTTCCATCCCCGTTTCCGGCCTGGGCGCGGTCTGGCCTGGGTGGACTGGGTCGACCGGGCGGAGAAGGAGCTCGCCTACTACCGGGTGGGGGATGCCCTGGTGCAGGCCCTGATCGAAGAGGCCAAGGCCCGTAAGGAGAAGGAACCCCTTCGGGCCCAGCTTCTCGCCCGGGCAGCTTTGGCCTTGATCAGCGCGGATCGCGGGTTCTGATGAGGATCTGGGCCGGCCTTTCCCTCCTCGGCCTGGCCTTTGCCCAGGCGGGGGAGGAGCCTGGCCTCGAGGCCGCGTTCGCCCGGTGCCAGGAGGTGGTGAGGCTGCTTAGGCCCCTGGGCCTGTACGAGGTCAGAGGGCGGGCGGTTCTGGTGCTGGGCCTTCCGGATCTGCCTTTGCTTCCTTTGGCTCTGGTCCGGGGGCGCCCCCTTCCTTTGGGCCATCCCGGGGAGGGGGTTTTTCCGGAAACCCCCCCCTCTTGGCTTGAGGAGCTGGCCCTGGCCCGCCTGGTGGTGAGGGAAAAGAGGGGGTACGCCTGTTTTCTGGTCCACCGGGGGGTGGTGGTGGGGGTCCTCCGTCTAGGGTTGGACCTGAAGCCCTGGCCCTTCGTCCCCAAGGGCCAGGTGCGCCGGCGGTTTGAAATGAACACCCCTCCCGAGGACCAGGAGGGGCGGAAAAGGCCAGGGTTTTAGCGCTTGGAGTACTGGGGTGCCCGGCGGGCCTTGTGCTTGCCGTACTTCTTCCGCTCCACCTCGCGGGCATCCCGGGTGAGGAAGCCGAGGGGCTTGAGCCTGGCCCTAAGGTCGGCGTTGTACTGGAGAAGAGCCCGGGCCACGCCCAGCTTGATGGCGTCAATCTGTCCGGTTTTTCCCCCGCCTTTGACGGTGATGTACGCGTCAAACCTGCCCAGGGCGTCCACCGCCCGGAGGGGCTCGAGGGCGGCCATGGCCCGTACCAGGCCCTGGAAGTACTCATGGAAGTCCTGGCCGTTCACGGTGACCTTACCGCTTCCGGGCCTTAGGAAGACCCGGGCCACGCTGGTCTTGCGGCGTCCCGTTCCGTAGTACTGCTCCATCACTTAACCTCCAGCTTGACCGGCTTCTGGGCCTGGTGGGGGTGGGCGGGGCCGGCGTAGACCTTAAGCCGCTTGAAGAGCCTCCGCCCCAGGGGGCCCTTGGGCAGCATCCCCTTCACCGCGTGCTCCAGAACCCTTTCCGGGTGGGTTTTGAGCATCGTCCCTGCGGGGATTTCCTTAAGCCCCCCCGGGTAGCCGCTGTAGCGGGTGTAGATCTTGTCCGTGAGCTTGTTGCCGGTGAGGCGGATCTTGTCCGCGTTCACCACCACCACGAAGTCCCCCATGGCCGTGTTGGGTGTCCAGTCGGGGCGGTGCTTCCCCCTGAGGAGGGTGGCGATCTGGGTGGCCAGCCGCCCCAGGGTCTTGCCCTCCGCATCTATGAGAACCCAGCGGGGCTCCTTCATCTCCTCCGGTTTCGGAAAGTACGTCCTCACGTGCAGCCCTCCTGTGCGTCCTTGCCCGGGGGATCGGGGGACCCCGGCAGAAGAACGCCTAGGAGTATACCACATCCCTTCCCTTCGTGGTAGGCTGAGGCTCCGTGGGCAGGTATCCGCGCAAGTACGTCTTCGTCACCGGGGGGGTGGTGTCTGGCCTGGGCAAGGGCATCCTCACCGCCTCTTTGGGAGCCATCCTCCGGGCCCGGGGGTACCGGGTCACGGCCGTGAAGATAGACCCCTACGTGAACGTGGACGCGGGGACGATGCGCCCCTATGAGCACGGGGAGGTCTTCGTCACCGCGGACGGGGCCGAGACGGATTTGGACATCGGACATTACGAGCGCTTTTTGGACGTGGACCTTTCTCGGGGCAACAACCTGACCACCGGCCAGGTCTACCTTTCCGTCATCCAGAAGGAGCGGCGGGGGGAGTACCTCTCCCAGACCGTCCAGGTCATCCCTCATATCACGGACGAGATCAAGGACCGCATCCGCCAGGTGGCCCAGGAGCAGGAGGCGGAGCTGGTGGTGGTGGAGGTAGGGGGGACGGTGGGGGACATCGAAAGCCTTCCCTTCCTCGAGGCCATTCGCCAGTTCCGCTTCGACGAGGGGGAGGAGAACACCCTTTACCTCCACCTCACCCTGGTGCCCTACCTCTCCACCAGCGAGGAGTTCAAGACCAAGCCCACCCAGCACTCCGTGGCCACCCTCAGGGGGGTGGGCATCCAGCCGGACATCGTCGTCCTCCGCTCGGAGAAGGAGGTGCCGGAGGAGGTGCGGAAAAAGGTGGCCCTTTTCACCAACGTCCGGCCTACCCACGTGTTTTCCAGCCCTAATGTGGAGCATCTCTATGAGATTCCCCTGCTCCTGGAGGGGCAAGGCCTTGGGAAGGTGGTGGAGAGGTCTTTGGGCTTGGAGCCGGTCTTCCCCAACCTCTCCTTCTGGCAGGATGCGGTGGCCATCCTGAAAAAACCCGAACGGACGGTGAGGATCGCCATCGCGGGGAAGTACGTGAGGATGCCGGATGCCTACCTCTCCCTCTTAGAGGCCTTAAAGCACGCGGGGATCAGAAACCGGGCCCGGGTGGAGGTGAGGTGGGTGGACGCGGAGGGCCTGGAAAACGGGGACCTGGACGAGGCCTTCCGGGATGTCCAGGGGATCCTGGTCCCTGGGGGGTTTGGCGTGCGGGGGATTGAGGGCAAGATCCGGGCGGCCCGATACGCCCGGGAAAGGGGGCTGCCGTATCTGGGGATCTGCCTGGGCCTTCAGGTGGCGGTGATCGAGTTTGCCCGGCATGTGGCGGGGCTTTCCAAGGCCAACTCCACGGAGTTTGACCCCTATACCCCCCATCCCGTGATCGATCTGATGCCCGAGCAGCTCGAGGTGGAGGGGCTAGGAGGTACGATGCGCCTGGGGGACTGGCCCATGCGCATCCGGGAGGGTACCCTCCTGCACCGTCTTTACGGAAAAGAGGAGGTGAAGGAGCGGCACCGTCACCGCTACGAGGTGAACCCCGCCTATGTGGAGACCTTGGAGCGGGCGGGCCTGGTGGTCTCCGGCGTGACCCCGGGGATGAAGGGCCGGGGAGAGGGGCTGGTGGAGGCGATCGAGCTCAAGGACCACCCCTTCTTTTTGGGCCTCCAGTCCCACCCCGAGTTCAAAAGCCGGCCCATGCGTCCCTCCCCGCCCTTCGTGGGCTTTATCGCTGCGGCCCTTAGCCGAGGCTGAGGGCGAACTGTTTGGCGCTCCTCCCGCTGTAGCCCCGGTTTTGGGCGAAGCGGAGGGCTTCCCTTTTTTCCTCCTCCTCGAGGGGCCTTCCCAGGTGGTGCTCCACGGCCTTCAGGTAAAGGGCCTGGTCAAAGGGGGGGAAGGTGAGGACGAGGCCAAACCGGTCGGCCAGGGCCAGGGTGTCCTGGAGGGCGTCCCAAAGTGTGGGGTCTGCGCCCGGCAGGGGGTTTTCCGGCAAGTGTTCCACCAGGTGGCGGCGGTTGGAGGTGGCCAGGAGGAGGGTGTTTTCCGGTGGTGCGATGAGGGAGCCTTCCAGGAGGGCCTTCAAGGCGTGGAAAAGGGTGTCTTTGGGATCCAGGGAAAGGTCGTCCAGGAAGAGGACAAACCGGCCAGGCAGGGGGGCCAGGGTTTCCAGAAGGGCTTCGAGGGCTTTCCCTTCCCTCAGCTCCACCTCGATGAGGCTCAGGCCCTCGAGGTGGAGAAGGCTCCGGGCCAGGGTGGACTTGCCCGTCCCCCGGGCCCCGTAAAGGAGGGTGTGCAGGGCAGGCTTTCCAGCCAGGAACCGCCGGATATTCCTCTCCAAGGCCGCCATCTGGGCCTCATACCCCACGAGCTCCTCCCGGGGGGGCAGGTTGGGGCGGAGGATCGGCCTGAGCTCCCCATCAAACCGAAAGGCCCGGTACAGGGCAAAGGGGTAGGGGCCAAAGCGCCGGTAGGCCTCCAAAAGGGCCTCCGCCCGGCTTTCCTCCACCGCCTTTAGGACCGCCTTTTCCGCCTCCGTAGCCGGCCGGTTGCCCAAAGGGCCCAAGGGATGGGTCTTGCGCTTTTCCTCAAGCCATTTTTGAAATCGGGGGAGCTCCCCCTGGACAAGCCCCAAGAGGCCTGGGGGGGTCTCGAGGGCCTTTTTCGCCCAGGGGGCCTTCAGGAGGGCCTGGACCAGGGCGTAGCCCCAGGGTTCCCCGTGGGGGAGGTCAAGGGAAAGGAGATCGAGAGGGGTGTTGGGAAGCGCGGGATCCATGCCCGAGGTTGTAGGCAAAGGCCCCGCCCGGAAGGGCGGGGAAGGTGGTGGGCCGCACAGGACTCGAACCTGTAACCCACCGATTAAGAGTCGGTTGCTCTACCGGTTGAGCTAGCGGCCCAAACGCCAAAAATGAGTCTAAGCGCTTTCTTCTCGATTGTCAAGCCTGGCAGCGCGGGCAGAAGTGGGTGCTCCGCCCTCCCAGCCTCACCCGCAGGATGGGCGCGCCGCACCGGGGACAGGGCTTTCCGGCGCGGCCGTAGACCTGGTGCTGGGTCTGGTAGGCTCCGGCCTCCCCGTCTGGCTGCCTATAGGTCCTGTCTTGTAGCGTGGAGCCTCCAAGCCGAATGGCCTCCTCCAATACTTCCCGGATAGCCCTAAAAAGCCTCTGGGCCTCTTCCTGGCTCAGAGTGTGGGCCGGCCGATCCGGGCGGAGGCCCGCTTGGAAGAGGACCTCGTCCGCGTAAATATTCCCAAGCCCGGCCACCACCTCCTGGGAAAGGAGAAGGGGTTTGAGAAGGGCCTTCCGCCTCAAATCTTTTAGAAATCTATCCAGAGTGAAGAGTTCAGAGAGGGGTTCGGGGCCCATGCGCTGGAGGAGGGGGATCTCCCGATAGTTCCCCTGCTCCACCACCCAGATTCTTCCGAATCGGCGGGGATCGGTGAAGTAGAGGGGGGTCTTCCCAAAGCGAAAGACCACCCGGGTGTGAGGGGGTTCCTCTTTTCGGGAAGCACCCTGGGGCCAAAGAAGGAACCCCCCAGTCATTCCCAGGTGTAGGACAAGTTCATGCCGCTCCAGTTGGAAAAGGAGGTACTTCCCCCGCCTGAAGAGGTCCAGGACCCTTTGGCCCTCCGCCGTGTCCGTTCCCCTGTACCGGCCGGGATCCCGGTGGGAGAGGAAAAGCCTTTGGCCCACCACCAGGGGGTAGAGTTTCCTGCGAGTGACCTCCACCTCGGGGAGCTCGGGCATTCAGTCCACCGGTACGGGCTCACCCTTCTCGTTCACGGCCACGTAGGTGAGCTGGCCATGCGTGGCCAAGACGCGTTCCTCCCCCCCGAAGCGCTCCTTGTAAACCTCCACCTCCACGGTCAAGGAGGTGCGCCCCACCCGGACCACCCTGGCCACCACCTCCAAAAGGTCCCCGCTTTTGATGGGCACTTTGAACTCTACGCTCCCCACCGCCACGGTCACCACGGGTTTTCGCGCCCGGCGGGCGGCGGCGTAGGAGCCCACCTTGTCCATGAGGCCAAGCACAAACCCCCCGAAGGCCGCCCCCAGGGGGTTGGTGTGTTCGGGAAAGACGAGCTCGAGGGTCCGTGCCTCCACGAGAAGCTACTCTACCAGCTTGTCCGTGAGGCGGGCCATCTCCAGGTCCTTGTCCGTCACGCCCCCTTGGGAGTGGGTCCACCACTCCACCGTAACCCGGCCCCACTCCACCACAAGCCGCGGGTGGTGGTTCTTTTCCTCCGCCAAAGCGCCCACCCGGTTCGCGAAGGCCAAGGCCTCCTGAAAGTTGGGGAAGCGAAAGGTCTTCCTCAGGCGAGGAGGGTTTTCCGCCCGTTCCCAGTCCATAGGTTTATGGTAAAGCAAAGCCCCCAGGCGGTTGGTGCCTAGGGGCAGGGTTCTGGTTGCGGGGGCGGGATTTGAACCCGCGACCTTCGGGTTATGAGCCCGACGAGCTACCAGGCTGCTCCACCCCGCGTCGCCACCCTCAACTATACCCGGGGGCAGGACGTGTGTCAAGGGGGACAAGCTCTTGACCCTTTGCCCTTTGGAACGTATAATTCTGAGAACGATGTGCATATCGTTGAGCTAAATCCCCCAAAGGAGACGCCGAAGATGTTTAGACAAGCCTACCCGGAGATTCCCCTAGGGAGCGATGCCTGCGGCATCATCGCCGTGATTGAGAAGGAGGGCAGGCCCACGCACAGAAACGTCCTCAGGACGCTGGAGAGCCTCTACCGGATGGCGCACCGGGCGGGGGTCATCAAAGGGGAAGGCGACGGGACGGGCATACAGACCGATATCCCCCGGGAGCTTTGGGCCAACTTCCTCGAGGAAAAACGGCTGGATCCCGCCTTGGCTTTCAACCCCCGGTTTTTCGTGGGGCATTTCTTCCTACCCAAAAGCGAGGCGGGCCGGATGGGGGAATTAATGGATCTATTACAGGAAGATGGGCGAAAGCTGGGTATCCACCTCCTCATGCACCGTCTCCCCGAGGTCAACAGCCTGGCCCTGGGCCCGGTGGGCCGCCGCACCGAGCCCCTTTTCCTCCAGCTGGCAGGGCTTTCCCCGGACGGGGATGCCCCCCTTTGGGAGCTGGGGCTTCGCCTCGAGGCCCGCTTCCCCGTCCACGTGGTCTCCCTTTCCACCGCCACCGTGGTCTACAAGGTCCGGGGCGCGGCGGAGGTCCTTAGACGGTACTACCCCGAGCTTTCCCACCCGCTTTTCAAATCCACCCTTACCCTCGGGCACAACCGCTATTCCACCAACACCCTCTCCACCTTTGAGCAGGTCCAGCCCTTTGGGCTTTTGGGCCACAACGGCGAGATCAACACCATTGAGCGCCTGAGGCGGGAGATGGACTTTTTGGGGATCCCCAGAACGGGGGGTTCGGACTCCCAGGACCTGAACCGGATGCTGGAGGGGCTCATCTACCGGTATGGCCTCTCCCTCCCCGAGGCGGTGGATCTGGTCTTCCCCCCGGTTTTGGGGGAGGTGAAGGCCTACCCGGAGGAGCTTCAGGACCTCTACCTGGCCCTGCGCCAGCGCCTTGGCCCCCTGGCCCAGGGCCCCGCCGCCCTGGTGAGCCGCCACCGGGAGGAGGCTGTCTTTGGGACCGATGCCATGGGGCTGAGGCCGCTCTGGTTCGTAGAGACCCCGGATGAGTATGTCTTCACCTCGGAACGGGGCGTCTTCAGCGCGGAAGAGTTCGCCGCCGAGCCCAAGCCCCTGGCCCCGGGGGAGAGGATGGGGGTGCGGCTTACCCCCGAAGGGGCCCGCCTTGTGCCCTTCCACCGCCACCAGCGCCTGGTGTACGAGCGGATCTCGGCCCGCACCCCGGTCGCCGGGTACCGCCGTCACCTTCAAGGCCCCCTTTGGGAGGCCCCGGCCCCTCTCGAGGGGGGGAGTGAGGCCTCTCCTTTAGGGGAGCGGCCGGGCGCCGAGGAGAGGCCTGCCCCGCCCTCCCTTGGCCTCGAGCGGGCCTTTGGGTTTGACCGGTGGGACCAGGCCTACCTCGAGGCCTTGGTCAAGACCGGGAACGAGCCCGTGGGCTCCTTGGGGTACGACGGCCCCCTGGCGGCCTTGAACCCGGAAAAGCCCAACCTCTCCGAGTTCTTTAAGGAGACGGTGGCCGTGGTCACCAACCCGGCCATCGACCGGGAGCGGGAGATCGAGCACTTCTCCACCCGGGTCATCCTCGGCAGAAGGCCCCTGCCGAACGGCCAGGGGGCGGGGCGGGTCGAGGAGCTCCTCGTCCCCATCGTTTTAGAGCGGGAGCCCGCCTTGGCACGGGCCATGGGCACCTTGACCCTTTCCGAGGTCCTGTCCCGGTTCAAAACCCGGGTTCTCGTCCCCCGCTTCAGCGTGGAGGAGGGGCTTCTTGCCGGGCTTAAGCGCCTGGAGGAGGAGGCCGTCCGCGCCGTGGAGGAAGGGGCGGAGGTCCTCATCCTCTCGGACCGGGAGGCCTTCGTGGGCGGGGTCTGGATCGATATCGCCCTGGCCCTGGCGGCGGTGGAGCGGACCCTCAGGAGGCGGGACGCGGAAGGGGTGGCCCTGAGGCGCAGGACCTCCGTCCTCGTGCACTCAGGGGGGGTGAGGAACCTTCACGACCTCGCCTTCCTCCTGGGCCTGGGGGCGGATGCCGTGGCCCCCTGGCTTATGGAGGAGAAGGCCTTGGCCCTGGAGGGGCGGACTGGGCTTGCCAACCTCCTGGAGGCCCTCAGGAAGGGCCTGGAGAAGGTTATCTCTACCATGGGCATCCACGAGCTCCGGGGCTACGGCAAGATCTTTTCTAGCCTGGGCCTGAAGCCGGAACTTGCGGAGTACTTTGGGACCCGAAACTTCTACGCCTCGGAAGAGGCGGGCTACGGCTTTTTTGAGCTGGAGCGGACCCTCCTCGAGCGGGAAGGGTTTTTCCGGGCGGAGAAGGTTCCCCCAGCCAAGGACTTCCGCTTTAACCCCAGGGTCTACAAGGCCGCCCAGGAGGTGAGCTCCGGCCAGGCCCCCTACAGCCACTTCCAGGAGAAGGTCCGGTCTTTGGAACGGGAAAGCCCCGTGGCGGCAAGGCAGCTTCTAGAGGTCCGCTTCCCGGAGAAAAGCCCCGTCTCCCCCGAGGAGGTGGACCTCTCCGTGGGGGGGCATTCGCTGCCCTTCGTCATCAGCGCCATGAGCTTTGGCTCCCAGGGGGAGGCGGCCTTCCGCGCCTACGCCGAGGCGGCCAAGCGGCTCAACATGCTGGCCATCAACGGGGAAGGCGGGGAGATCCCCGACATGCTGGGCAAATACACCCACTGGCGGGGCCAGCAGGTGGCCTCGGGCCGGTTTGGGGTTCACGCCTATATGCTCAACTCCGCCAGCGTCATCGAGATCAAGATCGGCCAGGGGGCCAAACCGGGGGAAGGGGGGCACCTGCCTGGAAAAAAGGTCTCGGCCAAGGTGGCCGCCGCCCGGAACGCGGTCCCCGGGGTGGACCTGATCAGCCCCTCCAACAACCACGACCTCTACTCCATCGAGGACCTGGCCCAGCTCATCGAGGAGCTCAAGACCGTGAACCCCAAGGCCAAGGTCTCGGTCAAGGTCCCCGTCATCCCTGGCATCGGGACGATCGCGGTGGGGATTGCCAAGGCGGGCGCGGATATCCTCACCCTCTCCGGGTTTGAGGGCGGGACAGGGGCGGCCAGGCTCCACGCCCTGAAGTACGCGGGGCTTCCCGTGGAGCTTGGGGTGCGCCGGGCCCACCGGGCCCTGGTGCGGGCGGGCCTGCGCGACCGGGTGGAGATCTGGGCCGACGGGGGGCTCAAGACCGCCTATGACGTGCTCCGCATGGTCCTTCTGGGCGCGGACCGGGTGGGCATGGCCACCATGGCCATGGTGGCCATCGGGTGCACCATCTGCCGGGGCTGCCAGCTGGACACCTGCCACGTGGGCATCACCACCCAGATCGAGACCCTGGAGCAGGCCCTGGCGCATGGCCTGAAGCGCTTTGTGCCCCAGGAGACCGATCGAGCGGTGGAGCAGCTCGTCCGCTTCTTTGAGGCCAAGGCCGAGGCCTTGAGGGAGCTGGTGGCCAACCTGGGGTACACCTCGCTCCGGGAGCTCCGGGGGCGAAGCGATCTCCTTTACCAGCGGGACCACCTCGAGGCTTTGGACCTCTCCTACTTCTTCCTTCCCGTGGAGCCGCCGGACTGGCTACAGGACGAGTCCGCTTATATCCTCCGCAAGCCCCTCAACCAGCTCACCCGCACCGTCACCGAGGTGGTCATGGGGGCTTACCAGGAAGGAGGGAGGCGGCTCCGCTTCCAGGAGGGGCCGGTCAGCTCCACCGACCGCGCCTTGGGCACCCACCTGGCAGGGGAGATGGCCCGCAGGCGCCTGTACGGCAAGGGGTTTGACGCGGAGGTCCGCCTCCACTTCGATGCGGGGAGCGTCGCGGGCAACGGCCTGGCCGCCTTCAACGTGGAGGGCCTCGAGGTCCTGGTGGAAGGGGGGGCGCAGGACGGGGTGGCCAAGGGGGCCTTTGGAGGACGGGTGGCCATCCTGAAGGGCCGGAACCCCTTCGGGGCCTATGTGGACGGTTCGGTGGGGAAGAGTTTCGCCTACGGGGCCATCGGGGGCCTCCTCATCGTGGAGGGGGTGGCGGACAGCCGGTTCTGCATCCGGCTTTCCGGGGCGGATGTCGTTTTGGGAGGTGAACCGGAAAGGCCCCTCCAGGACGAGCTTGGGAACCTGGCTGCCCGGGCGCAGGCCAAGGGATTTGCCTTTGAGTACATGACCCGGGGACGGGCCCTTGTTCTGGGAGACCCAGGTCCTTGGATTTGTTCCGGGATGACTGGAGGGCGGGTCTACCTCCGCCACTGGCCAGAGATGGGCCTTACGGAGGAAGCGATGAAGCGGCGGCTGGCCAAGGGGGCCAAGGTGGTGGTCCGGCCCCTGGATGCCCGGGGCCTCGCGGATGTGGAGGAGCTCCTTTCCGCCTATATCGCGGTCTTGAAGGAGGCCAAGCGGGAGGAGAAGGCGAGGCGGATGGAAAAACTCTTGGAGGATCCTGCGGCCCACTTCCGCATGGTGGAGCCCGTGAACCAGCAGGTGGACCAAGGGGTTAGCACGGAATAGTCCACTCATTCCGCGGACACCCCGGGGTGCTTGGAGGAGCCAAGGTGCTGCGCCGGTTCTGCTGAAGCCGGGAGATGGGGGTGGCTGCGGTTTTGGGGCGGGCGGTGCTTCGGGGGATCCCGTGAGGCTTCTTCTCCTGGACCTGGACGACACCCTCCTCCAGGACCTTCCGGTGAGCAGGCGGGTTCTGGAGGAGCTGGGGAGGGAACTGGGCCTTTTGGGGTTTTTCCGGGCGGTTAAGGAGGAGGCGGAGGCCCTTTTCAAAGAGAGCCCCATCTATTCCTGGGCTAAGCGCATCGGCCATAGCGCCCTCGAGGCCCTTTGGGCCCGCTACTCCACCTTCGGTTTGGAACGGGCGGCGGAGTGGGCCTGGCCCTTCCGGGAGGAGGTCTTCCGCCGGGCGCTCAGGCGGCTCGGAGGCCCCGAGGAAAAGGCCAGAGCCCTGGCCCAGGCCTTCTTTGAGGCCCGACGGGTCTTCCCCCTTTTCCCCGAGGTCCCCGAGTTTTTCAGGCGCACCGAGGGGGTTCCCCGCGCCCTTCTCACCAACGGCGTTCCCGACCTGCAAAGGGAGAAGCTCCAGGGGGCTGGGCTTTGGGAGGCCTTTGACCTCTTCCTGATCTCGGGGGAGGTGGGCCTGGGCAAGCCCGAGCCCGGGGTTTTCCGCATGGCCCTGGCCGCCTTCCAGGTGAGGCCCGAGGAGGCCTGGATGCTGGGGGACAATCCCGAAAAGGACATCCTGGGGGCAAACCGGGTAGGGATCCATGCGGTCTGGGTGGACCGGAAGGAACGCCCTCCTCATCCGGAGGCCCGGCCTGACCGGGTGGTCCTTTCCCTACTTGAGGCGCTTTAGCGCCTCCTTGATCAGGTCCTGGCTCCTAGCCTGGGGGAGCCTGGCGGCGAGCTCCAAAACGGTCGCCCGCACCGCGCTTTCCTTAAAGCCCAGGGAGAGAAGGGCCAAGATGGCCTCTTCCACCTGTTCGCTGTCTGGGGCCCTCTCGGCCAGGGGCGGGGCCTTGGTCCTAAGCTCCAGCACCATCCGCTCCGCGAGTTTCTTCCCCACCCCGGGCACGCTGGAGAGGAGCTTCACGTCCCCTTCCCGCAAAGCCTGGGCTAGAAGGCCTGGGGAAAGGTGGCTCAGGAGGCTCAGGGCCAGGCGTGGCCCCACACCGTTTACGGAGAGGAGGAGTTCAAAGAGGTTGAGCGCCTCTTCCTCCAGGAATCCGTACAGGAAGAGGCCCTCCTCCCGCACCTCGAGCCGGGTGAAAAGCTGCACCTCCCGCCCCTCCTCCAGGCTGAGAAGGGGGGTGGGGACCTGGACCTCGAGGCCTAAAGGCCCCACCTGGAGCCATAGGGCCTGGAGGCTCTTCTTAAGAACCCTTCCTTGGACTAAGCGGAGCATCAGCGGCCCGTGAACCGGGGGGGCCTCTTTTCTAAAAAGGCCCTAACCCCCTCCTCGTGGTCCAGGCTCCGCCCCGCCTCGCCCTGGAGGACCGCCTCCAAGGCCAAGGTTTGCTCGAGGGAAAGGCGGTGGCTTTCCAGAAGGGCCTTCTTGGAGAGGGCAAAAGCCCGGGTGGGGCCTTGGGCCAGGGTTTGGGCTAGGGCTAACGCTTCCTCCATGAGCTTTTCCGGGGCCACCACCTGGTGCACGAGGCCGAGCTCGAGGGCCTCTTTTGCGGAAAGCCGGGGGGAGAGCCAGATGAGCTCCAGGGCCTTGGCGTAGCCCACGAGCCGGGGGAGGAAGAAGGTCATCCCCGAGTCCGGGACCAGGCCGATGCGGCTAAAGGCCGTGGTGAGGCTCGCCTTTTCGCTCATCAGGCGGAAGTCGCAGGCCAGGGCTAGGCTCAGGCCCGCCCCGGCCGCCGCCCCCCCTATGGCGGCCAGCGTGGGCTTTTCCAGGTGGACCAAGGCCTCCACCACGCGGTTGTACTTCCTGAGGTGGCCTTCGTAATCGGGGGCTTTCCCCTCAAACTCCTTTAAGTCCTGTCCGGCGCTGAAGGCCCGGCCTTTCCCCGTAAGGACCAAGGCCCGAACGCCGGGGTCTTTTTGAGCTTCCTCGAGACCGTCGGCCAGGGCCAAGAGGAGGTCTGAGTTGAGGGCGTTCACCTCGGGACGGTCCAGGGCCAGAACGAGGACGCTTTCCAAGCGGGTCTTTTCCAGCATCTCGCCTCCCTGGCCCTTAGTCTACCAGGCGGCCGGCTTCACCCTTGTTATCCCCGCAAAGGGGTATTCTAAGAGGCGGTATGGACCCACTGGTCTTGGACGGCAACGCCGGCTACCTGGAGGCCCTGTACGAGGAGTATCTGAAAGACCCCTTCGCTTTGCCGGAGGAGTGGCGGGCCTACTTCTCCGCCCTTCACCTGGCCCAGCCCGGCGAGCCCCTCGAGGGGCTGCGACGAGAACGCCCGCCCCAGGGGGAGGCCCCGGGTTTGGATGCGGGGTTTTACCTGAAGGTGGCCCGCCTCCAGGAGGCCTACCGGGAGCGGGGCCACCTGGTGGCCCGGATTGACCCCTTGGGCCGCCCCCGCCCCTGGCCGAAGGACCTCACCCTGGAGCACCATGGCCTCCTTGAGGCGGATCTGGACCGGCCCCTTCCTCCTACCTTCGGTGCCCCCACCTTGAGGACGCTCCTCCTTCGCCTCCAGGCGGCTTACACGGGAAGCCTAGGGGTGGAGCTTGCTCATCTGGACGAGCCTGAGGAAAGGGAGTGGCTTATTGCCCGCCTGGAGGGGGAAAGGCCCGCCCTTTCCCCGGAGGTTCGGCAAAGGGTCTTGCGGAAGCTTCAGGAGGCCAGCCTCTTTGAGGAGTTTTTGCAGAAGAAGTATCTGGGCGCTAAGACCTTTTCCCTGGAGGGGCTGGAAGCGCTGGTTCCCCTCCTGGCCGAGACGTTGAACGAGGCGGCCCGGTGGGGGGTAAAGGAGGTGGTCCTGGGCATGGCCCACCGGGGCCGGCTCAACGTCTTGGCCAACGTGGTGGGCAAGCCCTTCGACCACATCTTCCGAGAGTTTGAGGAGATCATCCCCGAGGGCTACAGCGGGGACGTCAAGTACCACCTGGGGTACTCCAGTGACCGAAAGACCCCCCACGGGACGGTCCACGTCTCCTTGACCTTTAACCCAAGCCACCTCGAGTTCGTGAACCCCGTGGTCCTGGGCCGGCTCAGGGCCAAACAGGACCGGTTCGGTCAGCGAGGGATGGCGGTTTTGGTCCATGGGGACTCGGCCTTTGCGGGGGAGGGGATCGTCCAGGAAACCCTGAACCTCTCCCGCCTCGAGGGGTACACGGTGGGGGGGACGCTCCACGTGGTGGCGAACAACCAGCTGGGCTTCACCACCACCCCCTCGGAGTACGCCTCCACCCGGTACCCCACGGACGTGGCCAAAATGCTCTCCATCCCCATCTTCCACGTGAACGCGGAGGACCTGGACGCGGTGCTCTTTGCCCTATCCCTGGCCTTGGAGTACCGCTTCCGCTTTCATAAGGATGTGGTCATCGACCTGGTGGGCTACCGCCGCCGGGGGCACAACGAGACGGACGAGCCCACCTTCACCCAGCCCGAAATGTACGCCCTCATTGCCAAGAAGCCCCAGCCCTGGAAGGTGTACGCGGAGAGGCTCCTTCAGGAGGGGGTCGTTTCCCTGGAGGAGGTTCAGGCCTGGGAGAAGGCCTATCTGGAGCTTCTGGAAAGCCGCTTTGCCCGGGTCAAAGCCGAGCCGGGCCCGGTGCGGATAGACACGTTGGGGGGGCTCTGGCAGGGGTACGTGGGCGGGGAGGACCGGGCGGTGCCCGAAGTGGGGACAGGGGTGCCCCTGGAGGCCCTAAAGGGCCTTCTTCGGGGCCTGGCCCGGGTCCCCGAGGGGTTCAGCGTCCACCCCAAGCTGAAGCGGTTTTTAGAGGCCCGTCTGGAGATGGCCGAGGAGAAGCGGCCCGTGGATTGGAGCACCGCGGAGGCCTTGGCCATGGGCAGCCTGGCGGTGGAGGGCCACCCGGTGCGGATGACCGGACAGGACACCCTCCGGGGGACCTTTACCCAGCGGCATGCGGCCCTGTTCGACGCGGAAACCGGCGCGCGGTACATCCCGCTTCAGCATCTGGCCGAAGGGCAGGCCCGGGTGGAGATCTACAACTCCCCTCTCTCCGAGGCGGGGGTTTTGGGGTTTGAGTACGGCTACAGCCTGGACACCCCAGAGGGCCTGGTGGTCTGGGAGGCCCAGTTTGGGGACTTCGTGAACGTGGCCCAGGTCTACATAGACCAGTTCCTGGCCAGCGCGGAGGCCAAGTGGGCGCGGCTTTCGGGTTTGGTCCTCCTCCTTCCCCACGGCCTCGAGGGCCAGGGGCCCGAGCACTCCTCCGCCCGGCTGGAGCGGTTTTTGCAGCTTGCGGCCAGGGACAACCTCCAGGTGGCCTACCCCACAACCCCCGCCCAGCTCTTCCACCTGTTGCGCCGTCAGGTCAAGCGGCCCATCCGTAAGCCCCTTATTGTGATGACGCCGAAGAGCCTCCTCCGCCACCCCGAGGTGGGAAGCCCTCTTGTCGAGCTCGCCGAGGGCCGGTTCCAGAAGGTGATCCCCGAGCGGGCGGACAGGCCCCGTAAGGTCCTTTTGACCTCGGGGAAGGTCTACTATGACCTCCTCGCCAAGAGGCGGGAACTGAAGGCGGAGGATGTGGCCATCGTGCGCCTCGAGCTCCTCTACCCCTTCCCGGAGGACGAGTTGAAGGCGGCCCTCAGCCCCTTCCCCAAGAAGACCCCTGTGGTTTTCGTCCAGGAGGAGCCGGAAAACCAAGGGGCCTTGAGGTACCTTCAGGCCCGCTTCTGCGGGAGCCTCTACGGCCACCCCCTGTCTTTTGTGGCCCGGCCTGAGTCCCCCACCCCGGCGGTGGGCTCGTCTAAGCTGCATAAGCTGGAGCAGGAGGCCCTTCTGGAGCGGGCCTTCCAGTAAGGAGGAAGGATGGAAGAACTCAAGGTGCCCTCCGTGGGCGAGTCCATTGTGGAAGTGGAGATCGGCGCTTGGCTGAAACAGGAGGGGGAGGCGTTTGCCCAGGACGAGCCCTTGGTGGAGCTCATTACCGACAAGGCCACCCTCGAGCTGCCCGCACCCTTTGCAGGGGTCCTGACCAGGATCCTAAAAAAGACCGGGGAGACGGCCCAAGTGGGCGAGGCCATCGCCCTTTTGGAGGCTCAGCCGGGCGCTGCTAAGGCCCAGCCTCCTGCTGAGCCCGCCTCCATAGCGGAGGCAGAGCCCCTGGCCATGCCCGCCGCAAAGCGGCTCATGCAGGAGAAAGGGGTATCGCCCGCGGAGGTGGCGGGCACCGGCCTAGGAGGCCGGATTCTCAAGGAGGACGTGGAGCGCCACTTGGAGACGAGGCCCATGCCTCAAGAACCCCCCCGGCCCGCCCCCTTGCCCCCTGAGCCA
>NZ_PSMQ01000031.1:0-19788 GCF_040290245.1 Thermus sp.
AACCCTCCTTACCCCTCCGCCTCCCGAAACGCCCTTAGCCGCTCGAGGTCCTCGCGGATGAGGTCGTCCCGGCCCGCCAGGGACTCGAGGTGGTGCCTGAGCTCGTGGAGGAGGGTCTGCCAGACCTCCTCCTCCCAGTCAAACCCCTCGTCGGCCACGGCCAGGAAGGAGCCATAGTAGAGGACGATGTGCCGGCCCAGCCCCTCCCAGCCGAAGAGGGAGGGGGGGCCGGGGTCCAGGTACTCCCCCAGCCGAAAGACCCCCACCAGGCCCGGCTCCGCCTTTGCCTCCTCCAGGACGTGCAGGCCCTGAAGCCCCCTTTTGAATTCCTCGGGGATCTCCTCCCAGAGGCGCTCGGCCAGGGCCCGGAAGGCGGCGTAGGTCACCCCTCCAGTCTACCGGTGGTAGGGGTGGCCCGCCCAAAGGGTGTGAATCCGGTAAAGCTGCTCCAACAAGACCAGGAGGGCGAGCTCGTGCTGCAAGGTCAAGGGGGAGAGGGAAAGGAGAAGGTCGGCCCTTTCCCGGTCCTCTTCGCCAAATCCATCCGCATCAGCGACCAGGAAGGCGACCCGCTCCCCTTCCCACCCCTTTAAAAACCGGGCGAGGCCCAGGGTGGTGAAAAGCCTGCCCCGCTCGTCCAAGACCACCCGGCGCATCCCCTGTGAACGGGTAAACAACTCCTCCCTCTTGCGCACGAACCCCAAGCCCAGGCCGGCAACGCGGAGCCTTCGGGCATACCCCTCGATCTCCTGGGCGCAGATCCGGGGCTTTCCCACCGCGAGCACCAAGGGCCGCACACCGGTATACTAAGGCCGAAAGGAGGAAGAGGGTGAGCCCCCTCTATCCAGACCCTCAACCCCCTTACCCAGGGGGCAGGGGTGGGTGCCACAAGCGCCCAAGGAGGTGCCCATGGTAAAGGAGACGCGGCGGTTTGAACCCTTCAGCCTCGAGCCCATAAGGCTTATCGGGGAGGAAGGGGAGTGGCTGGGGGCGTTTCCCCTGGACCTAACGGAGGAGGCCCTCAGGCGGCTTTACCGGGACATGCTGGCCGCGCGGATGCTGGATGAGCGGTACACCATCCTCATCCGCACGGGCAAGACCAGCTTCATCGCCCCGGCCGCAGGGCATGAGGCGGCCCAGGTGGGCACCGCCCACGCCGTCCGGCCCGGGTTTGACTGGGTCTTCCCCTACTACCGGGACCACGGCCTGGCCCTGGCCTTGGGGGTGCCTTTGGTGGAACTGTTCGGCCAGATGCTCGCCACCCGGGCCGACCCCAACAAAGCCCGGCAGATGCCCGCCCACCCGGGGTCCAAGCGGCTCAACCTCTTTACCGTGGCCAGCCCCATCGCCTCCCACATCCCCCCAGCGGCGGGCACGGCCATCAGCATGAAGCTCCAAAAGACGGGCCAGGTGGTGGTCTGCACCTTCGGGGACGGGGCCACGAGCGAGGGGGACTGGTACGCCGGAATCAACTTTGCCGCGGTGCAGAAAGCCCCCGCGGTCTTTGTGGCCGAGAACAACTTTTATGCCATCAGCGTAAACCTACGCCTCCAGTCGGGAAGCCCCACCCTCGCGGACAAGGCCCATGCCTTCGGCATCCCCGGCTACCTGGTGGACGGGATGGACGTTCTGGCCAGCTACTATGTGGTCAAGGAAGCGGTGGAGCGGGCCCGGAACGGGGAGGGGCCGAGCCTGGTGGAGCTTCGGGTCTACCGCTATGGCCCCCACTCCTCCGCCGATGACGACACCCGCTACCGGAGCCGCGAAGAGGTGGAGGCCTGGCGGAAAAAGGACCCCATCCCCCGCTTCCAACGCTTTTTGGCCAAGCGGGGCCTGTGGGACGAGTCCTGGGAAAAAACCCTCAGGGAGGAGATCGGCCAGGAGATCGCCGAAGCCCTGAAGCAGGCGGAGGAGGCCGGGGAGGTGCCCCCCGAGTGGATGTTTGAGGATGTCTTTGCCGAGCTGCCCTGGCACCTCGTGCGCCAGAGGGAGCTTCTCAGGGAGGAACTCTGATGCTCATGACCATGGTGCAGGCCCTGAACCGGGCCTTGGACGAGGAGATGGCCCAGGACCCCCGGGTGGTCCTTCTGGGAGAGGACGTGGGCAAGCGGGGGGGGGTCTTTCTCGTGACCGAGGGGTTGCAGGCCAAGTACGGGGAGGACCGGGTGATGGACACCCCCCTTTCCGAGGCGGCCATCATCGGGGCCGCGCTGGGCATGGCCGCCCATGGGCTGAGGCCGGTGGCGGAGATCCAGTTTGCGGACTACGTCTTCCCGGGGTTTGACCAGCTGGTGAGCCAGGTGGCCAAGCTCCGTTACCGCTCGGGAGGCCAGTTCACCGCCCCTCTGGTCATCCGCATGCCCTCCGGGGGTGGGGTCAAGGGCGGCCACCACCACTCCCAAAGCCCCGAGGCCCACTTCGTCCACACCGCAGGGCTCAAGGTGGTGGCCGTCTCAACCCCCTTTGACGCCAAGGGGCTTCTGAAGGCGGCCATCCGGGACGAGGATCCCGTGGTCTTCCTCGAGCCTAAGCGCCTTTACCGCTCCCTCAAGGAGGAGGTCCCGGAAAAGGAGTACACCCTCCCCATCGGCAAGGCGGCCATCCGGCAAGAGGGTAAGGACCTGAGCCTGATCGGGTATGGGGCGAGCATGCCCGAGGTGCTCAAAGCCGCGGAGGAACTCGCCAAGGTGGGGGTTTCCACCGAGGTCCTGGACCTGAGAAGCCTCATGCCCTGGGACTATGAGGCGGTGATGAACTCGGTGGCCAAGACGGGGCGGGCCGTTTTGGTGGCGGATGCCCCCCGGCATGCGAGCTTTGTGAGCGAGATCGCCGCCACCATCGCGGAGGACATCCTAGACCGGCTCCTGGCCCCCCCCATCCGGGTCACCGGGTTTGACACCCCCTATCCCTACGCCCAGGACAAGCTCTATATGCCCACGGTGACCCGGATCCTGAACGCGGCCAAGCGGGCCTTGGAGTACTGAAGGGGCCCGTCTTCGCCCTCAAGAAAGCCCGGCCCCGCCCATGAAGGAGGTCCCATGCCCAAGGAAATCCTGCTTCCAGAACTGGCGGAAAGCGTTGTAGAAGGCGAGATCGTCAAGTGGCTGGTGGAAGAGGGCACCTACCTCAAAAAGGACCAGCCCTTCGTAGAGGTCATGACGGACAAGGTCACGGTGGAACTCCCCTCCCCCTATGAAGGGGTTCTGGTGAAGAAGCTTGCCCAGGAGGGCCAGGTGGTCAAGGTTCACGAGCCCATCGCCCTCATCGCCGAGCCTGGCGAGGCCGAGCTTAAGGAACCCCCCGTCCAAGCCGTGGAGGAAAGGTCCATCGTGGAGCCAGGCCTTCCCCCGGCGGACGAGGGGGAGGCGCTTTCTTTGTTCAAGCCGGACCGGACGGAGGTGGAGGTCAAAAACCCTTTCCTCCCCGGTCAAGGGCTTCCGGGAAAGGGGCGGGTCCTGGCCGTTCCCGCGGCGAGGAAGCTGGCCCGGGAGCTCGGCATCTCCATAGAGGAGGTTCCGGGCTCAGGACCCCTGGGAAGGGTACGGGTGGAGGATGTGCGGGCCTATGCGGAAAAACGGGCGGTTTCTCCCAAAAGCCCACCCCCTCCCAAAGGCGAGGTCCACGCCCCAGGCTTCCCGCCCCCCGTCCAGTACCGCTCCCCCAAGGGCTATGAGCACCTTGAGGAACGCGTGCCCCTCCGGGGCATCCGCCGGAGCATCGCGCAGGGCCTATGGCAGAGCCACCTTTACACCGTCCGGACCCTGACGGTGGATGAGGTGGACATGACCAGGGTGGTGGCCCTGAGGGAGCGCCTCAAGCCTGAGGCAGATAGGCAGGGGGTGCGGCTTTCTTACCTGCCCTTCATCTTCAAGGCCGTGGTGGCCGCCTTAAAGAAGTACCCCGCTTTGAACTCGAGCCTGGACGAGGAGAGGCAGGAGATTGTATTTAAAAAATATTACAATCTTGGTATGGCCGTGGCCACGGATCAGGGTCTGATCGTCCCTGTGTTAAAGGACGTGGACCGCAAAAGCATCCTGGAGCTTGCCCGGGAGGTCCACGAGCTTGCGGAAAAGGCCCGCACGGGCCGGCTTGCCCCCGAGGAGGTCACGGGCTCCACCTTCAGCATCACCAACATCGGCTCCATCGGCGCCCTCTTCAGCTTCCCCATCATCCACGTTCCCGATGCGGCCATTCTGGGGGTGCACTCCATCCAAAAACGGGCCGTGGTTATGCCCGACGACACCATCCAGGTCCGGCAGATGATGTACCTCTCCCTTTCCTTTGACCACCGGCTGGTGGACGGGGCCGAGGCGGCCCTCTTCACCAAGGAGGTCATCCGGCTTTTGGAAGACCCCGATATCCTGCTTATGGAGGCGATATGACCTACGACCTGATCGTCATCGGCACAGGCCCCGGGGGGTACCACGCGGCCATCCGGGCGGCCCAGCTCGGCCTAAAGGTGCTTGCGGTAGAGGCCGCCGAGGTGGGGGGGGTCTGCCTCAACGTGGGGTGCATTCCCACCAAGGCCCTCCTCCATGCGGCGGAGACCTACCACACCGCCAAGGAAGGGGCCTCCTTTGGCGTTTTGACCGCTCCCAGCCTGGACCTGAACAAGCTCGCCGCTTGGCGAGACGGCGTGGTCAAGCGGCTCACAGGCGGGGTAAGGACCCTGCTTAAAGGGAACCGAGTGGAGCTGGTCGAGGGCTTCGCCCGGCTTAAGGCCCCCACGGTGGTGGAGGTGGGCGGGGCCACCTACCAGGCGAAAAGCGTTATCCTGGCCACGGGAAGCGAGCCGGCCCCCCTCAAGGGGTTTGAGGTCAATGGAAAGGATGTCCTGGACTCCACCTCTGCCTTAAGGGTAGAGGAGGGCATCCCTGGGCGGCTCCTGGTCATCGGCGGGGGTGCGGTGGGGCTGGAGTTCGCCCAGATCTATCACCGCATGGGAAGCCAGGTGACCCTGATCGAGTACATGCCCCAGATCCTGCCCCAAGGGGATCCAGAAACGGCGGCCCTTTTGGCCCGGGCCCTTGCCAAGGAGGGGATCGCCATCCAGACGAGGACGATGGCCCTGGGATACGAACGGAGGAAGGATGGGCTGCACGTGGCCTTGAAACCCGTGGAAGGGCCCGGTGAGGAGAAGGAGGTCGTGGTGGACAAGATCCTGGTGGCGGTGGGCCGGAGGCCGAGAAGCCAGGGGCTCGGCCTCGAGGCCTTGGGGGTTCAGCTGGACCAGAAGGGGTTTATCCAGGTGAACCGGAGAATGGAGACCTCCCTCCCCGGCCTCTACGCCATCGGGGACGTGGCCAGGCCGCCCCTTTTGGCCCACAAGGCCATGCGGGAGGGGATCGTGGCCGCGGAAAACGCCTCTGGCCGGAACTCCGCCTTTGACTTCCAGATCCCCAACGTGGTCTACACAGAACCCGAGTGGGCCAGCGTGGGTCTGACCGAGGAGGAGGCGAAAAAGGCGGGGTACAAGGTCAAGGTGGGGAAGTTCCCCCTCGCCGCCTCTGGCCGGGCCCTGACCCTGGGCAAGGCAGAAGGCCTGATCAAGGTGGTGGGGGACGAGGAGACGGACCTCCTTCTGGGGGTGCACCTGGTGGGGCCCATGGCGGGGGAGCTCGTCGCCGAGGCCGCCTTGGCCCTGGAGATGGCCGCCACGGTGAGCGACCTTGCCCTCACCCTCCACGCCCACCCCACCCTCTCCGAGGGCCTGATGGAGGCCGCGGAGGCTTTGCACAAGCAGGCGATCCACGTCCTGAACAAATGACCCCCGCCTCTATACAATGGGGGCATGAAGATCTACACCAAGACCGGGGACCGGGGGGAGACGGGGCTTTACGGGGCGGACCGGGTCACCAAGGCCCATCCCCGGGTGGAGGCCTATGGGGCGGTGGACGAGGCGAACAGCGCCTTGGGCCTTGCCCGAAGCCTCCTCCCCTCCACCCATCTGGACCTCCACGACCTCCTCGAGCGCCTGCAAAATGCCCTCTTCGACCTGGGGGCTGACCTCGCCACCCGCCTGGGCAGCCCTTATGAGAAAAACATTGCTCGGATGGACGAGAAAGACGTGGAGGCCCTGGAAGAGGCCATCGACCGGTACATGGAGGAGTCCCCCCCCTTCACCGGCTTTATCCTCCCCGGGGGGCATCCCGCCGCGGCCGCCTTACACCTGGCCCGGACGGTCGTCCGGCGGGCCGAGCGGAAGGTGGTGGCCCTCGGCCGGGAGGAGCCCGTCAACCCCGAGGCCCTCCGCTACCTCAACCGCCTCTCCGACCTCCTCTTCGTTCTGGCCCGGGTGGTGAACCAGCGGGAGGGGGTGCGGGAGGAGGCCTGGCGGGTCAAACGGAGAAGGTGATGCGCCTCGTGAGCCTTACCGCCTCCAACACCGAGATCCTATGGGCCTTGGGTGCCCTGGACGGGCTTGTGGGGGTGGACGACCATTCGGACTTCCCCGAGGAGGTGCGAAGGCTTCCCAAAGTGGGGCCGGACCTGAACGTGGACCTGGACCGGGTGGAGGCCCTGAGGCCCGACCTGGTCCTGGCCAGCCTTTCCGTCCCGGGGATGGAGAGGGTGGTCGAGGGCCTGAAAAGGCGCGGCATCCCTCATCTGGTCCTGGACCCGGAAAGCCTCGAGGACGTCTTTCAAGGTATCCTCACCGTGGCTGAAGCCCTGGGCCTCCCTCACCGGGGGCACCAGGTGGTGGGAGCGATGCGCTACACCATGGCCCAGGCCCGCAGGGGCCTCCCCCGGTTCCCCAAGCCCCCAAGGATCTTGGTGGAGTGGTGGCCTAAGCCCGTGATCGCCGCGGGCCAGAAAAGCTGGGTCACGGGGATGCTCGCCTTCTTGGGAGCGGAAAACGCCCTCCAGGACGCGGTGCGTTCCAGGCCTCTTTCCGAACGGGAGCTCGAAGCCCTGGCCCCCGAGGTCTGGGTCCTGTCCTGGTGCGGGGCAAAGCGGCTTCGGCCCGAGGTGGCTCTACGGAGGCCCCTTAGGGTGCCCGCCTTGGAGGCGGGCCGGGTCTACCCCATCCCTGAGGCCTACCTCGGCCGTCCGGGACCGCGGCTGGCCGAGGGGGTAAGAAGGCTCGCGGACGCCCTCATCCTTTCAGGCCTATGAAGGTCATGACCCTCTGGGTCAAACCCCAAAGCAGCATCGACTCCCTCCCCGAGGCAAAGGATCTCCTGAAGGACCTCCTGGAGGCCTTTTACCAGTACTTCCCTGAGTACGAAGGATGCTTGGGGTACTCCCAGTCCCCAAGGCGGCCCCGCTACCTCTTCCTCTACATGACAGGGCCCTGCCTGGGCCTTTACCCGGAGGCCGCGCGCCATCTGGAGGAACTCCTAAAGGCCGCCTTCCCAGGGGCGGAGATCCGCAAATATGGAAAGCCCTGGCCCTAGCCCTTCCATCGCCTGGCCCCAGGGGCCTCCAGGCCCAAGAGATCCAGAATCCGTTCGGTCATGAAGGCCAAAAGGTCCTCGATCGTCTTAGGCCGGTGGTAAAACCCGGGGCTTGCGGGCATGACCACCGCCCCCGCCTGGGCCAGGCGCACCATGGCCTCGAGGGTGGGGAGGGGCAGGGGGGTCTCCCTGAGAACGAGGATGAGGGGGCGGCGCTCCTTGAGATGGACGTAGGCCGCCCGGGTGAGGAGGTTGTTGGCCAAGCCGTAGGCCACCTTGCTCAAGGTGGAGGCAGAGCAGGGCACCACGACCATCCCCCGGGTTCGGAAAGACCCCGAAGCAATGGAGGCCCCCAGGTCCGTGTCCTTGTGCACCACGTGGGCCAGCTTCTCCACCTCCTTGGGCGGAATCCCCATCTCCTCCCAAAGGACCCGCCTTGCCCCTGGGGTGAGGACGAGGTGGACCTCGAGGCCTCCAAAGCCCTGCAGCGCCTTTAGGAGGTCTAGGGCATAGGGCATCCCCGAAGCCCCGGAAAGACCCACGACGATCCGCGCAGACTCCATCGAAAAAGCCCTTTAGTCCTGGTCTTTAAGAGGACGCCACACCTCTCCCTGGAAAAACTCCTGAACCAGACGCTGGACCACCCCACCCAGGAGGACGAGGCCCAGGAGGTTGGGAACGGCCATAAACCCGTTCAAAGTGTCTGATACGGCCAGAAACCCCTCGAGGCCCCCCAAAGGGCCCACCAGGGCAAAGACAGCATAAGCGATCCGATACGGCCAGCGGATCCCCTCTCCGAACAGGTACGCCGCCGCCTCTTCCCCGTAAAACCCCCAAGACACCATCGTCCCCAAGGCAAAGACGGCCACCGTGGCCGCCAAGGCCAAACCCCCAAGGGGGTGGGCCTGGAAAAGGGTACGGGCCGCCTCAGCCGCAGTCCCGCCGGCCTGCCAAACCCCCGAGGCGATGAAGGTAAGGGCGGTCAAAGAGGTGACTAAGAAGGAGACGAACATCTCTGTCACCCCCCAGAAGCCTTGGCGGACCGGGTGGTCTACCATGGCCTGGGCGTGGGCGATGGAGGCGGAGCCCAGCCCCGCCTCATTGGCGAAAATCCCCCGACCGAGCCCCGCGTTGATGGCCGCGAACAGGCTGTACCCCGCCACCCCACCCAAAACCGCCTCTGGAGCAAAGGCCGCCTGAAGGACCAAGGCGAGGGCCTGGCCAAACCTCCCCGCGTACAGGAGCAGAAGGGGAAGAACAGCAAAAAGAAAAAGGAGGAGTTTCAAGGGAACGATGTACTGGGCGAAAAAGGCCACCCGACGGATCCCGCCGCCCAGGATAAAAATCAACAAAATCGCTAAAAACATCCCCAAAAGCCCTGGGGGCACCCAGGGGGAAAGGGCACCCCCCACGGCGCTTCCCTGGGCCAGGTTCCCACCGCCAAAGGCCGCCACCGCCGCGAAGAAGGCGAACAGCCCACCCAGAAACCGCAGGCGGGGCAGGCCCCGGGAGAGGTAGTACATGCCCCCCCCGGAGACCGAGCCGTCCTTAAACCGGCGGCGGTAGTGAACGGCCAAGGTGGCCTCGGCGAACTTGCTGCCCGTGCCCAGAAGATACCCCAGCCACATCCAGAAGACCGCCCCAGGCCCCCCCACGAGAACCGCGGCCATCATCCCCAGGAGGTGCCCCGTTCCCACCGTGGCCGAAAGGGCCACCATGGTGGCCTGGAATGGGGTGATCTGGCCGCCAAAGCCGAAGGCCCGCTCCCGGATGGCGCCAAAGGTCTCGGCAAACGAGACCTTGAGCATCCGGAAAGGTGCATTCAGCCAGCGGATGCGGAAGAAGACCAGATACCCCCCCACCAGGAGAAAGACCAGCTTCATGGGAAAGCCATAGACCAGCCGGTTTAAAACATCGTTGACCGCTAGGATATCCACGCTACACCTCCGGCACCACCTGCACCTTATCCCCCCGCCTCAGGCGGAGGCGGGAAAGGTCCTTCTCCATCAGGCCAAGCCGCCCCGGGATGCTGGGCCGGGGCCTGACCTCGAGCACCACCCCCAAAGGCAGAAGCCGGAGCCGGAAGGCCTGCTTGATCCCGCGGGCCCAGTCCTCGTAAAGCCCCTCGTCTACGAAAGCCACCCCTTCACCGGGCCCATAGATGGGCAGGACCAAAAGCTCGATCGGGGGAAGCCGGACCTCCGGCACCGCCTGCAAAACCCCCTTGGCCAAAAGCCGGTCCAGAAACTCAGCCGTGCGAAGAGGATCCCTCTCCAAAAGGAGGGCCTCGGCCACCCGCCTGCCCTCCGCTTCCCCGAGAACCCTGAGCTCCTCGAGGGAAAGCTGGATCTCGCTGGCCGCCTTGGGCAGCCGGAGAATCAGGCCCCAGTCCTTGGGTAGGTGCTCGAGGCGACGAAACGCCTCCCTGGCTTCCGCCACCCGCATGGGGGTGGAAAGCCCCCCAAGAAGGGTGGTTCTGGACGGAACCCTCTCGGGTTCAAAGCGAAAGGGGGCGCGCGAAAGCCCCGCAAGGAGCAAAAGCGCCTCCTCCCCTTCCCGTGCCCTCTCTCCCGCCTGCACCACCGCGTGCACCACCTGCCCCCCTCGGAAATAGACCTCCCCGCTTAGGAAGGGGGCTTCCACCAAAAGCGCCCCACTCCGCCCCGCGCCCATCAAGGCGGAAAGGAGGTCGGTCAGAGGGAACTCGGCCAGATCACCCTTCAGCATTCCCCCCTTTTGTACCACGTAAGGCTTCCTGGAGTAAAGCGGTATCCCAAGGGCACGCAAAGGACCCCGGTCCAAGACCAGGGCTAAGCGTTTACCATGGATACACTGGAGACCGTGGAACCCTCCCCCTTCACCGTCTTCTGGTACGCCCTCCTCACCGCTCTGGCCACCGGTCTTGGGGCCTTACCCTTTCTCTTCACCCAGAGGGTCACCCCAAAGGCCCTAGGCATCGCCAACGCAGCGGCGGCCGGGTTGATGCTTTCGGCGAGCTTTGGCCTCATCTACAAAGGGGTCCACCTCCATCTGGGTCGGACCCTTCTGGGCGTGCTCTTAGGGCTCGTCTTCATCCTTCTTTCTCACTATGCCCTAAGCGGACGGGAGATCAGCTTTGGCGATCTAAAGGGCCTGGATGCCCGGAAGGCCCTGATGATCGTAGGCGTCATGACCCTCCATTCCCTCGCGGAGGGCGTGGGGGTAGGCGTCTCCTTTGGCGGGGGGGAGGCCCTGGGGGTCTTCATCACCCTGGCCATCGCCATTCACAACATCCCAGAGGGCCTGGCCATCAGCCTGGTCTTGGTCCCCCGGGGGGTGGGCGTTCTAGGGGCGGCTTTTTGGAGCGTCTTTTCCAGCCTGCCCCAGCCGCTTATGGCCGTGCCCGCCTTCCTTTTCGTGGAGGCCTTCCGCCAGGTCTTGCCTGCGGGACTCGGCTTCGCAGCTGGGGCGATGGTCTGGATGGCGGTGGCCGAAATCCTCCCCGATGCCCTGAAGGAGGCCAGAGCCGAGGAGGTGGCCACCGCCTTGACCCTGGCTGTGGCGGCCATGGTGGCCTTTCAGATCCTCCTGGGCGGGTAAGATGGGGGCGTGGAGGTGGTCCTCGCCACCCTGACCCATCCCGGGCGCAAGCGCCCCAAGAACGAGGACTGGGTGGTGGCAGAAAGGACGGAAACCGGGGGCTTTCTTCTGGTGGCGGATGGGATGGGAGGGCATAAGACGGGGGATGTGGCCGCCCGGGTGGCCTCGGAGACCATCCTGGCCCACGTCCGGGACAAAACCCCCTCCCCCCAGATCCTCCTCGAGGCCTTTGAAAAGGCCAACCGCACGGTTTACGACCTGGCCCAGCGGCCGGAGTACCGGGGGATGGGAACGACGGCCACCGCGCTTTGGCTGGACCTGCCCTACGTCCTCATCGCCCACGTGGGGGACTCGAGGGCCTACCTTTTGCGCAAGGGGAAACTCCTCCAACTCACCGAGGACCACTCCTGGGTGGCGGAACGGATGCGCCAAGGCCTCCTTACCCAGGAGGAGGCCCGGACCCACCGTTGGCGGAACGTGATCACCAACGCCTTAGGCTCCTTTCCCGAGGCCCGGGTGGACCTCTTGGGCCTGAAGGCCGAACCCCGGGACCTCTTCCTTTTGGCCACGGACGGCCTTTACAGCGTTTTAGAGGACAAGACCCTGCAAGAGGTCCTGAAGGACCTCCCCCCGGGGGAGGCGGCCCAGCGCCTGGTGGATCTGGCGAACGAATGGGGGGGGCCGGACAACATCAGCCTGGCCATTGCCCAGCTGCCCGAAACCCTGCCCTCAAGGAGCCGCCCCTACGCCTTGGCCCTGGAGACCGCACAAGAACCGGTCCGGATCAAGCTGGGGGATCCGGAAGAAATGCCCACGCAAGTTTTGGAACCAGAACGAAAAATCCGCTTCTCCTGGCGCGATCTTCTTTTGATCGGGGCCTGGGTTGTGCTCCTCCTCTACATCCTCCTCAACCAGCGTTAGACTAGCTTGCGCGGCCAGGCGGAGTGCCGTAAACTGCCGGGGGTATGGAGCGGACGTTTGTCATGGTCAAGCCCGACGGCGTGCGGAGGGGGCTTGTGGGAGAGATCCTGGGCCGGTTTGAACGCAAGGGGTTCCGGATTGTAGGGCTGAAGATGCTCCGGATAGGCCAGGAAATGGCAGAGGCCCACTACGCCGAACACCGGGAGAAGCCCTTCTTCCAGGGTCTGGTGCGGTTCATCACCTCCGGGCCCGTGGTGGCCTTCGTTTTGGAAGGACCCAACGCCATTGCCGAGGTGCGGAAGATGATGGGGGCCACTCATCCCAAGGATGCCCTCCCGGGCACCATCCGGGGCGATCTTGCCACCACCATCGACGAGAACGTCGTCCATGGTTCCGCCACACCGGAGGATGCGGCCCGGGAAATCGGGCTTTTCTTCCGGCCAGAAGAACTTCTCTAACCGGGGGCCGCCGGGGGCTATTCCTCCAAGGGCTCGGGGCTCATCCCCGTCTGAGGCTGGGCCCTGAGCCGCTCCCAAGGGAAGTCGTCCAGAGGGTAGAACCGATCCGCCTGCTGGGCGAGGCGGTGGGAGGAAAGGGCGTGGAAGGTGGTGTTTTCCACCTGCTTGCCCATCTCCTGAATCACCCGCACCACCTCCGCAAAATCCCCGTCCCCGGAGACCAAAACCGCCACATCATAGGCTCCCGCATAGGCCAGGCGGAGCATATCGATGGCGATCTGGATATCCACCCCCTTTTCCACGAAACCGTCCGCCCGGCGCTCGAGGCGGCCCAGCCGCACCATCACGTATGGGACCCGCTTGAGGTAGTTGAGAAAGCTCTGATGGGCCTTGGCAGCGGGGTCTTCCGGGGGCAGGGGGGCGTTGTAGTAGTACGCCCTGAGGAGCTTGCGCCCAGCGGTGAGGAGGGTGATGAACTCCACAAAGTTCAGCCGGTAATCTGAACCCAGGTGCTGCACCAACCCCTTGTAGAGGTTGGAACCGTCTATGAATATGGCCACGCGTTCCATACCGCCCTCCCGGCCCCTGGGGGCCCTGGCCTTAGTCTACGCAAGAAGGATGAAAGAAGGGTAAGCGGGGACGCATATAGCCCACCGCTTGACCAAGCGGTGGGGAAGGGATACCTGAGTCTTGGCCGCCCTTTTCGGGCAAGGGCATCTTACCCTAAACGCTCTGTGAGCGCAAGGTGAGATCTACCGGATCCGCTCCGTTTCCGCATAGACATCCCGGAAGACCCCGGGAATGGGGGCGTGGGGCTTGTGAACCCGTACCCGGACCCGCTCGAGGCGTGAGAACTGCTCCAAAAGGGTCTGGGCCAGGAAGTCCGCCAGGGCCTCGATCAGGTAAAACCGGCGCCCGGTCACCGCTTCCGCCACCACCCGGTAGACGGCCGCATAGTCCACCGTCCCTTCCAACCGATCCCCACCGCCCTCAAACCCCACCCAGAGCTCCACGTCCACCACAAACCGGGCCCCCAGCCGCCCCTCCTCGGGCCTGACCCCGTGGCGGCCGTAGAACTCGAGCCCCTCTAGAACGATCCGCCCCACCTACGCCCCCAGCGCCTCCCAGACCCTGAGCGCCTCCTTGTGGGCCCGGACATCGTGCACCCTGAGAAGCCTCGCCCCCTTCTGCACCGCATAAAGGTGAGCGGCCACCGTGCCGAAAACCCGATCTTTCGGAACCTCCACCCCGGTAAGCTCCCCGATGGTCCGCTTGCGGGAAAGGCCGACCAAAAGGGGGTGGCCCAGGCAAGCGATCTCCTCGAGGCGCCTTAGGAGGGCCAGATTGTGCTCGAGGAGCTTTCCAAATCCGAACCCCGGGTCTAGGACCACCTGGGGCACGCCCACGTTCAAGGCCTCCTCCGCCTGGGTTTTCAAGAACCCCTTTACCTCGGCCACCACGTCTTTGTACTGGGCGTGCGCCATCATCCGCTTAGGATCGGGAACGGGCATGTGCATCACGACGGCGGGAACGCCAAACCGGGCGGCCAGGGCCCTCATCCTTTCGTCCCGCAAGCCCGTGACATCGTTTAGGAGGTGAGCGCCAAGCCTCAGCGCCTCTTCGGCCACCTCTGCCTTCCGGGTGTCCACGCTCACCGGGACCCCTAGGCTTAAGACGGCCTCGAGGACAGGCAGAAGCCGGCGCTTCTCCTCTTCCACGGGCACCCCCTCCGCCCCAGGCCGGGTGGACTCCGCCCCCAGGTCCAGAATGTCCGCCCCCTCGGCCACCATCTCCCTGGCCCGATTTAGGGCCTTTTCGGGGTCTAGGTAGAGCCCTCCGTCGGAAAAGGAGTCTGGGGTGAGGTTCAAAATCCCCATGATCCGGACCTGGGAAAGGTCCAAGGGCCTGTCCCTAAGCCAGAGCACCACGCCCAGGCATTATACATGAACCGCCCCCAACCGACCGTCGCTGTGGCCGGGGGTCCCCCTCCAGACCGTCTTTTGGTAAGGTAAGCCCTATGCGTTATGGAACCGAGTGGTTTCTCCGCCTTTCCGCCTACTGGTTCGCCACCAGCTTCAAGTGGTTTCTAGTCCTCCTGGTCCTCCTCCCCGCCAAGGTGGCGGAACTCTCCCCCCCGGAGGAGAAGGCCTCGAGGCTCGGCTTCCTGTTCGGCCTAGGAGCGGTGATGGCCGTGTTAGGCCCCCCTCTTGTGGGCCACCTATCGGACCGCTTGGGCAGAAGGCGGCCCTTCTTGCTATGGGGAAGCCTCCTCACCGCCTTGGCCCTTTTTCTTCTCGTCCATGCCCCAAGCTACACCCTGCTCCTCCTGGCCTACCTTCTCCTACAGGTGGCGGACGACCTAGCCACCGGGCCCTACAGCGCCCTCATCCCCGACCTGGTGCCCAAGGGGGCAAGGGGGGTGGCCTCAGGGTACATGGGGGTTTTGCAGGTGTCTGGGCAGGTCCTGGGCGGGGCCGTGGGCTTCCTCCTTCCCCTGGAAGTCCAGGGCTACCTGGCGGGCTTTTTAAACCTCCTGGGGGCGGGTTTGAGCCTGAAACTCATCCCGGACCGGCTTGCGAACCCCGCCGAGCGCACCCTTTGCGCGGCCTTGGCCGCCCCTTGGCGGGACCGGGACTTCCTCCTCGTCTACCTCACCCGATTCCTGGTGATGCTGGGCTTCTACCTGGCCCAGACCTACCTTCAGTACTATCTGGCCGATGCGGTGGGGACCTTCCAGGCCGGGGGACGAACCCTGGCCCAGGAGCCCTTTCAAGCGGTGGCCCTTTTGGGCCTGCTCATCGCCTTAGGGGCAGGGCTGGCCAGCGTGCCCGCGGGCCGGGCCTCGGATCGGTGGGGCCGGAAACCGCTTATCTACCTCTCCGGGGTAGGGTTGGGCCTTCTCATGCCCCTTATCCTTCTTTTTCCTCGGTACGACCTCCTTCTCGCCCTGGCCCTTTTCTTTGGCCTTTTTTACGGGGTCTATCTGGCGGTGGACTGGGCCCTGGTCACCGACGTCCTAAAAGACCCCAGGGCCCACGCCACGGAGATGGGCCTCTGGCAGACGGCCATCGTGCTGCCCCAGGTCTTGGCCGGGGCTTTTGGCAAACCCCTGGACCTCCTGAACGCCAGGGGAGAAGGCCTGGGATACCTGGTGCTCTTCCTGCTGGCGGGGAGCTTCTTCCTCTTGGGAACCTTCCTGGTGGCCCCCATCCGAAAAGCCCGCTAGTGTGCAAATTTATGCGTTGTAGGCAGAAGGGGCTTCCACGATCAAGGAAGGAGGCCTACCCGCCCGATGACGGGGGCGGAAGGGACCGCCAAGCGCAGCAGCCGATCGCAAAGGGTTGACAGGAATAAACATACCCCCATAGAATGCCCCTGGCCTGCTCAGGCGCAAAAGGAGGTGCAAGGTGCAAACCCTCTTGAGGCTCGCCCAGTTGATCGAGGCCCTGAACGAGCGCGTGGGCCAGTTTACCCTTTGGCTGGTTCTTCTATCCGTCCTCGTCTCGGCAGGCAACGCAACCATGCGCTACCTTTTCCGCTACAGCTCAAACGCCTATTTGGAGCTTCAGTGGTATATGTTCGCCCTGATTTTCCTATGGGCGGCCGGGTATACCCTAAAGCACCAGGGGCATGTCCGGGTGGACGTTTTTTATGGGCGCCTATCTAAGCGCGGCCAGGCCTGGGTGGACCTCCTGGGCACCCTTTTCTTCCTCCTCCCCTTTACAGCCCTGGTGATCTGGCTCTCCTGGCCCTTGGTCACGGAATCCATCCGCGTCCGGGAGATGTCCCCCGACGCAGGGGGGCTTCCCCGCTGGCCCATCAAACTCGCCTTTCTCGTGGGAATGGTCCTTTTGGCCCTCCAGGGCATTTCCGAGTTCATCAAGCGCCTCGCATTCCTAACCGGGCACCTCGAGGCCCCCACGGAGGAAGCGCCTTCTGAGGAGGTGGTCTGATGCCGTACGAATGGATGCCCCCCCTGATGTTTGTAAGTCTCATCGCCGTTCTGCTTCTGGGCTATCCCGTGGCGTTTTCCTTAGGTGCCATAGGCCTGTTTTTTGCCTGGCTAGGCATCCACTATGGCCACCTAAGCATCAACCTTTTGCAGAACATCCCCCTCCGTATTTTCGATACCATGTCCAACCAGCTCCTTCTGGCCATCCCCTTCTTCACGTTCATGGGCCTTATCCTGGAGCGAAGCGGTCTCGCAGAGGACCTGCTGGACACCATCGGACAGCTCTTCGGCCCCTTAAGGGGTGGGCTGGCCTACGCGGTGATCCTCGTGGGGGCCATTCTGGCCGCCACCACGGGCATCGTGGCGGCCAGCGTGATCGCCATGGGGCTCATCTCCCTCCCCGTGATGCTCCGGTATGGGTATAGCCCCCGTCTGGCCTCCGGCGTGATCGCCGCCAGCGGAACCCTGGCCCAGATCATCCCGCCCAGCCTGGTGCTGATCGTGATGGCCGACCAGCTGGGGGTGAGCGTGGGCGACATGTATAAAGCCGCCTTTGTGCCCGGTTTTATCCTGACTGGCCTTTACCTGCTCTATGTCCTGGTCACCACGCTTGTGCGCCCCAACGCCGCGCCCGGCCTCCCAAGGGAGGCGCGTCCTTTCGCGGGGATGGAGCCTGGGGCCCTGGCTGGGCTTTTGGCCTATGCCTTGCTTGCTTGGGCCTGGAACCAGGGGCTGCCGGGGTGGCTTGCCTTAAGCCTTGGCGCGCTCTTAACCCTCTACCTGGCTCGAAAGAACGCGCTCTTCTTAAGGGTCGTCCGCGTCATGATCCCCCCTTTGGTGCTTATCTTCTTGGTCTTAGGCACCATCTTCCTAGGGGTGGCCACACCCACCGAAGGAGGGGCAATGGGCGCTGTGGGGGCTCTCCTTCTGGCCTTGGCCAACCGCAGACTCACCTTTTCCCTCCTTTGGCAGGCCATGGAGGCCACAGCAAAGCTTACCAGTTTCGTCGTGTTCATCCTGGTGGGCTCACGGACGTTTAGCCTGGTCTTTTACGGCGTAGATGGCGACCTCTGGGTGGAACACCTTCTTAGCAACCTCCCCGGTGGGGAGATTGGCTTCCTCCTTCTGATCAACCTGGCCGTTTTCCTGCTCGCCTTCTTTCTGGATTATTTTGAAATTGCCTTCATCATCCTGCCCCTCTTGGCGCCAGCGGTCAAAGCCATGGCCTCCAGCGTGGGGCTGGAGGTTAACACGTATCTGGTTTACTTTGGGGTCCTGCTGGGGGTAAACCTGCAGACCTCCTTCATGCATCCACCTTTTGGCTTTGCCCTTTTTTACCTTAGAAGCGTGGCCCCTCCCAGCGTCAAGACCTCAGACATCTACTGGGGGGCCGTTCCTTTCATCCTGATTCAGCTCCTGATGGTAGGGCTTCTCCTTTTGGACAAGAACCTCGTCCTGAGGTGGCTCTAAAATCCGGATTCTCCTCAGACAGCCGGGAAGGCAAACTGCTCGTAGCCTAGCTCGGCCACAGCGAACCAGCGGTACTGCTCCTCCCGGAACTTCTTCCAGGCGGTGTAGACCTTGCGGTAGGTGGCATCCTTGGCCGCTTCCTCCTCGTACCAGTCAAAAGCCGCCTTCTGCGCCGCCTTCATGATTTCAGCGGGCCACTTCCTAAGCCTAACCCCCGCCTTGAGAAGGCGCTGCAGGGCAGCAGGGTTGACGTGGTCATACTTGGCAAGCATGGCCAAGTTGGCCTCGGCCGCCGCCACCTCGAAGGCCTGTTGGTACTCTTTGGGCAGCTTCTGCCACTCCTTGAGGTTCACGTAGAAGGAAAGCTGGGGCCCGGGCTCCCAGAAACCGGGGTAGTAATAATACTTGGCCACCTTGTAAAAGCCAAGTTTTTCGTCGTCGTAGGGGCCCACCCACTCGGTGGCATCGATCGTCCCCCGCTCGAGGGCCGGGTAGATATCCCCCCCCGCCAGAACCTGGGGCACCACCCCAAGCCGGCTCATCACCTGACCCCCAGGACCGGGAATCCGCATCTTCAAGCCTTTTAGGTCTGCCAGGGTCCCGATCTCCTTGCGGAACCAACCCCCCATCTGGGCGCCCGTGTTCCCGCCCGGGAACTGGATGATGCCAAAGTCGGCAAAGATGGACCGGAAAAGCTCAAGCCCGCCGCCGTAGTACATCCAGGCGTTCTGCTGCCTGGCGGTAAGACCAAAAGGCACCGCGCAGTCGTAGGCGAGCACCTGAGCCTTGCCCACAAAGTAGTAGCTCGCGGTATGCCCCGCCTCCACCGTACCCTGCTGGACCGCGTCCATCACCTGGAGGCCAGGGACGATCTCCCCCCCCTGGTAGGGCCGGATCTGGAACCTTCCCCCGGTGAGCTCCCGCACCCGGTCGGCCAGGACCTCCGCACCCCCAAAGATGGTGTCCAGGCTCTTGGGGAAACTAGAGGCCAGCCGCCAGCGCACCGTAGGGGCCGCCTGGGCGAAGACGGGGCCGAAGGCTGCGCTCGCCGCCACACCCACGCCTACTTTCTTCAAAAAATCGCGCCGCTTCATTGTTCACCTCCCATAGGAGTGGTGCGGAGGGATTATACCCTAGGCACCCCCTCCACTTGCAAGCCCCCGCATAAGATTTCAGTACACATAGAAGTGCGTCTCCGCCACATCGTAGCGATGGCCCCCGGAGGCCTCGAGGTAGATCCCAAGCCTCGCATCCCAGTCGGTGAACACCCCTTCCAGCCGGACCTGGGCCGGGGCGGGGGCCTCGGTGTACACCGCCCGCACCCGGTGAAGCCCCCCAGGGGGAACCAGGGTGTAGCGCACGGGCCGGTTCGGCAAGAGATGGGTCCCCGCGGAAAGGTAGACCCGGTCAAACTCATAGGTGCGGCCATCCGGGTCGATGGCCACCAGGGTCACATACCCCGGGCGGGCCAGGGTGAGGATGAACCGCACCTCCTCCCCCACAAAGTACCTTCCTCCCGCCCCCCGGTCCGGTTCAAAGCGGTAGATGGCGGGCTCGAGGCCCACCCGGTAGGTGAGGCCGATCCCCTCCGGGTACAGCCGGATCGTACACCCCGTGAGAAGGAGAGCCAAAAGCCAGACTGGCCGCATACCCTCAGGATACCCTTCAGGGGGAGGGCAGGGCTTAATCTGGTCTTAACAAAAGGCCCTGGACCACGGGGCGGAAGCTTTTCCGGTGGGCGGGGGAGGGCCCAAGCCGCTTCAGCGCCTTTTGGTGCTCCGCCGTACCGTAGCCCTTGTGCCGGGCAAAGCCATAGCCAGGGTACAGCCGGTCCAGCTCCTCCATCAGACGATCCCGGTGGACCTTGGCCAGAATGCTTGCCGCGGCCACACTGGGGCTTTTCTCCTCCGCCTTCGGAAGGGCGAGGAGGGGTAGGGGGGTTTTGAGAAAAAGGTAATCCGTGACGAGCGCCTCCGCCTCCAGGCCCGAAAGCGCCCGCCCCGCCGCAAGG
>NZ_PSMQ01000032.1:0-19329 GCF_040290245.1 Thermus sp.
ACGTAAAGCCCCTGGCGGTAGACTGGGGCGGCGCTCACCTCCTCGGGCAGGGCCAGGGCCTTTTGCGCCTGGGGGTCCAGCAGGTCCACCTGGACCAGCCCCCGACCCACCCCCAAAAAGAGCCTTCCCTCCGAGAAGACCATTTCCATTGGCCAGGCCGCCTCCCCTCCCAGGTCCAGCCGGCCCTTCAGGGCCAGGCCCCGGGGAAGCAGAGGCCCCTCCGGGTACTGGCCGGTCCTGGCCGCCCCGCCCCGCGCCACCCCGTAGCGAAGGGCCCGGACCGTCTGGGCGGCCTGGCGGAAAAGACCCGCTTCCGCGGGCCGCTCCTCCGGGTGCTTGGCGAGAAGCGCTAGAACAAGCCCCCCCACCGCCTTGGGAAGGGCGGGGTTTTGCGTCTCTGGGGGTTTCGGGGCCTCGTAGACGTGCTGGAAGAGGATGGCCTGGTCGTTCTCCCCCTCAAAGGGGGGTCTTCCGGTCAGGGTCCGGTAGAGGACCGCCCCCAGGCTGTAGAGGTCCGCCTTCGGGCTGAGGGGTAGGCCCTTGGCCTGCTCCGGGGCCATGTACAAGGGGGTACCCAGGGTGAACCCGGTCCGGGTGAGGCGCTGGCTTTCCTGAAGGAGGTAGGCCAGGCCGAAGTCCATCACCTTGGGGTGCCCCTCCCGGGTGAGGAGGATGTTCTTCGGGGTGAGGTCCCGGTGGAGGATCCCCGCTCTGTGCAGGTGGACCAGGGCCTCCATGACCTGGGCGGCGGCCTCGAGGATCCTTTCCCCTTCCTCGCTCTCCTCAAAGGGGCCCAGCTGGTCAAAACTCCCCCCTTCCACCAGCTCCATGACGAAGTAGGGTCGCCCCTCTTCCTCCCCTAGGTCCAGGACCTGGACGATCCCGGGGTGAAAAAGGCGGGAAAGGGCCCTGACCTCCAGGAGAAACCGCTCCCTTTCCGGGGGCAAAGCCCGGGGATGCAGGAATTTTACAGCCACCTTCCGGCCCAGCCGCTCGTCCAAAGCCTCCCAGACCTCGGCCATTCCCCCGGAGCCCAGGAGGCCCAAAAGCCTGTACCGACCCGCCAGAACCACGCGGTCCAGTTTATTCTTCCTGGGCCTCGAGGCGCTTGAGAAGCTCGGCAAGCTCCAGGCGGCCTTCCTCCAGCTCCCTGGCGATCTTCTCTATGGCCAGCCGCACCACCTCGGACTTGGAGACCAGCCGCTCAGGGCTGGAAAGCTCGTAGGCCGCCTTGGTGAGGAGGGCATCCTGCTCCTCGGAGAGGATGACCTGGAGCCGCTTTTTTTCCTTCTTCGGCATAGGCCTCCCGCCGCTTCCCTGGCTGCCGGTGGGGGAAGCAACCTGACGGAAGGCAGTTTAGCATAAAGCGCATCGGCTTGACAATGCGGATAGGCAGGTTTATCCTCACCGTGAGTAAGGTGTGTATGATGTGTAAGGAAGGTGGGGGATGAGCCGGGTGCTGCGAATCGAAGGGGGTGAGCCGTTAAGAGGGGAGATCCGGGTGTATCCGGCAAAGAATGCGGCCCTGCCCATTCTGGCGGCGAGCCTCCTCACCGAGGAGCCCGTCACCCTTTGGGAGGTGCCCAGGCTTCGGGACGTGGAGGTGATGCTGGAGCTTCTGGCCCACCTGGGCACCGAGTACGCCTGGGAGGGGCGGACCCTCCACCTTCAGACCCGGGAGATCCGCCGCACGGATGCCCCTTACGAACTCGTGGGCCAGATGCGGGCGAGCTTTATCGTCTGGGGGGCGCTCCTCGCCCGGGCTGGGGAGGGAAGCCTTTCCATGCCCGGGGGGTGTGCGTTTGGCCCCCGGCCGGTGGACCAGCACATCAAGGCGTTGAAGGCCTTGGGGGCGGAGGTCTGGGAGGAAGGGGGAACATTTCACGCCCGCCGCACCCGCCCCCTTTCCGGCCGGGTGGTCTTTGACCTGCCCACCGTGGGGGGCACGGAACAGGCCATGCTGGCCGCGGCCTTGGGCGGGGAGGCCACGCTGGTGGGGGCGGCCATGGAGCCTGAGGTGGTGGACCTGGGCCGGTTTCTGGCGCTTTTGGGAGCGGAGGTGGAGGGCCTGGGAAGCCCCTTCCTTTTCATCCGGGGGAGAAAGGCCCTGAAAGGGGGGGAGTATCGCATCATTCCCGACCGGATTGAGGCGGGCACCTTCCTCCTGGCGGCGGCGGCCACCCGGGGGGAGGTGACCCTCAAGGGGGTGGAGCCCGGCCACCTGGATGCCCTTTTGGACAAGCTGGCCCAGGCGGGTCACCGGATTGAGGTGGGGAAGGACACCCTCCGTTTCCGCGCCACACGCCACCCCGAGCCCTTCAACGTGGAGGCCCGGGAATACCCCGGCTTCCCCACGGACCTCCAGCCCCCGGTGACCGCCTACCTGGCCACGGTGGAAGGGAAGAGCCTGATCTCGGACCGGGTCTACCCTGACCGGTTCACCCACGTGGGGGAGCTGGCCCGGATGGGGGCGGAGCTCCACCTGAGGGACCGGGTCCTGATGGTCCAGGGCAGAAGGCTTCACGGAGCCCAGGTGCGGGCTTTGGACATCCGGGCCGGGGGGGCTTTGGTCATCGCCGCTCTGGCCGCGGAAGGGGTCACGGAGCTCGAGGGCCTATACTTCCTGGAGCGCGGCTATGAGGATCTGGAGAACCGCCTTCGTGCCCTGGGGGCGCGGCTGCTTTCGGAGGAAGCCGTGGCTGCGGACTAAGGGACGGGGCTCACCCCGCCTTCAAGAAGGCCTGCAGACCCCTTCGGACGGCCTCGAGGTGGGGAGGGATGGGGTCTTTTCGGTGGATGAGGGCCACCTGGAGGCCCGGGGGGCGGCCTTTCACCAAAAGGGGCCGTAGGACGGCCCCCGGATGGGGGAGGTACCGGTAGGGGGCAAGGAAGGGATAGACCCCGATGCCTGCAGCCACCAGGCTGATCCCCTGGGGGAAGCGCACGGCCTCCCGCACCACCTTGGGACGGAAACCCGCTTCTTTAAAGACCTCCATGAAGGCCTCGTACAAGGGAGGGAGGGCCTCCCTGGGCATCAGGATAAAGGGCTCCCCCTCGAGGTGGACGAGCTCCACGGCCTCCTCCTGGGCCAGGGGATGCCCCTCGGGCAAGGCGATGTAAAAGGGCACCTTTAGAAGAGGCTCCACCGCGATGCTCGCGTTTTCCACCTTAAGCCCCGCCAGGCCGTAGTCCAGCCGTCCCTCCAAAAGGGCTTGGACCTGTTCTGGGGTGTGCATTTCCAGGATCTCCACTGGGGTGCCCAGGGCCTTGCGCAGCGCATCCAGAAGGGGGAATAGGTCCAGAAGCAGGTTCTCCGGCACCCCCACCCGGACCCCTTTTTGAGCCGCCTTTTGCACGCGTTCCACCAGAAGCTGGGCCTGCTTAAGGAGGGCCCGCCCCTCCTCGAAAAGCACCTCCCCCGCCGGGGTGAGGCCGAAGGGGCGGCGGCGGACGAGCTCCACCTTGAGCTCCTTCTCCAGGGCGCGGATGGCCTGGGAGAGGGCGGGCTGGGTGAGGAAGACCCTCTGGGCCGCCTTGCGGAAGCTCCCCGTCTCTGCAAGGGCGATGAAGGCGCGGAGTTTCCTCAGGTCAAGCATGATAAGTTCATCTTATCACGCCCCCATAGGGCGTTCGATTGGACAGGGCCGCCCCCATGGGCCCATACTGGTGTAGTGTAGATGGCAACCGGGGGGTATATGAGGGCAGAAGAGCTGATCCAAGCCAGACGAAGCCTTTCTCCGGAGGAGGCCGCCCTTTTGGAGAGGATTGAGAACCAGGAGTGGCGGGAGTCCTTGGAGTACGTGCTGAAGACCGCGGGGCCAGAGCGGGTAGAAGCCCTTTTGAACCACCTGGACGAGTACCTATACCTTCAGGGGTTCGTCCTGAGGAACCGGCTTTCCACCCCCTATCTAAACACCATCCCCAAGGAGAAGGAGCCCCCCTACCCCGGGGATCTCGAGCTGGAGGAGCGCATCGCCAACATTCTCCGTTGGAACGTCGCCGCCATGGTCACCCGGGCCAACAAAAAGGTGGACGGCATCGGAGGGCACGTCTCCACCTACGCCTCCATCGCCGAGGTCTACGAGGTGGCCCTGAACCATTTCCTCAGGGGAGAGGGCGCGGGGCTGGACCGGGATCTGGCCTTTTTTCAAGGCCACTCCTCCCCTGGGATCTACGCCCGGGCCTTTTTGGAGGGGAGGCTCAGCGAGGCCGACCTGGAAAACTTCCGCCGGGAGGTTCGCCCTGTGCGGCCAGAGGGGCGGGGGCTTTCCAGCTACCCTCACCCTTGGCTCATGCCGGACTTCTGGGAGTTTCCCACGGTTTCCATGGGGCTGGGCCCCATCCAGGCCATCTACCAGGCCCGGTTCATGCGCTACCTCGAGGACCGCGGCCTAAAGCCCAAAAGCTCGGCCAAGGTCTGGGCCTTTTTGGGCGACGGGGAGCACGACGAGCCCGAGACGGTGGGGGCCTTGCACCTGGCGGCCCGGGAAAACCTGGACAACCTCATCTTCGTGGTCAACTGTAACCTCCAGCGCCTGGATGGCCCTGTGCGGGGAAACTCCAAGATCATCCAGGAACTGGAGCGGCTTTACCGGGGAGCGGGCTGGAACGTGATCAAGGTCGTCTGGGGGAGCGCCTGGGACCGGCTCATCGCCAAGGACAAGGAGGGCCACCTCCTGAGGCGGTTTGAGGCCCTGGTGGACGGGGAGTCTCAGCGCTACGCGGCCTTTGGAGGGAAGGAGCTCAAGGAGCGCTTCTTCAACACCCCTGAGCTCAAGGCCCTGATCCGGGACCTTACGGACGAGGAACTGGACGAGCTCACCCGGAGCCGGGGCGGGCACGATCCTTTAAAGCTTTTCGCCGCCTTCAAGGCCGCGGTGGAGCACACGGGAAGCCCCACCGTCATCCTGGCGAGGACCATCAAGGGCTATGGGATGGGGCCCACGGCCATGTCCAAAAACGTGGCCCACCAGGTGAAGAAGCTCTCCCTCGAGGACTTAAGGGAAGTCCGGGACTTCCTAAAGATCCCTATCCCGGACGAAAGGCTTCCCGAGATCCCCTATTACCACCCGGGGCCGGACTCCGAGGAGGTGCGCTACCTCCTGAAGCGGAGGGAAGCCCTGGGCGGCCCCATTCCCAAGCGGACGGTGCGCTTTAAGGGCGGGCTCAACGTGCCGAAGGAGGAGTTCTTCCAGGAGTTCTACGAGGGCAGCGGGGGCCGGGAAATCTCCACCACCATGGCCTTTGTCCGGATTCTGACCAAACTCCTCCGACACAAGGAGATCGGAAAGCTCCTCGTGCCCATCGTCCCCGACGAGGCCCGGACCTTTGGCATGGAGGCTCTGATCGCCCAGGTGGGCATCTACTCCCCCCAGGGCCAGCTTTACATCCCCGTGGACGAGGGGACGCTGACCGCCTATAAGGAGAGCAAACAGGGGCAGATTCTCGAGGAAGGCATCACCGAGGCTGGGGCCATGGCCGACTTCATTGCGGTCGGCACCGCCTATGCCCACTGGGGCGTGCCCACGATTCCTTTCTTCATCCTCTACTCCATGTTCGGCCTCCAGCGGGTGGGGGACCTGGTCTGGGCCGCCGCGGACCAGAGGACCCGGGGCTTCATCCTGGGCGCCACTGCGGGAAGGACCACCCTGATGGGGGAGGGTCTGCAGCACCAGGACGGGCAGAGCCACGTCTACGCTCTGGCCGTGCCCAACCTTTTGGCCTACGACCCCGCCTACGCCTATGAGCTTGCGGTGATCCTCGAGGACGGCCTGAGGCGGATGTACGAGGTGGGGGAGGATGTCTTCTACTACATTACGGTGGCCAACGAGAACTACCTCCACCCTCCCATGCCGGACCCGCGGGCGGAGGTGAAAGAGGGCATCCTCCGGGGGCTCTACCTCTTCCAAAAGGCGGAGGAAAAGGGGCCTAAAGTTCAGCTTCTGGGCTCGGGGCCCCTCTTGAACGAGGCGGTGAAGGCGGCGGAGCTTTTGAAGGAGTTCCAGGTGGCGGCGGATGTCTGGAGTGTGACCAGCTACAAGGCCCTTTACCTGGATGCCCTAGAGGCGGAGCGGGAGAAGCGGCTCTTGGGCCGGGACAGGCTGCCTTTTGTGGTGGAAAAGCTCTCTTCCACCGAGGGGCCCATCGTGGCGGTCTCCGACTACTTAAAGGCCCTTCCTAACCTTATCCGGGGGTATCTGGACCGACCCTTCGCTAGCCTAGGCACGGACGGATTCGGCCGCTCGGACACCCGGGAGGCCCTTAGGGGGTTCTTTGAGGTGGACGCCCGCCACATCGCCCTGGCCGCCCTGGGGCTTTTGGTGGAGGAGGGTAAGCTGAAAGGGGAGGTTCTGGACCGGGCGAAGGCGGCCTGGGGCCTTGACTTGAGTGAGGTCCCGCCCTGGAAGCGATAAAGGAGGCGTATGGAGGTCAGGCTACCCGAGTTGGGCGAAAACGTGGCTTCGGCCACGGTGGTGGGGGTTCTGGTTAGGGAAGGGGATCGGGTGGAGAAGGATACCCCGGTTTTGGAGCTGGAGACGGACAAGGCCGTGATGGAGCTGCCCGCCGGGGTGGCGGGGAGGGTCCAGCGGGTTTTGGTCAAGGTGGGGGACGAGGTGCAAACCGGACAGGCGGTGCTCGAGGTGGAGCCGGAGGGGGCCGTGGGCCCGGCTTCTCTCACCGAGCCTACCCAGGCCGAAAGACCCGGGCCCAAGGTCTCTGAGGCCAAGGCTCCAGAGCCCAAAAGCCTCGAGGCGAAGCCGTTGGCCACCGCCCCCACGCCTGGGGAGGGACGGCTGGTCCCCGCCGCCCCCTCCGTCCGACGGCTTGCCCGGGAACTGGGGGTGGAGATCACCCGGGTGGTGGGCACGGGCCTCGCGGGTCGGATCACGGAGGAGGATGTGCGGAAGGCGGCGGGCCTTTCCGCCCCCGTCCCTGTGGCTGCTTCCCCGTTAGGGGAACACCGGGAGGCTCCCAAGGCCCCACTTCCCGACTTCGCCAAATGGGGCCCAGTCCGCCGGCAGGCCATGTCCTCCGTGCGGAAGGCCACCTTGCGGGCCATGGCCCAGGCCTGGAAAGAGGTCCCCATGGTCACCCACTTTGACCGGGCGGATGTGACCAGCCTTGAGGAGGTGCGGAAAAAGTACGCCCCACGGGCGGAGGCCCAGGGGGTCCGGCTGACCATGACCGCCTTTATCCTCAAGGCGGTGGCCCTCACCCTCAAGGCCTTTCCCAAGTTCAACGCCTCCTTAGACCCGGAGGCGGGGGAAGTTATCTACAAGGACTACATTCACCTGGGGGTTGCCGTGGACACCCCCCACGGCCTTCTGGTGCCCGTGGTACGGGAGGTGGACCGGAAGGGGGTGCTCGCCCTGGCCCGTGAGCTTGCCGAGCTTTCCGCCAAGGCCCGGGAGCGAAAGCTGGCCCTGGAGGAGATGCAGGGGGCGAGCTTCAGCGTCTCCAACCTGGGGGGGATTGGGGGGGCCGGGTTTACCCCCATTGTGAACTGGCCCGAGGTGGCGATCCTAGGGGTTTCCCGCTCAGAGGTCCAGCCTGTCTGGGATGGGGAGAGCTTCCGCCCGCGGCTCATCCTTCCCTATAGCCTCACCTATGATCACCGCCTCATTGATGGGGCGGAGGCGGCCCGGTTCTGCCGCCACCTTGCAGGCCTCCTGGAGGACCCCATGCTTTTGGCTTTGGAGGGGTAGTCCAACGCAGAGGAAGAGGAGAGGGGGGTTGTCCCCCCTTTTGCTGGCCTCCCCCCTCAAGTTCCGACAATAGCTCCCTGAAAGGGAAAAAGCCTTCAAGGTGCGCTGACGCGTGACCGACGCCACTCATCCAGCGCCATCCGCGTGCTTTCGCGAAGCGAAACACCTCCAAGGCCTCTTTCCACCTCGAAAGAGAAAACCGGCCCGGCATCTTTAATGAGTAGTCCCGCCATCTCCGCCAACCAGCCCCCCTTTTTGCCGCCACTTTCTGCGCATCGCCACCACCTGTTCCCTTCGGGAAGCAACCCCAACCACCAACCCCAGGGCATAGGCAAAGGCTAAAAGCCTCAAGGTACGCCCCTTGGGCGTGACCAGGGTCTTCAAGGTGCGCTGACGCGTGACCTCCGCATTCTCAAGGTACGCTGTCGCGTGACCCAGGGTCTTGCTCATCACACCCTCCATCCGCAAGTACCCCTTCAGATCTCGAAAGGCCTCCCAGTGTTCCCCTAACGGGGAAGCAGCGGAGTAGATCCCCATGTAGACCGGTATGGATCGCCCCTGGTAAGGCTGGGCCAGGGTGAAGGCCATAAACCCCAGCTCGTAGGGGGTTGTGCTTGGCCTTTGGACGGGGGTTCTCGGTGGGGTCTACCCGTGCTTCAAGGTACGCCCGCAAGGGGGCGTGACCCCGGTCAGCCCCAACGGGGCTACGTTCCAGGGAACACCTTCTGGACGAAAGGGGTTTCTGAGTCGATCAAGCGGCGCAGGTCACGCCCAAAGGGGCAGGAGTTCAGGTTCCAGCCCCACCATCAGGCGCTCGATGGCCTTGTAGTTTGTCTTTTCACCCGCTTCTTTGCGGTAGTGGCGGGCCCAGTCGCTTTTCCGGGCGGAGCCGGACGAGAGAATCGCGTAGAAGGGCCGGGCCAACTTCTCAGCATCCCTAGGGTTGTCTATCAGCGGCTCAACGAAAGGAACCAGATCCTTGGGAGTAAAAGGTAGGGGCTGCATGGCTTAAGTTTGCCTTGTCGCAACCAAGAGGGGAAGGTCAGCAGTTTTGTTATTGACATCTGGAGAGGACGGGGGTAGAATTTGAGGCGGAAGTGCTTCCAAAAGGGGGTGTCGCATGAAGAAGCTGGCGTTTTTAGTGGCGATGGGGGCGGTCTTGGCCTTCGGTCTGGCCCAGGCCCAGGTGACCCTCCGGGTGGCGGGGGATTCCACTGCGGTGGGCGAGGGTGGGCGTTGGATGAAGGAGAAGGTGGAGGAGTGGGCGAAAAAGACCGGGAACAAGGTGGAGTACATCGACTCCCCGGCGGACACCAACGACCGGCTCGCCCTCTACCAGCAGTACTGGGCGGCCAAAAGCCCGGACGTGGACGTCTACATGATCGATGTCATTTGGCCGGGCATCGTTGCCCCGCATGCGCTGGATTTGAAACCGTATTTCAGCGAGGCCGAGCTGAAGGAGTTCTTCCCTCGGATCGTTGAAAACAACACCATTAAGGGGAAGCTTACCTCCATTCCCTTTTTCACCGATGCGGGGCTTCTCTACTACCGAACCGATCTTTTGCAGAAATACGGCTATAAGAACCCCCCCAGGACCTGGGCCGAGCTCGAGCAGATGGCTAAAAAGGTCATGCAAGGGGAGCGGAAGGCCAACAAGGACTTCTGGGGCTTTGTTTTCCAGGGCAAGGCCTACGAGGGGCTGACCTGTGATGCCCTGGAGTGGATCTACTCCTTCGGGGGAGGCCGGATCGTGGAGAAGGACGGCCGCATCTCCGTCAACAATCCCAAGGCCCCCTTGGCTTTGAACACCCTCCGCCGCTTTGTGGGCAGCATTGCCCCTGCTGGGGTTACGGCCTACGCGGAGGAGGAGGCCCGGAACGTCTTCCAGCAGGGGAATGCCCTCTTCATGCGCAACTGGCCCTACGCCTACGCCCTGGGCCAGGCGGAGGGCAGCCCCATCCGGGGTAAGTTTGCGGTCACGGTGCTTCCCAAAGGGGGGGCGGATGCCCCGAATGCAGCCACCCTGGGTGGCTGGCAGCTCATGGTCTCCGCCTACAGCCAGCACCCCAAGGAGGCGGCGGATCTCGTGAAGTACCTGACCTCTTACGAGGTTCAGAAGGACAACGCCGTCCGGCTCTCCCGCCTGCCCACCCGGCCCGCGCTTTACAACGACAAGGACGTCCTAGCCAAGAACGCCTGGTTTAAGGACCTCCTTCCCGTTTTCCAGAATGCGGTCTCCCGGCCCTCGGATGTGGCGGGGGCCAAGTACAACCAGGTTTCCGAGGCCATCTGGACGGAGGTCCACAACGCCCTGACCGGAAAGAAGACGGGTGAGCAGGCGGCCAAAGACCTCGAGGCCCGCCTGAAGCGTATCCTGCGCTAGGCCCTTCCTCCCCCGGGGGAGGACTCCCCCGGGGGTTTAGACTACGCCCATGCTCACCCTTAGACGAACCCGGCTTGCCTGGGCCTTGGTTCTTCCCACCCTCTTGGTGGTTCTGCTCGTAGCGGGCTACCCCCTGGCCCAGGTCTTTTACTGGTCCTTCTACAAGGTGGACATCGCCTTTGTGGAGAAGCCAAAATTCATCGGATTTGAGAACTACCTCTATCTGCTCAGAGACCCCGAGTTTCGCCTGGCCCTTTGGAACACCCTCCGGTTCACGGTGGTCTCCGTGGGCCTGGAGACGCTTTTGGGCCTGGCCATCGCCTTGGTGATCCACTCCAACTTCCGCGGCCGGGGCCTTGTCCGGACGGCCATCCTCATTCCCTGGGCCATTCCCACCGTGGTCTCGGCCCAGATGTGGAAGTGGATGCTCAACGACGTCTACGGGGTGGTGAACGTCCTTGGGGTTAAGCTCGGCCTTCTGAGCCAGAAGATGGCCTTTTTGGCCAGGCCGGACCTCCTTTTGCCCTCCATCATCGCGGTGGATGTCTGGAAGACCACCCCGTTCATGGCCCTTCTCCTTTTGGCGGGGCTTCAGCTGATTCCAGAGGAGCTCTACGAGGCCGCCTCCATCGACGGCCCCAGCCGCTGGCAGCAGTTTTGGACCATCACCCTTCCCCTTCTGACCCCTGCTTTGGCGGTGGCCCTCATCTTCCGAACCCTGGACGCCTTACGGGTGTTTGACGTCATCTTCGTCATGGCAGGGGTCAACCCCTCCACAAAAAGCCTGGCCATCTACAACCGCCAGACCCTCATCGACTTTCAGGACCTGGGGTATGGATCGGCGGTCAGCGTGGCCATCTTGCTCCTCATCTTTGCCTTCGTCCTGCTGTACGTACGCAGCGTGGGGAAGGAGGTGATGCGGTGAGGCTTTTCAACCGACTGGCCTTCTACCTTCTCGTGGCCTTCATCGTGGTTTACAGCGTCTTCCCCTTTTACTGGGCGGTCATTTCCAGCTTCAAACCCTCTGATGCCCTTTTCTCCGCTAACCCCAGCTTCCTCCCCTTCCCTTGGACCCTGGACCATTATAAGAACGTGTTTCTGCAGGCCAACTTTGGCCGAAACCTCCTCAACTCCCTGATCGTGGCCGGGGGGGCGACCCTCCTCTCTTTGGGGCTTGGGGTCCTGGCCGCCTACGCTTTGGGAAGGCTTCCGTTTCCACCCAGAAACGCCGTCCTCTACGTTGTTCTTGCCATGACCCTCTTCCCCCAGATCTCGGTTCTTTCTGGTCTGTTTATCCTCCTAAGGGCCACGGAGCTTTTCAACACCCACCTGGGCCTTATCCTCTCCTACCTCCTCTTCACCCTGCCCTTTACCATATGGGTTCTCACGGGGTATTTCCGGAGCCTCCCCCAGGAGCTCGAGGAGGCCGCCTACGTGGATGGGGCCACCCCTCTGCAGACGCTTTTGCGCATCATGCTTCCCCTTACCGGTCCCGGCCTGGTGACCACGGGGCTTCTGGCCTTTATCGCCGCCTGGAACGAGTACCTCTTTGCCCTAACCTTTACCGTGGGGGACCGGGTGAAGACCGTTCCTCCGGCCATCGCCAGCTTTGGCGGGGCCACGCCCTTTGAGATTCCATGGGGGTCGATCATGGCGGCGAGCGTGGTGGTCACGGTGCCCCTGGTGGTTCTTGTCCTCCTCTTCCAGCAGCGGATTGTGGCTGGCCTTACGGCTGGAGCGGTCAAGGGGTAAGGCGTGTACCCGGTTCGCTTCAGCGAGGTCCGGCTTAAGGACGGAGTGCTCCACCTCGAGGGCCCTTGGTTTAAGGGGCGGCTGGAGGGGTACAGCAAAGAGGGCCATGCCTTTCTTCGGGTTCTGGTCTACCACCGCCCGGAGGATGAGGAGAAGAGGAGCTGGGGGGTAGAGGGCCTTACCCCCCTGCCCCTTTCCCTCGAGGAAGGACGGGTTTCGGCCCAGGGCGTGGCCCTCGAGTTGCGCCTGGACCCCTTTGGCCTCGCCTTTTCCGGCCTGCAAGCACCCTTGCTCCTGGCCGGAGCCCTGGCCCCGGTGGGGCTTCCCGAGGAGAAGCTGCGGGATGGCCAGGAGGAAAACGCCTTAAAAGAGATGCTGGACGGCCTTCCTCTGGGAGCGGGGTATACCTTGCTCTTTGAAGAAAAAGAAGGGCGAAGGTACTACGGCCTGGGGGAAAGGACGGGGTTTTTGGACAAAAGGGGGCGCCGCTGGACCAACTGGGCCACGGACGATCCCCACCACCACCCGAACGCGGACCCCCTCTACCAGGCCCATCCCTTCCTCCTGATCAAAGAAGGGGAGGAGGCCTACGGCCTCTTTCTGGACGAGACCTGGCGGACGGTCTTTGACCTGGCCTTTACCGACCCCAGGACCGGCCTGGTGCACACCGATGGCCCCACCTTTGACCTGTACTTGATCCCCGGCCCCAGACCGATCGATGTCGTCCGGGCCTACACCGCCCTTATGGGCCGTGCCCCGCTGCCCCCCCTTTGGGCCTTGGGCTACCACCAATGCCGATGGAGCTACCCGGATGAGGGGACGGTCCGGAGCGTGGCGGAGGGGTTTTGGATGCGGGAGATCCCTCTGGAAGCCCTCTGGTTGGACCTCGACCACATGGAGGGGTACAAGGTCTTTACCCACGATCCCCACCGGTTTCCCGATCTCGCCCGCCTGGCTCGAGACCTCGAGGCCCGAGGGGTCAGGCTCGTGGTCATCGTGAACCCTGGGGTGAAGAAGGAGGAGGGGTATCCCGTTTACGAGGAGGGGGCGTTGCGGGGGTACTTCGTCCGCAACCGGAAAGACGAGGAGCTTTGGGGGTCGGTCTGGCCCGAGCCCGCGGTCTGGCCTGATTTCACCCAAAAGGAGGTGCGCGACTGGTGGGGGGGGCTTCACCGGTTTTACCTGGAGCAGGGGGTGTCGGGCATCTGGAACGATATGAACGAGCCCGCGGCCTTTAAGGTGGAGGGCCGCCCGGCGCCTGGAAAGACCCTTCCGGCCACGGCCAAGCACCAGGAGAAGTGGCATGCGGAGGTGCATAACCTCTATGGGCTTTTGATGAGCCAGGCCACCTTTGAGGGCCTCCGGCGCCTGGCACCGGAAAAGCGCCCCTTCGTCCTGACCCGAAGCGGGTTTGCCGGGATTCAGAAGTACGCCTGGGTCTGGACTGGGGACAACTCGAGTTGCTACGAACATTTGGAGATGTCCCTGCCCATGCTCCTCAACCTGGGGCTTTCCGGGGTGCCCTTCGTGGGGGCGGACATCGGGGGGTTCTCGGGGGATGCGGACGGGGAGCTTCTTTGCCGCTGGACCTGGCTGGGGGCGTTCTACCCCTTTATGCGGAACCATTCGGGCAAAGGAAGCCGCCGCCAGGAGCCTTGGGCGTTTGGGGAAAAATGGATGCGCTGCGTCAGGGAGGCCATCCGTTTCCGTTACCGGCTCTTGCCTTACCTCTACACCCTGGCCGAGGAGGCCGCCCGCACGGGCCTTCCCCTTTTGCGACCGCTGTTTCTCCATTGGCCCGAAGACCCCCTTGCAGAGTCGGTTCACGACCAGGCGCTTCTTGGGGAGGCCTTGCTCCTGGCCCCCGCCCTCCGCCCCGGACAGACCCACCGCCTGGTTTACCTGCCCGAGGGGCTTTGGCACCAGGTCTTTACCGGGGAAGCGCACGGCCCGGGGTTCCACGCCGCCCCTACGCCCTTGGAGGGCATCCCCCTTTACCAGAAGGCGGGCACGGCCATCCCTCTCACGGAGCCCTTACCCCATACGGGAGGAGCTTTGCCTTGGCGGAGGCTCCTTTGGCAGGTGGCCCTAGGGAAGGAGATCCGGGGGCGGCTTTACGAGGACGAGGGGGATGGGTATGCTCCGGGCCTCGGTCACGCGGTGGCGTCCCTCGAGGCCGTCCTGGAGGGGGGGTTTGACCCGGTGGACCGCCGGCTTTTCCTAAGGCTCAAAGACCCGGCCCTTGCCCTTCGGTCCAAGGTGGAGGCCCGCCTTCTCGGGGTCAAAACCCTCCGGAAGGCCAGCGTTCCTTGGCGCGCCGCAGAGGACGTGATCCTGGAACTCGGGGGAGGGGAGGCGGAGGTTTGGATTTAAAGAATCCCCCGCCTGACCCCGAAGGCAACGCAGCTGCTTCGAACGGAAGGAAGCCCCGGGGGATGGGAAAACGCGGCTAGGGCTTCCTGGGCGTGGCCGGGGGTTTGGGCGCGACCTCCTGGGAGGGCTGCTTGGGGGCGAGCTCGGACAGGACCTGGTTCAGCCGGTTTTCGACCTTGGTCTTCTTCCTGAGCTCTTCCACCCAGGCCTGGGCGGCTTTGGCCCGCTTCTGGGCCAGGGCCATGGCCTTGGCCTCCTCATAGACCTCGGCCAGGGGTCTTAAGACCTCGGCCTTGCGGTTGTTGACGATGACCACGGCGAAGGTCCCGTCCTCCAGCTTGACCACCTCGCTGACCTCCCCCGCTGGCCCTTTGGGGAAGGTGTCTTTGATTCTAAAGACCAGCCGGTCTACGACGGCCGGAAGGGTTCCTGGGTTGACCGCCCCGTGTTCGGTCAACTCGCCTTCTTGTGCCTTGGCCAGGGCCTCGAGGTTCCCGCTTTTCAGGGCCGCTTCCCGGAAGGCCTTGGCCTTGGCCTCCTCCTTGAAGGTCACCACCTTGACCTCGGCCGAGGCGGGCACGGTGAACTGGGCGGGGTTCTTGGCGTAGAAGTCCTTGACCTCCTCGTCTGTCACGCTCACGTCTTGCGTTTTCCAGAGCTGGACCGCCTGGGCGATCTCGTCCTTGGACCCGATGAAGGGCTTTCCCGTCTTCTTGGCCTCCTGAACGAGGATTTCCCGATTAATCATCTGGTCTAGGGTCGAGGGGAGGAAGAACTGGACCGCAAGCTCCCCTAGGCCCTGCTGGAGGAGCTGGGCCATCTGCGGGTTGGAAAAGACCGGCTGGAGCACCTGGGCGAGTTTAAGCTCGGTTTTGCTTCCCCCTTCCGGCTCCACCACCGCCACCACCGGGTTTTTGTACTGGTAGCCCATGGTCTCGGCAAAGCGGACCTGGGCCTTGGACCGGATCTCCTCCAGATAGGCCTCGAGGGCCCCGTCCGCCTTGGCCTTTTTGGCATCCTCCTCCACCTTGGCCCTGACCTCTTCAAAGGCTGGCTCCTTGGGGGGGATGTACTCCTCCACCTTGACCAGGTAGTACCGGCCTCCCGCTTCGATGGGCCCCACCAGGCCCGGTCCTCTTAGCTTGAAGACCTCCCGGGCCACCGCCTCGGGGAAGACCACCTTGGTCACCGGCCCTGGCTCGCTCTTTCCGGGATCTGCTCCAAGGGCTCCTCCCTCGGCCGCCCCCACCTTGGAGTAGGTCTGGGCGAGCTTGGCGAAGTCCTCCCCCGCCTTGGCCTTGGCCAGGGCTTCCAAGGCCTTGGCTTGTTCGTCCACGACGATCTGCCTGGCCTTGACCTTGGCTTCCCCCTTGTACCGATCCTTGTAAAGGGTGAAGTAGAACTGGACCTCCTCCGGGGTGGGTTTGACCCCATCTTGGATCTGCTGAAGCCGCCTTTGGATCCTCAGGTTCTGCTTGATCTCCTCCCTGAGTTGGGCGTCCGTGTACCCCACCTGGTTGAGGAACTGGTCGTAGGCCTTCTTGTCCTTAAGGCCCAGCTGCTCTTTGAGCCGGTCCACTTCCTTTCTGACCTCCGCTGCGCTCACCCGCACCCGGGCCACGTCCTGCTTCAAAGCCTCGGTGAGGATGACGCGCTCGAGGAAGTAGGTGTCCACAAGGGCTTTGAGGAGCCCCTGGGGGTTGGCGGCGTAAAGGGGGTCGTTGCCCTGGAGCCGCAGGAGGTCCAGCTCGTAGACCGCTTTGCCGTTCACCCATAGGACGGGTTTGCCCCGCTGGGTTTGGCCCGCCTGGGGGGTAAAGAGGAGGATGGCCCCCACCGCAAAGGCCAAGGCCAGAAGCCCGAACAAAATCGTGACGATGCGCCTGTTTATCCTGAACACTTGACGGCCTCCTTAAGGGGTGCTAGAGTTTTCCTTGCTGAGTGCGCCCGTAGCTCAGCTGGATAGAGCGTCGGCCTCCGGAGCCGAAGGTCAGAGGTTCGAGTCCTCTCGGGCGCGCCATTTTTCTTTTTCGTCCCCGGAAACCCTCTTCGCACGAGCCCGATTCTAGCATGCCTTTGTTAGCCTTTGGTTATGGTCCCCCTCCTTCTGGCCTGGCTTCATGCCACCAACGATCTTTTCTCCAACTTCCTCACCCCCCTTCTGCCCAAGCTGATGGAGCACTTCGGCGTGGGCCTGGGGACGGCGGGCCTCCTGGTCTCGGTCTACTCCTTAACGGGAAGCCTCCTCCAGCCGGTGGCGGGCCTGATCGCCGATCGGTTGGACCGGAGGCTGCTTGCCGCCTTAGGCCCCGTGGGGGTGGCCTTGGGCCTGGGAAGCCTGGGGTTCTGGGGGGAGTTCTACGCCCTGGTAGGGGTTTTAGGCCTGGCCGGCCTTGGCTCTGCGCTCTTTCACGCCTCGGGGGCCGCCCTCGTGGGGCAGAGCGCCCCTGGGAACAGGCGGGGCTTTTGGTTGTCCCTGTTCGGCTCTGCGGGGTACCTGGGGCTCTCCCTAGGGCCCCTGGTGGCGCTTTCGGTGGAGAACCTGTGGGGTCTTAGGGGGCTCTTCTGCCTCACCCCCTTGGCCCTCGTTCCCGCCTTCCTCCTCCTGCGCACCCCCCCGGTGCGGGTGCGGGGGAGGCCCACGGGGCTTGGCGATCTGCTCAGGGTTTTCCGGGGCGAGGTGGCGAAGCTCTGGGGGATGGCCACCTTGCGGAGCCTGGTCTTCATGAGCTTTTCCACCACCCTGCCTTACTGGTACCATCTTAAGGGGCTTTCCGATTACTACACGGGCCTTTCCCTTTCCGTCTACAGTTTTTCCGCCACCTTGGGAACCCTGCTCGGGGGGATGCTTTCGGACCGGGTGGGGAGGAAGCGGGTTTTGGTGGGGACTTTGACCTTCGCTTTGCCCCTTTACCTCGGGCTTTTGTTCTTCCCCCCGGAAAACCCCTTTTATCTGGTCCTTCTCGCGGTGACGGGGGCCCTTATGAACGCGGGAATTCCCGTGGCGACGGCCATGGCCCAGGAGCTCGAGCCCAACCAGGTGGCCACCGTCTCCGGCCTTCTCATGGGGTTCACCTGGGGCTTTGCAGGGCTTTTTTACGCCCCGATCGGGCGGGCCATCGAGCTGTTCGGTGTTTTGCCGGTGCTTCTCGCCCTAGGGGTCCTGATCCTGCCGGCCTGGGGCCTCGCCGCCTGGGTGAGGGAGGCCCGTAGAATGGAGGCATGAACCTCCTCCTGGCCACCGATGGTTCGCCCCCGGCCCGAAGCGCGGAAGTCCTGGCGGAGTGGCTGGCGTACAAGCTCCAGGCCCGCCTGCGCGTCCTTTTTGTGCGGGATGAGCGCCTGATCCGGCTTCCCCAGCTTCTGGACCTGGGGGCTTTGAGCATCCCTCTGCCCGTCCGGCACCAGGAGATCGAGGAGGCCCTCACCCTGAAGGGGGAGGCGGTTTTGGAGCGGGTCAGGGGGAATGCCCGGGGGGCGGGGCTTGAGGTGGAGGCCTTCCTCGAGACCGGCCTCCCCCACGAGGTCATCGTCCGCCACGCCCGCACCGCGGACCTTTTGGTCCTGGGCCGGGCGGGGGAGGCGCATCTGGGCGAGTTTCTGGGTCTGGGGAGCACCGCGGACCGGGTTTTGCGCACCTCCCCCACCCCGGTCCTCCTCGCCCCCTTGGCGTATGTGGAGCCCCGGGGGGCGGTTTTGGGATACAACGCTTCAGAAAGCGCGGTCCGGGCTCTTCATACCCTGAGGCCCTTGGCCAAAGCCTTGGGGCTTTCTGTCCGGGTGGTGAGCGTCCACGACGACCCCGTTGTGGCGGGGGGCTGGGCTTTAGAGGCCGAGGCCTACCTCCAGGAGGAGGGGGTCCGGACCGAAGCGCTGGCGTTTTCCGGGGATCCGTCGGAGCACCTTCTGCGCCTTTCGGCCCCTGAGGACCTCCTCGTTTTGGGGGCTCCGGTGCGCCGGTTCGTTCTTGGGAGCACGGCGGAACACGTGATCCGGCATGCCCTGGGCCCGGTCCTGACCGTCCGATAAGCGGAAGCCCCCGTGGTATAATGGGGCTCTAATCCAAAGGGGGTGAGGGCATGACGGTGGGGCAGGTGCTTTTGCATAAGGGAAGCCAGGTCTACTGGGTTTCACCTCGGGCTACGGTATACGAAGCCCTGCAGAAGATGGCGGAGCACGATGTGGGGGCGCTTCTGGTGATGGAGGAGGGGCGGCTTCTGGGGGTGTTTTCGGAACGGGACTACGCCCGGAAGCTGGTGCTGATGGGCCGGTTTTCCCGGGACACCCAGGTGGTTGAAGTGATGACGGAGAACCCCCTCACCGTGACCCGGGCTACGCCGCTTTCCGAGGCCATGCGCCTTATGACCGAGCACCGTGTCCGCCACCTGCCGGTGGTGGAGGAAGGGAAGGTTCTGGGGGTGATCTCCATCGGGGACGTGGTCAAGGCCATCATGGGTGAACAGGAGGTCCTCATCCGGGAGCTTTCCCGCTATGTAACGGAAAACCGCTAAGTCCCCGCCGGCGATCCCATAAGGGGCCTGGGTGGGCCGGTGGGTGCGCGTCCTGGGTGGCTGCCCGGGGATGGTCCCCTAGTTAAAAATCCAGGTCAGGACCAGGCTGACCAAAGAGAGCAGCAAAGCCCCCACGAAGGCCTGGGGAAAGCCCTGGACCTCGAGGGGCGTGGCCTGGGCCACTAGGAGGAGGATCAGAGCGTTCACCACCAGGGTGAAAAGCCCCAGGGTGAGGAGGTTGAGGGGGAGGGTGAAAAGGAGCAGAAGGGGCCGGATAAAGGCGTTGGCCAGCCCCCAGATGGCCCCCACCACCAGATAGTCCAGAAGCCCCGCCCCGGGGGCGAAGCGCACCCCCGGGTAGACCAGGGTCACGATCCATATGGCCAGGGTGTTCAGGAAAAGCCGGGCGAGAAGCCCCCGCATGGGGGCATGCTACCACGGGGCTTGACAAGGCTAGGGGGGGTGGGGCTGAAAGTGTATGTATGTGGTTACTTACTATGAACGTGGGTCTTACGGAAACCCCCTCGGCCCCCATCCCCCCTCTGGGCCTCCCCGTGAGGGTGGGGGGTCTAAAGGGATTCTTAGCGTTTCTCTTCCTGGGCCT
>NZ_PSMQ01000033.1:0-7214 GCF_040290245.1 Thermus sp.
CCCACGATGGCTACCCTCCTCCTACCCACGGGCCCCCTCCCAGGCGTAGCGCAGGATCTCCCCAGGGATGTCTACCCCGGTGGTGTGGACAGAGTTTTTGAACTCCATGGTGTGGTTGACCTCGTTCACCAGAAGGCCCCTTTCCGACTCAAAGAGGTCTATGGCCACCACCCCGCCCCCCACGGCCCGGGCCGCCCTCACGGCCAGTTGGGCGACCTCTTCCGTGAGAGGACAGTTTTCCGCCTGGCCGCCCCGGGCGGTGTTGGTGATCCAGTGCTGGCTCCGCCGGTAGATGGCCGCGATGGCCCTTTCCCCCACCACGAAGACCCGGAGGTCCCGCCCGGGTTTTTCCACGTACTCCTGGAGATAGAGGAGCTGGTGCTGGAACCCCCCCAGAACCTCCTTATGTTCCAGGATGGCCTCCGCGGCCTCCCGGTCGGTGATCTTGGCCAGGAGCCGGCCCCAGCTTCCGATGACCGGTTTCAGGACCACCGGGTAGCCCCAGGCCTCCATGAGCCTTAGGGCCTCCTCGGCATCCGTAAGGAGGGCGGTTTTGGGCTGGGGCAGCCCCGCCTTTTCCAGGGCCACGCTCGTGGTCCACTTGTCCCCGCAGGTCTCAATGACCTCGGGGCGGTTGACCACGGGGAGGCCCAAGGCGGTCAGGTACCGGGCCACGGCCAGGCCCCTGGTCTGGCTCACGCACCGCTCCAGGGCCACCGTGACCCCCTCGAGCTCTTTGGGCCTTTCACCCAGGACCATCTGCAGGGCGGGGGCATAGACCTTCTTAAAGGGGATGCCCAAGGCCTCCGCTCGCTCGAAGAGCATCCGCTCGTCCGGGCGGATACGGTCGTACAGGATCGCCAGCACCTACTCTCCCCAGTCCTCCGCCTCCTCGGGGGCGGGCTCGAGCCTCAAGGGGTTTAGGTCCACCACCTCGAGCTCCGCGCCGCAGGCCTCGCAGATCACCAGCTCTCCGAGCTCCGGGTTGTCCAGATGGATCTCGCTACCGCACTCCAAGCAGGTTGCTACCATTCCTCGTCCTCCTCTTCCACCTCGCTCCAGTCTGGAGTAAAGGTGAAACCGCACTCGGGGCAGGTGGCCTCCTCCTCCCCCTCCTCCAGCTCAAAGGTGTAGCCGCACCGGGGGCAGTCCACGAAGAAGCCCTCCAGCCCTTCCTCCACCACCTCCACCTCCAGAGGGTCCAGAGAGACCACCTCGAGGTAGGCCCCACAGACCTCGCACTCCAGAACGGCCCCTTCCTCCACCTCCAAAAGATCCTCCGCCAGCACCAGGCTGGTCTCGCCGCACACCGGGCAGGTCAGCTCTAGGTCGCTCACACACACCCCCCTGCCCTTACTCTACCCCTCTTCCCCCGGGAAACGGCCGTGCTTCTTGTAGTACTCGAGAAGGGAACCTTCCTTCAGCGCCTCCAGGAGGAAGGCGGGGGGCGGGACCAGCTGGTACGCCCTTTCTCCCTTCCAGAGGGTACCCGTGGCCAGGTCCAGGCTCACCTCGTCTCCGTCCTCTAACGCATCGACCACCTCCTCCGACTGAAAGGGCACGATGCCCAGGTTGACCAGGTTTCGGAAAAAGATGCGGGCGTAGCTTTTCGCGATGATCGCTTGCACGCCCAGCTTCTTCAGGGCCTCCGGGGCGTACTCCCGGCTCGAGCCAAGCCCCGCGTTCTTGCCCATGACCAGGATGTCCCCGGGCCGGACCGCCTTGGCGAACTCCGGCCTCAGGTGGGCGAAGGCGAAGGTGTGGAACCGATCCTCCCCCACCATGAAGGGCGCGTACTTGCCCGGAAGGATGTCGTCCGTGCTGATGTTGTCTTCAAACTTCCAGACCCTAGGCATCCAGATCCTCCGGCGTGGTGAGATAGCCCGCCACCGCGCTGGCCGCCGCCACGCGGGGGCTCACCAGGTAGATCTCGGCCTCCGCCGCCCCCATCCGGCCCCGGAAGTTGCGGTTGGAGGTGGAGACGCAGACCTCCCCGGGGGCCAAAACCCCCATATGCCGCCCCATGCAGGGGCCGCAGCCGGGGGTGCCAAGGGTGGCCCCCGCCTCCAGGAGCGTGAGCAGGGTACCGTCCCTCGCCGCCTCCTCCAGGACCTGGCTCGAGGCGGGCACCACCAGAAGCCGCACCCAAGGGGCCACCTTCTTCCCCCTTAGGACCTCGGCGGCGGCCCTCAGGTCCTCGAGGCGGCCGTTGGTGCAGGTTCCGATGAAGACCTGGTCCACCCGTTTGCCCTTGACCTCGGCCACCTCATGCACGTTGTCCACATGGAAGGGCACGGAGACCCGGGGGGTCAGGGTGGAGAGGTCCACCTCAATCTCCTTTTCGTACTCGGCGTCCGGGTCGGGGTAGAGCCAGTCGGGAACCCAGTACATTTCCAGGATCTCTCCGGAGGGGACCACGAGCCCCGCCTTGGCCCCCGCCTCCACGGTAAGGTTGGCCAGGGTCATCCGCTCCCCTCGGCTTAGGGCTTCCGCCCCGTCCTTAAGGTGGATCTCCACCGCCATGTAGGTGGCCCCGTCCGCGGTGAGGAGGCGGACCATCTCCAAGGCGGCGTCCTTGGCGGTAGCCCCTGGGGGTAGGGTTCCTCTGAAGGTGACCTTGATCGTCTTAGGCACCTTGAGCCAGGTCTTTCCCGAGGCCGCGGCCAGGGCGATGTCCGTGGCCCCCATGCCCGTTCCAAACGCCCCCACCGCCCCGTAGGTGGTGGAATGGGAGTCCGAGCCCACCACCACCCAGCCCGGTTGGGCCAGCCCCTCCTCCACCAACACCTGGTGGCAGACCCCTCGGCCCACGTCGAAGACCCGGATGCCCCACCTTTTCCCCCACTCCCGGATCTCCTTCTGGGCCTTGGCCACCTCGAGGTTGGCCGCGGGGGCCACGTGGTCGATGACGATGGAGACCCGTTCCGGATAGCGGGGGGTGGCCTGGAGGTAGGCGAGGCGCTTGAAAAAACTCCCCGCGATGGAGTCCACCACCATCACCTGGTCCACCTCCACCACCACAAGCTCCCCGGCCTTGACCGGCCTTTTCGCCTTATGCGAGAGGATCTTTTCCGCTAAGGTCTGCCCCATCCTTAAACCCCCTTAAGCCGTCACCCACTCCCTCAGGATCCGGTCCAGCTCCTCGAGGGTGAGCTGCCCCCGGTCGGCCAGGGCCTTGATGTGGTGGGTGATCCGGACGAGCTCCTCCTCCCCGTAGTGGAGGCCAAGCTCCTGGGCCCGGGCCTTGATGGCGTGGCGGCCCGTGAGCTTGGAAGCGATGATCAGCTTCCGCCTCACCCCGAAGACCTCGGGCGGGTAGGGCTCGTAGGCCTCGGGGTTGAGGTAGATGGCCTTGAGGTGCATCCCTGCCTTGTGGCTAAAGGCGGTCTCCCCGGTGATGTAGTTGTTGAAGGGGATCTCGATCCCGGTCAGCTTGGCGATCATCCGGTCCAGCTCGGGGAGCATCTCTAGCCGGTACTTCCTCCGCACATACTCGGGCTGGAGGGTGTACATCCGGGCGAGGAACCCTCCCAAAGGAGTGATGCCGTTCCGTTCCCCGATTCCCAGGATGGTCGTGTCCACATGGGTGGCCCCGGCCTCTATGGCTTCAAAGGCGTTGGCAATGGCGCATCCCGTGTCATTGTGCCCGTGAAACTCGATGTCCACCCTGGGCCCCACCACCCGCCTGACCTCCCGCACCAGGGCGTAGACCTGCCTGGGGGTGGCCACCCCCACGGTGTCCGCCAGTCCCACCCGGTCCACATGGGGGGCGATGGCCTCGTAAACGGCCAGGAGGTCGTGTTCGTCCGAGCGGAAGGTGTCCTCGGCGGAGAAGCGGACCTCCACCTCGGGGTTGGTTTCCCGGATGAACTGGATGACTTCGCGGGCCTCCTCGATGATGCGGGGGATATCCCGGCCGTGGGCCGCCCGCAGGTACTTGCTCGTCCCGAAGAGGAGGTCTATTCCCTGAACGCCCGTTTCCAGGGCCACCTTGGCCGCGTCCAGCCGGGTCTGGATATGGGTCACCACCTTGGCCCTGAGGCCCAAGGTGGCCAGGACCTCCGCGTCCTTGCGGGACTGGGGGGAGGCCATAGGGGTGGTGACCTCGATGTACTCCACCCCAAAGGCATCCAGGGCCTTGGCAATCTCAATTTTATCCTGGGTGGAAAAGTTGGCCTTTTCAAACTGTTCGCCTTCCCGCAGGGTGGAGTCTATGATGGCCCATTCGCGCATACGCCCTCCCAAAAAGAAAACCGGCCCGAACCCGGGCCGGGGAGGTGCAGGAAGCCTAAAGGGCTATCCCGCCCCTCCCCGCCTGAGTTTTTTCTCCCGGGCCAGCATCCTGAACGCAATCATATACAAAAGCCCCCCTTTTGTCAACGGCCAAACCGCCTCTCCCGGGCCTGGTAGCTCCGTAAGGCCCTGAGGAAATCGATTTTTCTGAACTCGGGCCATAGGACATCCACGAAGTAAAACTCGCTATAGGCCGACTGCCAAAGGAGAAAGCCGGAAAGGCGGATCTCTCCCGAGGTGCGGATGATGAAGTCCGGGTCGGGAAGGTCGGCGGTGTAAAGCCGCCGGGCGATCGCCTCCGGCGTGAGCGTGCGGGCCAGATCCGCGAGGGAACGGCCCTCGGCCTCCGCTTCAAAGAGGAGTTTTTTCACCGCATCCACGATCTCTTCCCGCCCCCCATACCCCATGGCGATGTTCAGGACCATCCCCCTGTGGTGCCGGGTCCTGCCCTCCAGCTCCTCTAAAGCCCTTAAGACCTCTTCGCTAAACCCCTCCCGGCGGCCGATGACCCGCACCTGGACCTGGTGGGCGTGGATGCGGTGGTCCTCCGCCATCTTCCGGGCTTCCTCTACGAAGAGGCGCATCAGGGTATCCACCTCCTCCTTGGGCCGGTGGAAGTTGTCCGTGGAGAAGACCCAGACGGTGACGGTCCTTATGCCGAGCTCGAGGCACCATTCCAGCACCTCGTACGCCTTGTGCACGCCGAAGGCATGCCCCTGGGCGGGGGAGAGGCCCAAAGTGCGGGCGTAGCGCCGGTTCCCGTCCAGGATGAGACCCAGGTGGCGGGGCATGGGGCCCCGCTTCACCTCCTTTAGGAGGCGGCGCTCGTAGTACCAGTAAAGGGGGCGGCTTAGGGCCAAAAGGCGGCGCACCACGTCCCCTACCTTACCCCCTAAAGATGAGAACTCCAGGTCATGAGTAGAGTTCCCGGGCAATGATCAGGCGCTGGATCTCGCTGGTCCCCTCGTAGATCTCTGTGACTTTGGCATCCCGGTAGTACCTTTCCACCCGGTACTCCCGGCTGTACCCGTAGCCACCCAGGATCTGGACCGCCCAGCGGGTGACCTCCACCGCGGTCTCGGAGGCGAAGAGCTTGGCGGTGCTGGCCTCGAGGGTGAAGCGTTCCTTACGGTCCTTCTTCCTGGCGGCCTCGAGGACCAAGGCCCGGGCGGCCTGGATCCGCACGTGCATATCCGCCAGCCTAAACCCGACCCCCTGGAAGGTCCGGATCTTCTGTCCGAACTGGACCCGCTCGTCCGCATACCGCTTAGCGATTTCAAAGGCGGCCCGGGCGATGCCCACCGCCTGCGCGGCCACCCCCACCCGGCCCGAGTCCAATCCGGAAAGGGCGTAGCGGAGCCCCTTGCCCTCCTCGCCCAGCAGGTTCTCCTCGGGCACAAAGACCCCTTCCAGCCGCACTTCCCGGGTCTGGGCTGCGTGCAGACCCATCTTCTCCTCCAGCGCGCCGAAGGAGAGGCCCGGGGTGTCCTTCTCCACCAAAAAGGCGCTGATGCCCTTTTCCGTCCGGGCCATGACCACATAGAGCTGGGCCTGGCCGGCGGAGGTGATCCAGCTTTTGACCCCACTTAGGAGGTACCCACCCCTGACCCTCTCCGCCCTTGTGCGCAAGGAGGCCGCGTCTGAACCCGACTCTGGCTCGGTGAGGCAGAAGGCCCCGATCCATTCCCCCCGGGCCAGGGGCAGGAGGTAGCGACGCCTCTGTTCATCCGTTCCATAGTGGAAGAGCAGGTACTGGGGCAGGCCCGAGGTCACCGAGACGATCACCGCCACGCTGGGGTCGGCGGCAGCGATCTCCTCGAGGACCAGGGCCCAGGTGACGGAGTCCAGCCCCACCCCGCCCCACTCTTCGGGAGTCGTCATCCCCAAAAACCCCAGCTCGGCCAAGGCCCTAAGCTGGGGCCAAGGGTACTCCCCCGTGCGGTCGTACTCCGGGGCCAGGGGCCATAGGACTTCCTCGGCCACCCGCCTGGCCGTTTCCAGGACGAGCCTCTGCTCCGGCGTGAGTTCGGGTGTTTCCCAGGCGATCACATTCCTATCGTATCACCGCCTTAGGGAGAAAAAGCGTCACGCTTCCGCGTACAGGGGGGTGGTCAGGTACTTCCACCCCCCGTCCGGGCTGATGCAGGCCACCCGCTTCCCGGGGCCAAGGCGCCGGGCCACCTCCAAGGCGGCCCATACGATCCCTCCTGAGCTCATGCCCAGAAAGAGCCCCTCCTCCCGGGCCAGCCTCCTGGCCAGAGGGAAGGCGTCCTCCTCCCAGACCTGGATGACCTCGTCCAAAAGGCTAAGGTCCAGGTTTTCCGGTATGAACCCGGGCCCCATCCCCTGGAACTGGTGCTGGCCCATCTTCCCGCCGGAGAGCACGTTGGAGCGGGCGGGTTCCACCGCGATCACCTTGACCTTGGGCAGCCGCTCTTTGAGGTAGCGCCCTACCCCACTGATCGTTCCCCCGGTGCCCGAGCCATAGACAAAGGCATCGATGCGGCCCTCCAAGGCCTCAAAGAGCTCCGGTCCTGTGGTCTCGTAGTGGGCCCGGACGTTGGCCGGGTTGGAGAACTGGTCGGGCATATAGGCCCCGAGCTCCTCCTTAAGCCGCAAGGCCTCCTCCCGGGCGGCGAGCATCCTCCGTTCGGGGTCGGTGAGGACGAGCTCCGCCCCGAAGGCCCTTAAAGTGCGCTTCCGTTCCTCGGACATCTGGGCCGGCATGGTCAGGATGAGGCGGTAGCCCCGGCTGGCGGCGATCATGGCCAGGCCGATGCCGGTGTTTCCGCTCGTGGGCTCCACGATGGTCTGGCCGCTAAAGGGTTTCAGGATCCCCCTTTCCTCCGCGTCCTTGATCATGTACCAGGCGGGCCGGTCCTTGATGGAGCCCCCCGGGTTTAAGCCCTCCAGCTTGACAT
>NZ_PSMQ01000033.1:7340-17833 GCF_040290245.1 Thermus sp.
GACAAGGTGGTCACCATCCGGTACACCCTCGAGGTGGGGGGGGGGTCCTGGACCAGGGGGAGCTTTCCTACCTCCACGGGCATCGGAACATCATCCAGGGCCTCGAGGAGGCCCTGGATGGGCACGAGGAGGGGGAGGTGGTGCAGGCCCAGGTGGCCCCGGAGAAGGGCTACGGTCCCCACGACCCCGAGGGGGTCCAGGTGGTGCCCCTTTCCGCCTTCCCCGAGGATGCGGAGGTGGTCCCCGGGGCCCAGTTCTACGCCCAGGACATGGAGGGGAACCCCATGCCCCTCACCGTGGTGGCGGTGGAGGGGGAGGAGGTCACCATCGACTTCAACCACCCCTTGGCCGGGAAGACCCTGGATTTTGAGGTGGAGATCCTCAAGGTCCGGCCCGCCACGCCGGAAGAACTCGAGCACGGCCACGTGCACGAGGGCGAATAACCCTAACTTGGAAATCCGCGGGGAGCTCCCCGCGGATTTGACTTTTTCAAAGCGCCGTGCTAGGCTTAGGTGTCCCTGGGAAAACCCAAAGGGTTTAGGGGATTAAAGGAGCAGCATGAAGAAGGGTACCGTCAAGTGGTTTAACGCGGAAAAAGGCTACGGGTTCATCCAGCAGGAAGAAGGTCCGGACGTGTTCGTGCACTTCACGGCCATCCAGGCCGAGGGGTTTAGGACCCTGAACGAGGGCGACCGGGTGGAGTTTGAGGTGGAGCCCGGCCGGGGCGGCAAGGGCCCCCAGGCCAAGAACGTGCGCGTGCTTTAAGCTTGCGAGAACCGCGCCCCCCGGTCGGGGGGCGCGTTTTTGTTGAAGCCAGGCCGCCTGTGGCGTAGGGTAAGGGCGTGCGCATCCTGGTGACGAACGACGACGGCATTTTTTCCCCGGGCATCAAGGCCCTGGGCCTGGCCATGCGGGCTTTGGGGGAGGTGGCGGTGGTGGCCCCGGATGTGGAGCAATCCGCGGTGGGCCATGGCATCACCGTCCGGCGCCCCTTGCGTTTTAAACACACCGCCAGCGCTGGGTTTGGAGAGGTCCCCGCTTACCGGGTGGACGGGACCCCGGCGGACTGCGTGGTCCTTGGGGTTCATCTTCTAGGCCGGCCCGACCTTCTGGTCTCGGGCATCAACATCGGGGTGAACCTGGGCCTGGACCTCACCCATTCGGGAACGGTGGCGGCGGCCTTAGAGGGCACCTCCTTAGGCATTCCCTCCATCGCCTTCAGTCTGGACACCTCCGCGGAGGAGCTCGGCTTTGAGGAGGCGGCCCAGACGGCGGTGGCCATCGCCCGCTTCGTTTTGGAGAAGGGCCTTCCCCCAGGGACGCTCCTTAACGTGAACTTTCCCGCGACTAGGCCCAAAGGGCTTCGGGTCACCCGGCTTTCCACCCATCACTACGAGGATACCGTGGTGGAGCGCCTGGACCCGGAGGGGCGGCCCTACTACTGGATTGCGGGCAGGCCGGTGGGGGAGGAGGAGGAGGGGACGGACCTCTGGGCCGTGCGCCAGGGGTATGTGTCCGTGACCCCAGTCAGCCTGGACTTCACCGACTATGCGTTTAAGGCCCGCCTCGAGGGCCTACTCCAGGACCACCGGCTCCCCCTCCCTTAGGCCCAAGGCCTCCCGGGCGCTTCCCCGGTTTACGGCAATCTCCAAAAGCCCCGCGCTGCCCAGATAGGCGAGCGCCTCGCCAGGCGGCACTTCCGCGTAGGTCCTCCGGATGGGGATGCGCCGGCCTATTGAGCCACCCACCCTGACCCACCCACCGGGAGGGGCCTGGGTTAGGGTGGTGATGGCGTTTCCGAAGCGGTCAAAGGTGAGGACTTCCCCCTCCCGCTCCGAAAGGGCCAGGGGAAGCCGGACCAGATCTTTTGGGTCTAGGCCGGGGCCCAGGGCCTTTGGGGGAAGGCGGAGGGCCAAGTGAGCGGCGGCGGGGGCGAAAAGGTCCCGGCCGTGGAAGGTGGCGCTCGAGGTGGGCCAGGATAGCAGAAAGGCTTCCCTTGGGGGATCTAGAAGCCAGGCCAGGGTGAAAAGCCCATTGTCTGGGCCCACGTAGATGCGTTCCCCAAAAGCGGCGATGGCCCGTCGCTCGCTCCCTACCCCGGGGTCCACCACCGCCAGGACCACCGCCCCCCTTTCCAGGAAGGGCAGGGCCTCGTAAAGGGCGTAGGCCGCCCGGCGGAGGTCCTGGGGGGGGAGGTCATGGGCCAGGTCCACCACCTCCACCCCCGGGGCCCTTCCCTTCAGGACCGCCTTCACCACACCGGTGTAGGGGTCTTCCAGGCCGAAGTCCGAAAGGAAGTAGACCCGCCTCATAGGCGCGTCCGGAGCAGAGGCCTGGGGAGGAGGGCCACCACCACCCCGGCCACCACGAGCCCCAACCCCCCGGCCAGGACCCCCTGGGTCCTCGCCTTGACCCAGTTGAGGAAGCCTCCGACCAGAAGGAAAAGGAGCGTGGGCCCGGGGACAGCGAGGGCATAAAGGAGGGTGCTGAGGTGGGGGGAAAGGTCCTTGTATCGCTCGTGCAGAACCAAGGGGGCAAGGCCGCGGAAGAAGGGCTCGAGGAGGGCCAGGCCCAGGAAGACCACGAGGTTGGGCATCAGGCCCGGCTGGTCCAGAAGCCCCCGCAGGGCTCCGTAAAGGAAGAGGAGGAGGACCAAGGCCGGCCCCACCCAGAAGGCCTCTATCCAAGAGCCAGGATCGCCTAGGATCTGGGGAAGCCGCTTTTTAAAGCGGACCCCTAGGTACAAAAAGGCCAGGAGGCCGTAGAGGAGGTAGAAGAGGGGGAGGACCGTCTCCTTCTGGTAGGGGAGGAAGAGGGCGAGGTAGGTTCCGTGGACGAGGCGGCCTATCCAGAGGGAGAGGCCGCCTGCGAGGAGGAGGAAGAGGAAAAGGGCCAGGTAAAGCTGCCCCGGCCCTGGCAGGGGGTCTTCCACCACCTCCACCGCCCGGGTGGGTTCGATGCGGCTTTCCGCGTAGAGGACGAGGCCCAAAAAGATTAAAAGGAGGAGAAGCCAGGGCCAGGTGGCCTTTAGAAGAAGGCGGGGGAGGCTTTCCACCTGGGAAAGCTGGGCCAAGGCCGCCCCCCCTCGGGTGAGATCCCCTGCGGCGTAGTAGGAGAGGGTGAGGAGGCCCAGGGCCTCGCGGTAAAGCCCGCTTTCCAGCCTGGGGGCGAGGCCTTCCAGAAGGCGGATGGCTTCCTTTGGCTGGCCCAGGTAGAGGAGGAGCCGGGCCCGTTCCACCTGTTCCCTGGGGGTGTCGCCCAAGACGGCCAGGGCTTCTCCTGGACGGAGCAGGGCTTTGCGGATCTCGGCCAGGAGAAGCCGGGCCTCCGGGGTGGAAAGCCCCAGCAGCGCCTCCTCTTCCGCCGCCTCGAGGCGGCCAAGCTGGAACAGGGCCTGGGCCCGGATGAGCCGGGCCTCGGGGGTTGTGTCCCCCTGGAGGAGGGCCAAGGCCTGGCCGGGGCTGCCCTTTAGGAGGAGAAGCCGGGCCTGAAGCCGCGCGGCCTCAGAGCTTTGGGGGAGGGTTTGCAGCTGGGCCTCCGCCCTTTCGACCTGGCCGGTCTCCAGGTAGATCCGAGTCAGCAGAAGGCGGCTCGGCTCATGTCCTGGATCGGCCACCAGGGCGAGCTCGCAGGTGGCTTGAGCGGCTTCCAGGGCACCTTCTTCATATAGCCTCGAGCACCTTTCATAGTAGGGTCCCGCCTGGGCCAGCGCCATCCCCAGGCCAAAGACGGTCCAAATCCAGCGCATGCCCCCAGTCTAAGCTACGGCCTAGGAACCCAGGGGGCTTTCCCGGTATCCTTGAACTTGGTATGCTCCTTTCCGGAGGCAAGGGATGAGGAGGATCCTCTTGGCTTTTGGACTCGCGCTCGGGCTTACCGCCTTGGCGCAGGCGGAGATCGGAAACCTTCTGGAGGGGGGCCGGTATGTGGAGGCCTACCAGCTGGGCCAGAGGCTGGCCAGCGCCGAAAGCCTGGCCCTCGCAGCCAAGGCGGCGAGTTTTTACGCCATGTACCAGGCCAAGGAGGGCGAGCGGGCTGAATGGTTCCAGAAAGCTGAGGCGGCAGCCTCCGAGGCCATTAAGAAGGACCCGGACTACCCTGAGGGCTATTTTGAACGGGCCCGGGCCCTGGGGCGGCTTTCCCAGTACAAGGGGATCCTGCAGGCCCTGGCCGAGGGGGTGGCCCCCAGGATCCGGAGCGACCTGGAAAAAACCCTCAGGCTCAAGCCCGACCACGCGGGGGCCATGGTGGCCCTGGCCCTTTGGCACTTTGAGCTGGTGCAGAAGGGCTGGTTCGTGGCGGCCACCCAGGGGGCGGACGGGTCTAAGGTGGAGCCCCTGATGAGGAGGGCCATCGAACTGGAACCCAACGTCATCATCCACCGGGTGGAGTACGCCAAGGTCCTGGCCGCCTGGGGGAAGAAGGAGGAGGCCCGAAAGCAGCTGGAGGTGGCCCTCTCCCTGCCGGCAAAGACCGCAGCCGACCGGTACGACCAGGAGCGGGCCCGGCAGGAACTGGCCAAGCTCCGCTGAGCCGTAAAGGTTCTCGAGGGGGTCGGGGGCGACACCTCCGACCCCCCTCGGCCTTACCCCTCCAGGAGGACCACCGCCCGGGCCTGGACGTGCCTAGGGGCCAGGCCCTCGGAGGTTTTAAAGGAAAGGCCCAGCCGGTCCTGGGGTAGACCCAGAAGGCGGGATAGGTTCTCCACCAGGGCCCCCCGGTGTGGGGAGAGCTTGGGCTGGTCCAGGGTGAGGACCAGGCTGATCTGGAGGAGCCTACCTCCTTGCTCTTCCACCAGGCGGAGGGCCTCTTTCAGAAAGAACTCGCTCCTTGCCCCTTTCCAGCGGGGGTCCGTGTCCGGAAAGAGCTGGCCGATGTCCCCCAAGCCATAGGCGGAAAGAAGGGCATCGGTGAGGGCGTGGAGTGCGGCGTCCCCGTCGGAGTGGGCCTGGGCCCCCACGGGGCTTGGGATGGCCAGCCCGCAGAGGAAAAGCGGCCTTCCCTCGACCAGGAGGTGGCTGTCCTCGCCGTAGCCTAGGCGCATGGCTATACTCTAAGGCATGCCGAGCTTTGCCGAGGCGCTTAGCCTGATGGAGGCCTGGACGGAAGGCGAGTCCTTAAGGCGGCACATGCGGGCGGTGGAGGTGGCCATGCGGGCCTACGCCCGCCGCTTTGGGGAGGACGAGGAGGTTTGGGCCATAGCTGGAGTCCTGCACGATATGGATTACGAAAAGTACCCTTTGGAGCACCCCTACCGGGGGGTGGAGGAGCTCAGGCGGCTGGGCTACCCGGAGGAGATCCTCGAGGCCATCCTGGCCCATGCCCGCTACACCGGGGTCCCCCGCAGGACCCTTATGGCCAAGGCCCTCTTTGCGGTGGACGAGCTTACGGGCCTCATCACCGCTGCGGTCTATGTGCGGCCGGACCGGAGCATTTTGGGCCTCGAGCTCCCAAGTCTTAAGAAAAAATTCAAGGACAAGGCCTTTGCCCGGGGCGTAGACCGTCAGGAGATTGAGGATGGGGCGCGGGAGCTTGGCCTCAGCCTGGATGAGCATATGGCCTTCGTCCTCGAGGCGATGAAGGAAGAGGCTGGGCTTCTGGGCCTGGTGTGAGGGGCATGCCATCCAGATCCCTTCCGAATTGGGGTCCAGGGTGTGTCGGCCACCTTCCCTTGGGGGTTGATCTCCAATAGACTTGAGAAAGTGGAGGTCCTTTCGCCTTACATCGGCCAGCTCACCTTTGGGGGGCTCGCGGGGTTTGCCACCGGGTACGCCCTGAAGAAGATCGGCCGCCTTTTGGCGGTGGGGTTGGGCCTTCTCTTCGTGGCGGTTCAGCTCCTTGCCCAGGCGGGGTATGTCCAGGTGGACTGGACCCGAATCCAGAAGGACGTGGAGCCCTTCCTTAAGGACGAGGGGGTAAGGAGCTTTTGGGAAAGGCTTTTGGCCACCCTCACCCACAACCTCCCCTTTGGGGCCAGCTTTACCGCGGGGTTTATTCTGGGCCTCAGGGCCGGATAAGCCGCTGAGGGGTGGCGATGAGCTGGACCGTTCTTTCCCGCACGGGGAGGCGGGGGTAGATCATCACCGGGTGGGCCAGGGTAGCGAAGGGGGCTTCCACCTCGAGCCAGGCCTGAGGAAAGCCGTACCCTTTGCCCACCCAGCCCCCCTCCTCGTCCACGGCCACCGCCCCGATCAGGACCAGATCCACCCCATGGGCCTTTAGGTCTACGGGCTCCCCGTGGCGGCTCACCTCCCGCACCCGGAAGAGCTTCCTGGGGTCCAGCCCCTCCACTTTCAAGAACGCCCCGGCCCGGTCGGGATGGGGGAGGATGAGGGCCTTTCCTGCCCTGAGCGCGGCCTCCCGCAGGGGTTTTAGGACCGCGTCCATCCCCACGAGGATGGTCCTTGCCCCTTGGAACTCCGCGGTCGCAACAAGCCTTTCCGCCGCCCGCCTGGCCCCTTTGAAGTTCGGGTGGTGGCCGTGGGGCGGGGTGGGGTGGAGGGCCAGGCCGTATTGCGAGAGGGCGTTCCAGACCTCTTCCCGTAGGGCCCCTAGGCTCACGGGTTAGAGTATAGGGGATGGAGGGTAAAAAACCGAAGTTCGCCCACCTACACCAGCACACGCAGTTTTCCCTTTTGGACGGGGCGGCCCGCCTCGAGGACCTCCTTTCCTGGGTGAAGGCCATAACCCCTCATGAGCCCGCCTTGGCCATGACCGACCACGGGAACCTCTTCGGGGCGGTGGAGTTCTACAAAAAGGCCACCGCAAAGGGCATCAAGCCCATCCTTGGCTACGAGGCCTATGTGGCGGCGGAAAGCCGCTTTGATCGCAAGCGGGGGAAGGGGCTAGACGGGGGGTACTTCCACCTCACCCTCCTGGCCAAGGACTTTAAGGGGTACCAGAACCTGGTGAGGCTGGCCACCCGGGCCTACCTCGAGGGCTTTTACGAAAAACCCCGGATCGACCGGGAGATCCTGAGGGAACACTCGGAGGGCCTCATCGCCCTCTCGGGGTGTCTGGGGGCGGAGATTCCGCAGTTCATCCTCCAGGACCGGCTGGACCTGGCCGAGGCCAGGCTCAACGAGTACCTTTCCATCTTCAAGGACAACTATTTCGTCGAGATCCAGGACCATGGCCTTCCCGAGCAGAAGAAGGTCAACCAGGTCCTGAAGGAGTTCGCCCGGAAGTACGGCCTAGGCCTTGTGGCCACCAACGACGGCCACTACGTGAGGAAGGAGGACGCGGAGGCCCATGCCGTCCTCCTGGCCATCCAGTCCAAGACCACCTGGGACGACCCCGAGCGCTGGAGATTCCCCTGCGAAGAGTTCTACGTCAAAACCCCAGAGGAGATGCGCCAAGCCCTGGGGGAGGAGTGGGGGGATGAGCCCTTTGACAACACGGTGGAGATCGCCCGGATGTGCAACGTGGAGCTGCCCATCGGGGAGAGGATGGTCTACCGCATCCCCCGCTACCCCCTTCCTGAGGGACGGACGGAGAGCCAGTACCTTCGGGAGCTGACCTTCTTGGGGCTTTTAAGGCGCTACCCCGACCGGGTTACGGAGGGGATTTACCGGGAACTTTTCCGCAGGATGGACAAGCTCCCCCCCCACGGGGACGAAGAGGCCCTGGCCCGGGCCCTGAGCCAGCTTTCCCCCCAGGACTGGGAGAAGGCGCGGGGCACCCTACCCCCTTTAGAGGGGGTCTTTGAATGGGACGGGTGGCGGATCCTGGCCCGGGCCTTTTATGAGCTATCCGTTATCGAAAAGATGGGCTTTCCAGGGTATTTTCTCATCGTCCAGGACTACATCAACTGGGCCAGGGGCCAGGGGATTAGCGTGGGGCCGGGCCGGGGTTCGGCGGTGGGAAGCCTGGTGGCCTACGCGGTGGGCATCACCAACCTCGATCCCCTGCGCTTCGGCCTCCTCTTTGAGCGCTTTTTGAACCCGGAAAGGGTCTCCATGCCCGACATCGACACCGACTTCTCCGACCGCCGCCGGGACGAGGTGATCCGTTACGTGAAGGCCCGCTACGGGGAGGAGAAGGTGGCCCAGATCGGCACCTTTGGGAGCATGGCCTCCAAGGCCGCCCTAAAGGACGTGGCCCGGGTCTTCGGCATCCCCCACAAAAAGGCGGAGGAGCTCGCCAAGCTCATCCCCGTGCAGTTCGGAAAGCCCAAGCCCCTGGCCGAGGCGGTGGAGGTCATCCCGGAGCTTAAGGCGGAAATGGAGAAGGACCCCCTTATCCGCCGGGTGATCGAGGTGGCCATGCGCCTGGAGGGCCTTTCCCGCCACGCCTCGGTCCACGCGGCCGGGGTGGTCATCTCGGACGAGCCCCTCACGGAGCTTGTTCCCCTTATGCGGGACACCTCCGGGGAAGGGGTGGTGACCCAGTACGACATGGGCGGGGTGGAGGCCCTGGGGCTTTTGAAGATGGACTTTTTGGGCCTGCGCACCCTTTCCTTTTTGGACGAGGCCAAGCGCATCGTCAAGGAGTCCCGGGGGGTGGATCTGGACTACGACCGGCTCCCCCTGGACGACCCCAAGACTTTCGAACTCCTTTCCCGGGGGGAGACCAAGGGGGTGTTCCAGCTGGAGTCCGGTGGGATGGTGGCCACCTTGAAGGGCATGAAGCCCCGGCGGCTCGAGGACCTGATCGCCCTTCTCTCCCTTTACCGCCCTGGGCCGATGGAGCACATCCCCACCTACATCCGCCGCCACCACGGCCAGGAGCCCGTGAGCTACGCGGAATTCCCCCACGCGGAAAAATACCTCAGGCCCATTTTGGACGAGACCTACGGCATACCCGTTTACCAGGAGCAGATCATCCAGATCGCTTCCCAGGTGGCGGGCTACTCCCTGGGGGAAGCCGACCTTCTCCGCCGGGCGATGGGCAAGAAGAAGAGCGAGGAGATGAGGGCCCACCGGGAGCGGTTTGTCCGGGGGGCGAAGGAGCGGGGGGTGCCAGAGGAGGAGGCCGATCGGCTTTTTGACCTCCTCGAGGCCTTCGCCGACTATGGCTTTAATAAGTCCCACGCCGCCGCCTATAGCCTCCTTTCCTACCAGACCGCCTATGTCAAGGCCCACTATCCGGTGGAGTTCATAGCCGCCCTCCTTTCCGTGGAGCGGCACGATTCCGACAAGGTGGCCGAGTACATCCGGGATGCCCGGGCCATGGGGATTGAGGTTCTCGCGCCGGATGTGAACGAGAGCGGATTCGACTTCCGGGTCGTGGGCGGGCGCATTTTGTTCGGGCTTTCTGCGGTGAAGAACGTGGGGGAGGGGGTGGCGGAGGCCATCCTTTCCGAGAGGGCCCGGGGGGGGCCTTTCCGGAGCTTTGCGGACTTCCTCCTCCGTCTGGACGAAAAGGTGGCGAACCGGAGGGCGGTGGAGTCCCTCATCAAGGCGGGGGCCTTGGACCGGTTCGGGGAACGGGGTCAGCTCCTTGCCGCCTTGGATGAGTTTTTGCGCTGGGCTTCTGCGGAGAGGGAGCGGCGAAAAAGCGGTCTTGGCCTGCTTTTTGAGTCCATGGAGCCCCCCTTGCCCAAGACGCCCCCTTTGGACGAGGTGAACCGGCTCCGGTACGAGAAGGAGGCCCTGGGCCTCTACCTCTTTGGCCACCCCGTCCTCCGCTACCCGGGCCTAAAGGAAGCGGCGACCACCAGCCTGGCCGGCCTCAGGGCCTACGTCCAGGCCACGGGGGGGCGGCGGGCCCGGGTCATCCTCGCAGGGGTGGTGGAGGAGGTGGTGCGCAAGCCCACGAAAAGCGGCGGCATGATGGCCCGGTTCGTCCTTTCCGATGAGACGGGGGCCCTGGAGGCCATCGCCTTTGGCCGGGCGTATGAGCGGGTCTCCCCCAGGCTTAAGGAGGACCTCCCGGTCCTTCTTTTGGCCGAGGTGGAGGAAGAGGAGGAGACCCTGCGCCTTTTGGCCCAGACGGTCTACCCCTATGAGGACCTGGCCCATCTGCCCAAAGCCCTGGAGCTCGAGCTGGACCTGGCCCTTTTGGATGAGGGGGCCATCCTTCATCTGAAGAGCCTTTTGGAGGAGCATCCGGGGCCCTTGCCTTTGTACCTCAAGGTGGAGGGCCCCTTTGGGGAAGCCGTCCTGTCCGCCCGGGAGGTCCGGGTGGGGGAGGAGGTGCTGGCCCTTTTGGAAGAGAGGGGTTACCGGGGGTACACCCTGCCCGATCGGGAGGCCCTTTGGAGCCTAGACCCAGGGGGGGAGGCGGCGGTGCCCTTCTGACAGGCGAACGGCCATGTACGCAAAACCCCCGGGGGTGCCCCCCGGGGGTGGCCCGGACGGTGGGTTAGAAGTCCATCTCCCCAGCGCCGGCGGGGGCGGGGGTAGACTCCTTCTTCTCGGGCTTCTCCGCCACCACGGCCTCGGTGGTGAGGATGAGGGCGCCGATGGAGGCGGCGTTCTGCAGGGCGGTACGGGTGACCTTGGCGGGGTCGACGATGCCGTACTCCATCATGTCGCCGTACTCGCCGGTGG
>NZ_PSMQ01000034.1:0-17723 GCF_040290245.1 Thermus sp.
CCTGCGAAACCGGCTCGAGAGGGGAAAGACCCTTTGGCCTTCCTGGGCCGCCCCCTCGCCCTTTTGAGCCTCGCCTACGGTCTCGGGTTCGCCCTTCTGAACCCCACCGACCTGTGGGTCCAGATGGGGGTGGTCCTGGCCAGCCTGAACTTCTTCGTGTTGCTCTGGTCCTTTGGTTCCTCGCGGTCCTCCTAGCGGGCCTGGGGGCTCTTTACCCTAAGCTCGCCCCCAGGCCTCTAGAGGTAAGGGTCCTCCAGCGGGCAGGGGAGGCCGCACGGGTTGAGACCGGCCCCGTCTCGCTCAACGGGGCCAGTCTGGAGGAGTTGATGCGCCTTCCCGGCATCGGCCCCACTCTGGCCAAAAGGATCGTGGACAACCGGCCCTACCAAAGGGTGGAGGACCTCCTAAAGATACGGGGGATCGGGCCGGCCACCCTGGAGCGCCTACGCCCCTATGTACGCCCCTGAGCGGTTAAGCCTAGGCCTGGGCCTGGGGGCCCTCTTGGCCAGCCTGGCCCTGGTCCACCCCTTGGCCCTCGTTGGCGGGGCCCTGGTGGGGGTCTTCCGCCTTCCCTTTCTCCTGGGGTTTATCCTGGTTTTCTTCAGAAGCCTTCTTTTCCCCCTTCCCCTTCCACCCTCTGGCCCCCTCGAGGCGGAAGGGGTGGTGCAGCGGGGCATCCTCCACACCTCGAGCGGGGCGGTGCACGTGAACCCCCCCTTGGAGGACGGGGTTTACCACCTGAAAGGCCGCATCGTCCCGCCAGCCCCGCCACGGCTTCCCGGAGGTCTGGACGAGCAAACCTGGCTCCTGGGCCAGGGCATTCGGGCGGTTTTCAAGGTGGAAACGGTGCTGGAACAAACCCCGGTCCCCGACGGCCGGGAGGTCTTCCGAACCCGGCTTCGGGATGGGCTTTCCCCTCGCGTGGCCCGGATGATGGAAGCCCTCACCCTAGGGGAGAAACAGGGGTTGGGGGATTACGCCGCCTTTCAGGAGTCCGGGCTGGCCCACCTCCTCGCCCTCTCCGGCCTCCATGTGGGCCTTCTGGCTGCCTTTTTTGTCCTCCTCCTCTTTCCCTTGGGACCTTCCCGCTACCTCCTCGCCCTTTTGGGTCTTCTCCTCTACCTGGGCCTGGTAGGCCCCAACCCCTCCCTGCTCCGGGCCACCCTGATGGCGGGCCTTTCCCTTTTGGGCCTCTTTTTTGGGTTGGGACGGTCCAGCCTTCTTTCCGCTTTAGGAGTTGCTTTCTTTTTTCAGATGCTCCTTTCTCCTTGGACAATTTTTAGCCTTAGCCTCCAGCTTTCCTACCTGGCCACACTGGGCCTCGCCCTGGGCCTCCCTGCCCTTCCAAAGGCCAAAGGGGGCCTGGGGGTGGTTCAAGGCGCATTCTGGACCACCCTCTCCGCTCAAGCCCTTGCCCTGCCCTTCCTCCTTCACCACTTCCACCTCCTTCCCCTCCTCTCCCCTCTGGCCAACCTTTTTGCCCTCCCTTTGGTAGGGGTCTTGGTGCCCCTGGGGTTTTTAAAACTTCTCCTAGGAGACCTTCTGGCCCCTGTGGTAGAGCCGCTTGCCCGGCTCCTTTTGGCCTTAACTCACCTTTTTGCACAAGGGCCTCAGCTGGTCTGGGGAGAGATCTCCTTTGCTGGGTTCGCCCTCTACTACCTGGGCCTCCTTCCCCTAGGCCTCGCCCTTTATCGCAAGCTGTCCTGGGAGAAGGCCCTTCTTCTGACCAGCCTCCCCCTAGCCTTCAGCCTGCTTTCCGCCTGGCCAAAGCCCGTGGAGGCGCTAAGGCTGGGCCAGGATGCCTTCTTTTTCCGGTTGGGCCAACGGGAGGTACTTTTTCTAATGGGAAGGGAGGATCCCGAAGGGGTTGCCCGGGCCCTTAAGGCCCTGGGGGTGGGAGCGCTTGAGGTTCTGGTTGCGGAAGAAGGCCCGGCGCGGATCCTGCAACGGGCCCTTCCGGTGGGCAGGGTGATCCACCCGGGCCGAGAGGCGTTGGACCTGAGCACGGGAGGGCTCCGGCTCGAGGTGCGCAAGGACGGCTGGACCCTTTTCTTCTCCGGCTACACCGCCCGGGGGGCGTTCAAAGAAGGGCCGGTGGAGATCGCAGGGAAGGGAAGGACCTGGAGCCTTCCTCCAGGCCTCAAGGAGGCGGCCTCCTTAAGGCTGGCGCTGGGCTACGCCTGGTAACCCAGCCGCTCCAAAAGAAGGGCCAGCTCCTCCTCGGAAGAAAACTCAATCACCAGGCGCTTCCTAAAGAGGCTTACCCTAAGCCCCAGGCTTTTCGAAAGTTCCTCCGCCAGGGCCTGGCGCTCGAGGTCGGGTTCCCCCCTAGGCTTTCTCCTTTTAAGCCGCTCGGCCTGCCGGACGGAAAGCCCCTTGGTCAGGATCTCGTCCAAAGCCCAACGCCGCTCCTCCTCGGGCAGCATCAGAAGGGCCCGGGCATGGCCGGGGGTAATCCGGCCCTCGTCCAACGCCTTCAGCGCCTCCTCGGGCAGCTGAAGGAGCCTTAGGGCGTTGGCCACCGTGGAACGCGCCTTACCCACCCGCTGGGCCACCTCCTCCTGGGTTAGCCCCATATCCAAAAGACGGCGGTACCCCCAGGCCTCCTCCACCGGGGAGAGGTCCTCCCGTTGCAGGTTCTCCACCAGGGCAATCTCCAGGGCCTCCCGGTCGGTCAGGTCCCGGACGAGGACAGGAACCTCCTTGAGCCCGGCCTCCAGGGCCGCCCGGTACCGCCGCTCCCCTGCCACCAGCTCATACCCCTCCCCCTTGGGCCGGACGAGGAGGGGTTGGAGAAGCCCCTTCTCGCGGATGCTCTCCACCAGTTCCTTAAGCGCCTCCTCCCGGAAGCGGCGGCGGGGCTGGTTAGGGCTTGGGCGGATGAGTTCCAGAGGAAGCCGGACCAACCCGGCCCCTCCCCGGGGCAGGAGGGCCTCGAGGCCCTTTCCAAGACCGCTAGGCTTCTTGGACACGGGCGATCACCTCCTCGGCCAGGCGGCGGTAGGCGTGAGCCCCGCTCGAGGTGGGGGCGTGGCGCAGGATGGGTTGACCGAAGCTGGGGGCCTCGGCCAACCGGACATTCCTAGGGACCACGGTCCAGAAGACTTTTTCCCCAAAGTGGGCCCGAAGGTTGGCCTCCACCTGCTGGGAAAGGAGCGTCCGGGGGTCGTACATGGTCAGAAGGATCCCCAGGACCCTCAGGCTGGGGTTCAGCCTGGCCCTGACCTCCTCCACCGTCTCCATCAGCCCCGCCATCCCCTCCAGGGCGTAGTACTCCGCCTGGACGGGAATAATGAGGCCCTGGGCAGCGGTGAGGACGTTTACGGTGAGAGGGCCTAGGCTGGGCGGGGCATCCAGGAGGATGAACTCATACCCCTGGGCATCCTCTAGAACCCGCTTTAGGGCCTGGGGGTCTTGGGAAAGCTCGACCGTAGCCCCCACCAGCCGGGAAGTGGCGGGCAAGAGGTCCAGGCCCGGAAGAACCTCCGTTAGGGCCTCTTGGAGGGGAAGGCCTTGGAGGACCTCGTACACCCCCACCTCCGCCCGGACCCCCAGGCCGCTTGTGGCGTTGGCCTGGGGGTCCAGGTCCACCAGAAGGGTTCGTTTTCCGGCCTGGGCTAGGTAGGCGGCGAGGTTCAAAGCGGTGGTGGTCTTTCCCACCCCTCCCTTCTGGTTCACCACCCCGATGCGCCGCATGGTTCTAGGATAACGGTTTTCTTTCCGGAACCCCCGGCCTCCTGGGGTAGGCCAAGGGCGTGGGCGCGGCTTTTTCGACCAGGACAAGGCGCCGCTCCTCTTCCGAGAGGGGGAGCCGCAAGGTCTGGACCTCCAGAAGCCTTCCACCCAGGAGCTCTAAAGCCCTCCTTGAGGTCCGAAGCTCCTCCTCCACCCGGGGGCCCTTCTGGGCCACGAAGACCCCTCCCACCCGGAGGAAGGGCAAGGCCAGCTCCAGAAGCACCGGCATAGGGGCCACTGCCCGGGCCACCACCCGGTCGTAGGCCTCCCGCTCCGGGGTGTGGGCCAGCTCCTCCGCCCGGCCCCATAGAAACCGCACCCCCTCCAGCCCCAAGGCCCTCACCACCTCCTGGGTGAAGTCCAGCTTTTTCCGGGTGGCCTCGAGCAGGGTCATCCGCAGGCGTGGGCGGAGAATCTTCAACGGAAGACCTGGAAACCCCGCCCCCGTGCCCAGATCCAGCACCGCCTCTTTTTGGTCAAAAAGCCCCGTGGGCACCAGGGTGAGGGCATCCAGGAAGTGTTTGACCACCACCTCCCGCTCCCCCTCGAGGGCGGTGAGGTTGAGCCGCTGGTTGGCCTCCCTGAGGAGGGCGTAGTAACGGGAAAAGGCCTCCAGGTAAGGGGCGAGGTCCAGGCCCAAGGCTCTTCCCCCCTCCAAGAGTAGGGCCTTCCCTTCTGGGCTCAGGCCTTCCACGCCCCCAGTATAGGTGTTTCACGTGAAACACCTCTGTGCTTCCCGAAGGGAACACCTTATCGTGCTTCCCGAAGGGAACACCTTATCGTGCTTCCCGAAGGGAACACCTTATCGTGCTTCCCGAAGGGAACACCATTATTAGGCCGAACGCTTGAGGTAAACGAGAAGGGCGGTGAGATCCGAGTCGCGAACCCCAGGGATGCGGGCCGCCTCCGCCAGGGTGCGGGGACGGTACCGGGTGAGTTTCTCCACCGCCTCCCGGGAAAGGCTAGGAATGCGGGCGAAGTCCAGGGACTGGGGAAGGAGGCGGCGCTCGAGGTCCACAAGCTCCGCCCGGAGCCTCTCCTGCCGGGCGATGTACCCCGCGTACTTGGCCCGCACCTCCACCTGGAAGGCCTCCTCCAGGGAAAGGGGCTCAGGAGGGGGAAAGCGGCGCAGGACCTCCTCATACCTGGCCTCGGGCCGCCTCAGCCAGTCCAAGGCCCGCACCCCCTCGAGACGAAGGGCAGCCAGGCGCATAAGCTCCGCCTCCACCCGGGCGTATTTGGCCCGCACCCGGTCCAACGCCTCCTTGGGGAGAAGCCCCCACTCCACCCCCAAGGGCGTGAGGCGCTCATCCGCGTTGTCCGCGCGGCAAAGAAGCCGGAGCTCCACCCGGGAGGTCATCATCCGGTAGGGCTCGTCCACCCCCCGGTGGACCAGGTCCTCCACCATCACCCCGATGTACCCCAAGGAGCGGGGGAGGTGGACCTCGGGAAGCCCCAGGGCAAACCGGGCCGCGTTCAACCCCGCCAGAAGCCCCTGGGCCGCAGCCTCCTCGTACCCCGAGGTGCCGTTGACCTGGCCAGCGGTGAAAAGACCGGGAAGGAACCGGGACTGAAGGCCCAGGGTGAGCTCACGCGGGTCCACCGCGTCGTACTCCACCGCGTAGGCGTACCGCTGGATGACCGCCCGCTCAAACCCGGGCAGGCTCCGCACCATCTCCTCCTGCAGCTCCGGGGGAAGGCTGCTGGAAAACCCCTGAAGGTAGACCTCGCTCGTATGCAGGCCGTCCGGCTCCACGAAGAGGAGGTGGCTCTCCTTGTCGCCAAACCGGACCACCTTGTCCTCGATGGAAGGACAGTACCGGGGTCCGATGCCTTCGATATCCCCCGCATACAGGGGGGAGAGGTGCAGGTTGGAACGGATCAGGGCGTGGGTTCTGGGCGTGGTCCGGGTCTGCCAGGTGGGCAAGGCTTTGGCGTGAGGACCCGGGGTTCCGGTGAAGCTTCCTGGGGGATCATCGGGGGGGACCACCTCGAGGCGGTCAAAGGCCACCGAGTCCGCCCGGATGCGGGGCGGGGTCCCGGTCTTGAACCGGAGGAGACGGTGCCCCAAGGCCTGAAGGCTTTGGGAAAGGTAACGGGCCGGGGGCTCCCCCTGGCGGCCTGCGGGCCGGGACCGCCTGCCGTACCAGACCATTCCCCTAAGGAAGGTCCCGCTGGCCACCACCACGCTTTTCGCCGCGAGAAACCGGCCGTCCACGGTATGGACCCCCCTTAGCCGCCCCCCTTCCACGGCGAGCCCCGCAACCTCGCCCCTCAGGACCTCCACCGGACGCGTAGCGATAAGCGCCTGCGCCTCGAGGGCGTACAGGTCCCGGTCCACCTGGACCCGGAGGCTCTGGACCGCAGGGCCCTTGGAACGGTTTAAAAGACGGGTGTGAATGGCCGTGGCATCCGCGGCGCGGCCCATCAGACCCCCCAAGGCGGTCAGTTCGGCCACCAGCTGGCTCTTCCCAGGCCCCCCCACCGCGGGGTTGCACGGCATCATCCCCATGCGGTCAGGGTTAACGGTCACCAGGCCCACCCGCACCCCCAGGGCTGCGGCCGCCCAAGCGGCCTCCAGCCCCGCATGCCCACCTCCCACCACCAGGACGTCCCAGCCCATCCTTCTCATTTAAGCGCCCCCTCCTTGCCTTTGCAACACCCTCCTCCCAGATCGTCCGAATGGATAAAATGGAGCCCTGGGGGGATGCGCCTTGACGCACCAGACCATCTGGCAACACATCCTGGAACACGTTCGGCGCAACATCACCGAGGTGGAATACCACACCTGGTTTGAGCGCATCCGCCCCCTTGGGATCAAGGATGGGGTTCTGGAACTGGGGGTGCCCACCTCCTTTGCCCTGGACTGGATCCGGAAGCACTATGCGGGGCTTTTGGAAGAGGCCCTGGCCCTTTTGGGGGCCCAGGCCCCGAGGTTTGACCTGAGGGTCGTCCCATCCCCTGCGGTTCAGGAGGAGATATTCCAGCCCAAGGAAAAGGAGGCCGAGGGGAAAACCCGTCTTAACCCCAAGTACACCTTTGAAAACTTCGTTGTAGGACCCAACAACTCTATGGCCCACGCCGCAGCGGTGGCGGTGGCGGAATCCCCTGGCCGAGCTTACAACCCCCTTTTCATCTATGGGGGCGTGGGCTTGGGGAAAACCCACCTGATGCATGCGGTGGGGCACTCCGTGGCCAAACGGTTTCCTCACCTGAAGATCGAGTACGTCTCCACGGAAACCTTTACCAATGAGCTCATCAACGCCATCCGGGAGGACCGGATGGCGGAGTTCCGCGAGCGTTACCGCTCGGTGGACCTCCTTTTAGTGGACGACATCCAGTTCATTGCGGGGAAGGAACGCACGCAGGAGGAGTTCTTCCACACCTTCAACGCCCTTTACGAAGCCCACAAGCAGATCATCCTCTCCTCGGACCGCCCCCCCAAGGACATTCTGACCCTGGAGGCCCGTCTGCGCAGCCGTTTTGAATGGGGACTGATCACCGACATCCAACCCCCGGATCTGGAAACCCGCATCGCCATCTTGAAGATGAACGCGGAGCAACGGGGCCTCAAGGTCAGCGAGGAGGTCCTCGAGTACATCGCCCGCCAGGTGACCTCCAACATCCGAGAGCTGGAAGGGGCCCTAATGCGGGCAGTGGCCTACGCTTCCTTGAACGGGGTGGAGCTGACGAAGCAGGTGGCGGCTCGAGCCATCTCCGACATCTTTGCTCCCCGGGAGCCCAGCGTGGACCCAGAGGAGATCCTGCGCAGAGTGGCCGAGCACTTTGGCCTTCGGCCCGAGGACCTGAAAGGCAGCGGGCGGAGGAAGGAGGTGGTTTTACCCAGGCAACTCGCCATGTATCTGGTACGGGAGCTGACCCGGGCCTCCCTGCCCGAGATCGGCCAGTTCTTCGGCGGCAGGGACCACACCACGGTCCTGTACGCTATCCAAAAAGTCCAGGAGCTTGTGGAAAGCGACCGGGAGGTGCAAAACCTCCTCAGGACCCTGAAGGAGGCCCTTCTATGAAGGGTGTGGATAACCTGTGGACAACCCTGTGGATAACCCGGGGATTCCCTGTGGATAACTCTGTGGACAACCTGTGGAGAACCCCCCACCCCTCTTCCCCTGTGGATAACCCCATGAGTTATTCACAGGTTATCCACAGGGGAAGGCGGTTTATCCACAGCGCTTATCCACAAGCGGATTGGCCTCCTGGACGGGGTTTTCCCCCCATTATCCACATATCCACAGGCCCTACTACTACAACTACTAAGTCTTTAAGATCTTTTAAAAAAGACAGTAGTAACAGAAGAAGAAAAGAGGGGAAAAATGAAAACCCATCTGGATAAAAAGGTTTTTGCCGAAGCCTTAGCCCTTCTGGAACGAGTTGTTCCCAGTAAAAGCCACAATCCCCTTTTGACCTACCTTAGCCTGGCCCTTGAGACATCCCCGGCGGCTTCGCTTGGGGATGAACCCCAAAAGGCCCCCCGCCTGGTCCTGGCCGGGACGAACGAGGAGGTGAGCCTCCGCCTTTTTATCGGCCTTAACGCGTTTGCTTCCCAAGGGGAGCACCAAGAGGCCAGCCCCGTCCATGTCCTGGTCCCCGCCGCCCCCCTGGCCCAGGTGGTCCGCTCCCTTCCCGGGGACGAGGTTCTTCTCGAGGTGGGCAAGGAGGGGCTGGGCCTGGCCTCGGGCGCCTTCCAGACCCGCCTGGCCTTGGCGGACCCGGAGGGCTTCCCTGAACTCTTCGTCCCTGAGGCCCGGCTACACCTGAAGGCCCTGGATCTCCTGAAGGCCCTGGTGCACGTCCGCTACGCGGCCAGCAACGAGGAGTACCGGGGCATCTTCCGGGGGATCCAGCTCGAGCTCGGCCAAAGCTTAAGGGCGGTGGCCACGGATGGGTATCGTTTGGCCCTTTACGACCTCGAGGGGGGCTTGGCTTGGGCTACCTCGCTGGGCGAACCCCAAGCGGCCCCCATCCGGCTGGTCGTCCCGGCCCGGGCCGTGGACGAGATGGTGCGGCTTCTCAAGGCCGCGGGGCCAGAGGACGAGGTGGCCTTGGGGTTTTCGGTTGCTTCTTCGCCGGGAGGGTCCCAGGGGGGCACCATCTCCCTAGCCCTGGCCCCCGCGGGCAAGCCCTGGCGGGCTGAGATGACGGTTCAGCTCATGGAGGGGAGCTTCCCCGATTACGAGCGGGTGATCCCCAAGGAGTGGGCCCTCGAGGTGGAGGTGGAGGCGGAGGTCTTAAAGGAAAGCCTCCGGCGGGTGGGGGCTTTGGCCAGCCGGGAGAACCACCGGCTGGACCTCCTTTTCGAGGATGGCCGCCTCACCCTGAACGCGGAGGGGGATTACGGGAAGGGCCGGGAGGAGGTCCCCTTGAGGACCAAAGGGGTGGCGATGAGCCTTTCCTTCAACGCCCGCTACCTCCTAGACGCCTTGGGCCCGGTTGAGGGCGTGGCCTTGCTCAGGTTCTCCGGGGCACAGGCCCCGGCGGCCGTCTCAGCCAAGGGCGATCAAGAGGGGGGGTACCTGGCCGTGGTGGTGCCCCTGAGGGTGTAGACTCAAAGGGGGGTGCAGAAGCGTTTCCAAAGGAGGGGGCATGACGAGCATCATCGGCGTTCGAGCGAGGGAGGTTCTAGACTCCCGGGGCAATCCGACCCTCGAGGCCGAGGTGGAGCTGGAAGGGGGGGTCATCGGACGGGCCATGGTCCCTTCTGGCGCCTCCACCGGGACCCATGAGGCCTGGGAGCTCCGGGACGGGGGAAGCCGGTACGGGGGCAAGGGGGTAAGGCGGGCCGTGGCCTCTGTGAACGAGCGAATCGCTCCGGAACTCATTGGGATGGACGCCCTAGACCAGGAGGCGGTGGACCGGGCGATGCTGGAGCTGGACGGCACGCCCAACAAGGCCAACCTGGGGGCGAACGCCATTTTGGGGGTTTCCCTGGCCACCGCCCGGGCCGCCGCGAAGGCCTTGGGTCTGCCCCTTTACCGGTATTTAGGAGGGGTAGATGGGGTAGTCCTCCCGGTGCCCTTGATGAACGTCTTAAACGGAGGGAGGCACGCGGACAACCGGGTGGACTTCCAGGAGTTCATGCTGGTCCCCGCGGGGGCCCCTTCCTTTCAGGAGGCTCTTCGCATGGGTGTGGAGGCCTTCCATGCCCTTAAGGAGGTGCTCAAGGCCAAGGGCTACAGCACCAACGTGGGGGACGAAGGGGGGTTTGCCCCCGACCTCAGGAGCAACGAGGAAGCGGTGGAGCTCCTCCTTTTGGCTATAGAAAAGGCGGGGTATACGCCGGGGAAGGAGGTCTGGCTGGCCCTGGACGTGGCCGCCACGGAGCTTTACCAAAAGGGTGAGTACCGCCTCGAGGGGGAGGGCCGGAGCCTCTCCCCAGAGGCCATGGTGGACCTCTTGGTGGGCTGGGCGGAGAGGTACCCGATCCTCTCCATCGAGGACGGGCTGGCCGAGGACGACTGGGAAGGGTGGAGGCTCCTGACCGAGCGCCTGGGGGACAGGGTCCAGCTGGTTGGGGACGACCTCTTCGTCACCAACCCCGCCCGGCTGCAAATGGGCATAGAGCGGAGGGTGGCGAATGCCGTCTTGGTCAAGGTGAACCAGATCGGTACCCTTACGGAGACCCTCGAGACCATCCGGCTGGCCCAGCGCTCCGGTTACCGGGTCATCGTCTCCCACCGCTCGGGGGAGACGGAGGACAGCTTCATCGCCGACTTGGCGGTGGCGGTGAACGCGGGGCAGATCAAGACCGGTTCCTTAAGCCGCTCTGACCGCCTGGCCAAGTACAATCAGCTTTTGCGCATCGAGGAGCACCTGGGCCCGGCGGCCCGGTTTTTAGGCCATGCTGCATTTTAAGCGCACCAAGATCGTGGCCACGCTGGGTCCTAAAAGCTCGACCAAGGAGACCCTTTTGGCCCTGGTGGAAGCGGGGGCGAACGTCTTCCGGCTCAACTTCAGCCACGGCACCCCGGAGGACCACCGAACCAGGGTTCGGCTTGTGCGGGAGGTGGCGGAGGAAACGGGGAAGACCCTGGCCATCCTTCAGGATCTTCAGGGCCCCAAGATCCGCATCGGCCGGTTCCGTTCAGGCAAGGTGGTGTTGGAGCCAGGCCAACCCTTCGTCCTCACCCGGGAGCGGGTGGAGGGGGATGAGACCCGGGTTTCGGTGAGCTACGAGGGCCTTCCGGAGGATGTAGGGCCGGGCCAGGTCCTCCTCTTGGACGACGGAAAGATCCGCCTCCGGGTGGAGAAGGTGGAGGGGGATGAGATCCACACCCGGGTGGAGGTGGGGGGGGTTCTTTCCGACCAAAAGGGGATCAATATTCCGGGGGCGGACCTGTCCATCCCTGCCCTTTCCGATAAGGACATCGAGGACCTGGCCTTGGGGGCCGAACTTTCCGTGGACTGGGTGGCCGTCTCCTTTGTCCGGAGCCGGGACGACCTCCTTCTCGCCCGGCACTACCTGGCCCGGTTCGGCTCCCGGGCCCGGCTGATGGCCAAGGTCGAGAAGCCCTCCGCGGTCTTGCGGTTCGAGGAGATCCTCGAGGAGGCCGACGGGGTGATGGTGGCCCGGGGGGACCTGGGGGTGGAGATGCCCATTGAGGAGGTTCCCATCGTTCAAAAGCGGATCATCCTCCGGGCCATCGCCGCCGGGAAGCCCGTGGTGACCGCCACGCAGATGCTCGAGTCCATGGTCCAAAACCCCTTTCCTACCAGGGCCGAGGCCTCCGACGTGGCGAACGCAATCTTTGACGGCTCTGACGCGGTGATGCTCTCTGCGGAGACCGCCGCCGGGGCCTACCCCGTGGAGGCGGTGGCCATGATGCGCCGCATCGCCGAGGTGGTGGAAACCTCCCCGGAGTTCGTGCACAAGCTCAACGTCCTCCGCCCGGCCCCCACCCCCACCACCCAGGACGCCATCGCCCAGGCGGCCGACGACGTGGTGGAGGCGGTGGGGGCGAAGGCGATCGTCGTCTTTACCGCCACCGGAAGCTCCGCCCGGCGCATCGCCCGCACCCGGCCCCCGGTGCCCATCCTGGCCCTCACCCCTAACCCGGAGGTGCGCAACCAGCTGGCCCTGGTCTGGGGGGTCTACCCCCATCTTGCCCCCGATCCTCAGGACACCGACGATATGGTTCGGATCGCGCTTCGGGAGGTCAAGGCCCTGGGGCTTGCCCAGGTGGGGGACCGGGTGGTGATCGCCGCCGGGGTGCCCTTTGGGGTGCGGGGGACGACCAACCTCCTCCGGGTGGAGCGGGTTTCCTAAACTAGGCCCCTTGGGCCGCTGCTTCGCGTTGCTTTGCGGTCAGCCCCGTAGGGGCTATGTTCCAGCAAACACCGAACAGCGAACCCCGTGCTGCTTCGCGAAGCGAACACCGTGAAGCCGGGCCCGCGCCAGGGGATTGTTTCCAGACCGCCCCCCCTTTGAGGGGTCTGGGGGTGCACGGGGCGTGGGCCTTCAAGGGAACCCGGGTAGGCTCACCCGGTAGCCCCAGCGGAACTCCTCTTTTGGGGCCAAAAGCCTTTCCAAGCGGTACCCTTCGGGTAGGGTTTGCACCTCTCCTTCCAGCCGAAAGGGTCGGGGAAAGACCTCTTGCACCCGAAGAAGGACGGGGTAAGGATAGGGGTTCTGAATCCGGGTTTCCACCTGGAAGGTGGCCCCCTTCTCTGTTTGCTCGAGGAGGCGGAGGGTTCGGAGGGCGCGGGCCTCGAGGTCCTGCCCCAAAACGAAGCGGACCTCCCCCCCTTCGCCGCTCAGGGGAAGCCGCCCCTGGCCTAAGAAGGTGCCCTTTTCCGTCACCTCCACGCTTCCCGGGGCCAAGGGAAAGGGGGCGGAAAACCGGTACCCCCGGGTGAGGGGAAGGGTCTCCTGGGTGGAAAACCCCCCTTCATAGGAGAGGATCCGTTCTAGGACCACCGCCTTCTGGGCGAAGCGGATCTCGGTGGTTCCGGGTTTGAGGGGGAGGGCGGGAAGGGGGTAGCGGTGCACGCCGAAGCCTTCGCCCGAGGGGGGAGGGCCGCCTCGTTCCATCAGGGCTTTGGGCTGGAAGGAAGGGGCAAGCGGAACCTCCCCCGCCACGAGAAAAAGGGTTTTGGGGGAAAGGTCGAGCCTGGAGGAGATGCGTGCCCACGCGGTGAGCAAGGTGTCCTCCAGGGTGTAAAACAAGGAACCCGAGACCGCCTGGGTCAGGTAGCGGAGTTCCGCCCTCCCCCCTTTGCGGTAGTAGAAGACCACCCCTCCGGGGGCAAACCGCCGGGCCTCCTCCTCCACCCCTAAAAGGCGCAGGCTCCCAGGAAGAAGGCTCTCCAAAAGCCCTTCGGGAGCGAGGAAGGTCCAGGGGGGTTCGGGAAGGGTTACAGGCTCTTTGACCTCTGCGAAGCCAGGATAGACCGTAACCGTCTGGGCCAGGCCCAGGGGGACAAGAAGGGCTAGGCCCAAAAGCGAAAGGGTTTTCATACCCTTAGGCTACACCCAGCCGGCGGGCCAGGGCGCGCACCGCCTCCTGAGGGAAGGGGCCTCCGTGGCCCACATAGACCCAGGCCACCTCGAACCGGGCGATGCGCTCGATCGTCCGGAGGGCCTCCGCCCGATCCTCCGTGGCGAAGGGCGGTGGGGGCATAGGCCCTTTTCTTCCCCCCCTCAGGGCATCCCCCGCCAGGAGGAAGCCCTCCTGGCCTTCCCTTAAAAGCCCCGCCTGGCCCGGGGTGTGGCCGGGAAGGTGGACGACCCGGAAGCCGAAGAGGACCTCCCCTTCCTCCACGGGAAGGACCGCCTCCTTGGGAAGAGGGGGGGCGGCGTTGGCAAGGGTCTTCCCCACCAGGGGGATGGGTAGGGGGGGTCTTGGCTTCTCTCCCGTAAGGTAGGGGATGTCCCGGGGATGGGCATAGATGGGCAACCGAAACCTTTCCCAAAGGGCTCTGGCCCCCCCCGAGTGGTCCAGGTGGTGGTGGGTGAGGAAAAGGGCCCGGGGGGGTTCGTTTAAAAGGGTAAGAAGCCTTTTTTGTTCCCAAGGAAGCCCCGCGTCCACCAGGAGGTGTCCATTTTCCAGGGGGAGGCGGTAAAGGTTGGCTGAAAAGGCCACACGCTCAGGCCTCATAGACCAAGATCTCGGCCAGGGCCTGCCGGATTCCCTCCGCGTCAATCCCCGCCTTGCGGTGCAGGCTTGGGATGGCTCCGTGCTCTATGAACCGGTCCGGCAGGCCCAGCACCCGGACCTCAGGCCTTAGACCCATCTCGTTGAAGGCCTCCAGCACCGCGCTCCCGAACCCCCCCATCCTTTGGTGATCCTCCACGGTAATGAGCCGGTAGCGGGCGAGGCCGCGGAGGGCCTCCAGGTCCAAGGGCTTTAGGAATCGGGCGTTCACCACCCCCACGCGGGGGTCCTCTCCTGCGGCCTCGAGGGCGTAGGAAAGGGTCTTTCCGAAGGCGAGGATATAGACCTCGCTTCCCTCCTTCAAGACCTCCCACCTCCCCCAGGGGATCTCCGGCCAGACCCCTTCCGGGACCCTTTCCACATTGTCCCGGGCGTAGCGGATGAAGACGGGGTTCGGTCTGGTGAGGGCCTGTCTGAGCATGGCCCGGAGCTCGAAGGCGTCCTTGGGGGCAGCGATCTCCACGTTGGGGATCGTCCGGAGATAGGCGATGTCAAACACCCCGTGGTGCGTGGCCCCGTCTGCCCCCACAAGCCCCGCCCGGTCTACCGCAAAGACCACAGGCAGGCTTTCGATGGCCACGTCGTGGATGACCTGGTCGTAGGCCCGTTGCAGGAATGTGGAGTAGATGGCCACGATGGGTTTTAACCCCTTAAGCGCCATCCCTGCCCCAGTGGTCACAGCCACGTCCTCGCAGATGCCCACGTCCAAGAACCGGTCCGGGTGCTCCTGGGCGTAGCGGACCAGGCCGGAGCCTTCCCGCATGGCGGGGGTGATGACGAAAAGCCCGGGCTCGAGGTGGGCGAGTTCCGTGACCGCGTCCCCGAAGGCCTGGCTCCAGCTGTAGCCCTTGCTTATCTTTTCCGGCTTCTCCGGGTTAAAGCCGGGCGGGCCATGCCAGTAGATGGGGTCAGCCTCCGCCACCTTATAGCCCTTTCCCTTCGTGGTGACCACGTGGAGCATGGTCGGCCCCTCCAGCTCCTTTAGGTGCTCGAGGAGGTGGATAAGCCCCTTTAGGTCGTGTCCGTCCACCGGCCCTACGTACCGGATCCCCCAGGCGTAGAAGGGGTTTTCCTGGTGAAGGACCAGCTTTGCCGCCTCCTTTGCCCGGTCCACCAGGCTGAAAAGCCGGGGAGAGATCTGCTCCAGGATGTGGCGGCCCAGTTTCTCCATGTCCTGGACCCATTTCCGGATCTGGAGCTCCTTAAAGTACCGGTTCAGCCCCCCTACGTTCTCGGAGATGCTCATCTCATTGTCGTTCAGGATGATGAGCATCCGCTTCTTGAGCTCCCCGATCTTGTTGAGGGCGGCCAGGGCCATCCCCCCCGTGAGCGCGCCGTCCCCAATCACCGCCACCACGTGGTGGTCCTCTCCCCTTAGGTCGCGGGCGATGGCCATACCCAAAGCGTTGGCCAAGGAGGTGGAGGCGTGCCCCACGGTGATGGCGTCGTGCGGGGATTCGGAGACCTTGGTGAAGCCGGAGATCCCCCCCTCCTTCCTCAGGGTGTGGAAAAGGTGTCTTCTCCCGGTGACCAGTTTGTGAGCGTAGGCCTGGTGCCCCACGTCAAAGAGGATCTTGTCCTTGGGGGAGTCAAAAACCCGGTGAAGCGCCAAAATGAGCTCCACCGCTCCCAAGGAGGAGGCCAAATGCCCGCCGTTTTGCGCGGTGACCCGGATGATCTCGCTCCGGATCTCCTCTGTCAGAGCCATCAGCTCGTCCCAGTCCAGGGCCTTCAGATCCTCTGGGGAGTTCACCTTTTCCAAAACCATACCCCCTCCTAGCGGAAATTGGTCTCCACTAAAATCCGCCCCTCCCGGGTCCGGACCTCACCCACATAGGGGGCGAACCAGACCTCATAAAGGGTCTCGCCCTGTTCGTCTTTGTACCGCTGCCGGATGCGGTAGATCTGGAAACCCCCTGCAGGTACCCGAACTTCCCGCTTTTCCAACACCTCTATGAGGTAGGAAAGCCGCCCCTCTCGCAGGGGTTCTGGGGGGCGCGAAGGGGATAGAAGCTCCATCCGAAGCTCCATCCTTACCGCCGCCTCCCCTTCGTACCGGTACCCCTCCTTGAGGTCTTCCTCCGGAGGGTACTCCCGGATGGGGGGGGTGAAGATCACCCGGACCGAGGGGTCTTCAAACCCCAAAAGCCAGACCCCCCGGTCCACCCGTCGGTAGTATCGCCTTTCCTCCCCCCGGCCGCCCATGTAGACGCGAATAGCCTCCTGACCAAGGAAACTCGCAGGTCCTTCGATGCGCGCCCGGTAGGGCGGGGCGGTGACCTTCTCCCCTTCTGGGACGTAGACCCACTCCAGACCCGTCAGGGCGGGGTAGAAGCCCACGTCCTTGAACTCGGGCCTCGCCTTCTGGGCCACCTGGGGTGCGCAGGCCGTGAGGAGGATCCCTAAGGCCAAAAGGGCATGGACCCGCATGGGCCGACTCATCATAAAGAGTTTAACCCTCTTTCCCCGTAGGCTGCCCAACACTTCTTCGCTTGGTGGGTGGTTTCAAGGGGAATCCACCCTAGGCATCTGGGCCTTAGGCAAAACCCCTACCCCGCGCCCATCTCCCGCTTGAGCCGGGCCAGCTCCTCCTCCAGGGCCTGGTCCTCCCCCAGGGCTTTCAGCTCCTTTTCCAAGGTTAACTCCTGGTCCATGGTCTTAAAGGCCTCGTGTTTGTCCTCCATTTCCAGGATGCGGGCCTCCATCTCTTCAAAGGCCTCGAGGGCCGGGTGGGCATCCAAGCGGGACTCGAGCCTTCTCAGCTCCTCTGCCGCTTCCACCCCCTTTTTGCGCGCCAAAAGGAGTTTTTTTCGGCTTTCCGCTTCCTGGATCTTGGCCTCCAGGGCCTTTAGCTGGATCATGAGCCGATCCACAAGCGCTTTTTGCTCGTCTGCCTGCGCCTTGAACCCCTCCGCCAGGTCCAAGGCCTGCCGCTTCCGTTTCAACGCCTCCCGGGCCAGGTCTTCCCGACCCGCCCGCAAGGCCTCCTTCGCCTTTTCTTCCCAAAGAGCGGCCTGGCTGCGGTAGCTTTCCTCCTCACGCCTAAGCCGTTTTTCCTCGGCCATGGCCTCGGCTACCTTTTCCCTTGCCTCCCTAAGGGCCTGCCGCATGTCTTCCAGGGCCTGGGTGATGATCTTCTCCGGGTCCTCCGCCCGTTTCAGAAGATCATTTAAATTGGCCCGGATGAGCCGGCTCAAACGGTCTAAAATCCCCACATTTACCACCCCTTTCCCCATCTAGTATACCGCCCCGACCCTCCCCGCTCAGTTCCGGCAATCCCCTACGCTTCAATAGCTCGGGCTTGCCACCTTGCACCCAATGGAGGGGTTCAGCTGAGCGCTCATCTTCACTCTCCCCAGGGCAGGTGGCTAGAGGAGGCTTTTTAGCCCCTGCACCGCCCCTTTTCGCAAAGGAGGGGGGGCGATCAGGGCCAACCGGAAAAGGTTCCCTCGCTCGGGATTCGCCACGAGTCTAGGCAACCCCCCCCTGCCCCGCAACGCGGTGCCTAAAAGGCCAAAAGCCCCAACCCTTCCCTAAGGGGGGTTGGGGTTTGCACGCCTTATAACCCCCTCTTTTTTCTCCAGATGGTCGAGCCCCAGCCCTTAGAGGGATGAGAACTCAGAAGGGTCAGAGCTTGACAAACCCCAAGGAGCTTGGTAGGATAACGGTTGCTGCGAGGGGGAAGCCCTGAGCAGGGGGACCTTGAAAAGGGGAGATCAGCGGGTAACAGAGCGTTTAGGCCACGCAAGTGGCTTCTTCTTTGGAGAGTTTGATCCTGGCTCAGGGTGAACGCTGGCGGCGTGCCTAAGACATGCAAGT
>NZ_PSMQ01000001.1:0-38516 GCF_040290245.1 Thermus sp.
TGGCGGGGGAGGGGGCTGGGGGCGATTTTGTCCGCTTCCTCCACCTGGCGAGCGTTAGGCTAGCCCAGGTGGCCCTCCGGGCCGTATACTGAAGAGGGGGCCATGCAAATCCGAATTTTTTCTGGGAACGCCCATCCGGACCTGGCGCGGCGGGTGGCCGAGGCTTTGGGCCAGAGCCTTGGGAAGGCCCTGGTGGAGCGTTTCCCAGATGGGGAGGTGCGGGTGAGGCTTCTGGAAAGCGTCCGGGGGGATGATGTCTACCTCATCCAGCCCACCAGCCCCCCGGTAAACGACCACCTGATGGAGCTCCTCCTCCTTGCGGACGCAGCCCGGAGAAGTTCGGCCGCTCGGATCAACGCCGTCGTTCCCTACTTCGGGTATGCTCGGCAGGACAAGCAGACCGAGGGGCGGGAGCCCATCAGCGCCAAGCTGGTGGCCAACCTCCTCGAGGCCGTAGGGGTGGACCGGGTCATCGCCATCGACCTGCACGCCCCGCAGATCCAGGGGTTTTTTGACATCCCCGTGGACCACCTCTCCGCGGTGAAGCTCTTCGCCCGCTACCTAAAGGAAAGGGGCCTGGACCAGGGCGCGGTGGTGGTCTCCCCGGACGCGGGCCGGGCGGAGGAGGCGAGGCGGCTTGCGGAGCGGCTCTCCCTCCCTTTTGCCATGCTGGCCAAGCGCCGGACAGGTCCCCGGGAGACCCAGGTCACCTACGTGATTGGGGATGTGGAGGGGAAAAGGCCTCTGGTCATCGACGACATCATCTCCACCGGGGGCACGATCCGCCGGGGGGTGGAGGCGCTTCTCCAGGCGGGGGCCCGGCCGGAGGTGGTGGTTTTGGCCACCCACCCGGTTTTAGTGGCGGGGGCGCGGGAGAACCTGGCCCACCCCGCCATCCGGGAGGTGGTGTTTACCGACACCATCCCCTTGAGGGAGGGGGGGTACACCGTTTTGTCCACCGCAGAGCTCTTGGCCCAGGCCATCCGGCACGTCCACACCAATCAGTCGGTGAGCGCTTTGATCTGAGGCCTTCTGGTGTTAGACTCTGCAAGGTACGCCCCTGGGGCGTGACCCAGGTTAGGGAGGGTCGGTCATGGAGTACAGACTGAAGGCCTATTACCGGGAGACGGAGAAGCCGGGCGCCCTGAGGCGGGCGGGAAGGCTTCCCGGCGTGATGTACAACAAGAACCTGAACCGTAAGGTCTACGTGGAGCTGGCCGAGTTTGACAAGGTCTTCCGCCAGGCGGGGATCCACCACGTGATCACCCTGGAGCTCCCCGACGGCCAGGCCCTGCCTTCCCTGGTCCGGCAGGTCAACCTGGACAAGAGGCGGCGCCTTCCTGAGCACGTGGACTTCTACATCCTTTCCGACGAACCGGTGGAGATGTACATCCCCTTGCGCTTTGTGGGGGAGGCGCCGGGGGTGCGGGAGGGCGGGGTGCTCCAGGAGGTCCACCGGGACATCCTGGTCCGGGTCTCGCCCCGGAATATTCCCGAGTTCATCGAGGTGGACATCTCTGGCCTGTACATCGGCGACTCCCTGCACGCGGAGGACCTGAGGCTTCCCGAAGGGGTTCGCCTGGCCATGGACCCCAAGGAGACGGTCGTGGCCGTGGTCCCTCCGGAGGACGTGGAGAAGCTCGCCGCCCAAACCGAGGCGACCCCTGCCGAGCCCGAGGTCATTGGGAAGGGAAAGAAGGAAGAAGAGTAGGTGTTCTTGGTGGTGGGCCAGGGGAACCCGGGTCCTGGGTACGAGAGGACCAGGCACAACGCGGGCTTCCAGGTCCTGGACCGGCTCGGCCTCGAGTTCCGAAAAAGGGGCGAGGCCCTTTTGGCCGAGGCCAAAGGAGGGGTTTTTGTCAAACCCCTCACCTATTACAACGCCACGGGCCGGGTGGTGGGTCCTTTGGCCCGGTTTTACAAAATCCCTCCTGAACGCATTCTGGTCGTCCATGACGAGATGGACCTTCCCCTGGGCCGCCTCCGCTTCAAGGCGGGCGGGGGGCTCGCGGGGAATAAGGGCCTGATCTCCATTGCCGAGGCCCTAGGCAGCACGGGCTTCCACCGTCTCCGCCTGGGGATCGGAAAGCCCCCAAGCCCCAGGGAGGGGGCCCGGTACGTCCTTTCCCCCTTTCGGCCGGAGGAGCTCCCCCTTTGGGAGAGGGTCTTGGAGGCCGCCCGTGGGGCGGTCCTCTGCTGGGTGGAGGAGGGGTTTACCCCATGCGCCAACCGGTATAACGCCTTGGACCTTGCCCCGTAGAATGGCCCTTATGAGGGTGCTCCTTGTGGCGGGCGGGGTGTCGGGCGAGCACGAGGTTTCCTTGGCCTCGGCCAAGGGGGTTTTGGCGCACATGCCCTTCCCCACCGAGCTTGCGGTCATCGCCAAGGATGGGTGCTGGCTCTTGGGGAAGGCCGCCCAGGCGGCCTTAGAGGAGGGCCGGGCGGAGGAGGGGGAAGTTCCGTTTCCGCCGCCCTTGGACTGGAAAACCTACGAGGTGGTCTTTCCCCTTTTGCACGGGCCCTTTGGCGAGGACGGGACCTTTCAGGGGTTTTTGGAGCTTCTGGGCAGGCCCTACGTGGGGGCGGGGGTTCTGGCGAGCGCCCTTTCCTTGGATAAGGATCTCTTCAAGCGGGTGATGCAAAACGCGGGCCTGCCCGTGGTGGACTGGGTGGCGTTTTGGAAGGGGGAACCCCCCCACCTCCCCTTCGACCCCCCTTACTTCGTCAAGCCCGCCACCACCGGCTCCTCCTTGGGGGTTTCCCGGGTGGAGGACCTGGAAGAACTTCAGAAGGCGTTGGAGCTTGCCTTTCGGTATGCGGACAAGGCGGTGGTGGAAAAAGCCCTTCCGGTTCGGGAGCTCGAGGTGGCCCTCCTTGGCAACCTCGAGGCCGAGGCCAGCGTGGTGGGGGAGGTGCGGTATGAGGCGGCCTTTTACGACTACGAGACCAAGTACACCCCTGGCCGGGCCGAGCTCCTCATCCCCGCTCCTTTGGACCCGGGAACCATGGAGACGGTCCAGGAGCTGGCCAAGAAGGCCTACCGGGTCCTGGGCCTAAGGGGAATGGCCCGGGTGGACTTCTTCCTGAGCGAGGGGGAGGTGTACTTAAACGAGGTGAACACCATTCCCGGCTTCACCCCCACCAGCATGTACCCCAGGCTCTGGGAGGCCTCGGGCCTCCCCTACCGCGAGCTTTTGCAGAAGCTCGTGGAGCTGGCCCTTAACCGCTGATCTTCCGGGTCTCCTCGAGGATGGACCGGACCCGGTCGCCGGGGATGGTCTCGTGGAGGAGGAGCTCCTCCGCGATTTTGTGCATGGCCTCTGCGTGAGCCATCAGGACCTCCCGTGCCCTCTGGTAGGCCTCGTCCAGGATGCGCCGGATATCCTCGTCGATGAGCCTAGCCGTCTCCTCGGAATGGTCCTTCTTGCGGGCGAGCTCCTCTCCCAGGAAGATGGGCCCGGAGTCCGAGCCCCAGGCGATGTGTTTAAAGTGCTCCCCCATTCCCCAGTCCAAAACCATCCGCTTGGCAATCTGGGTGGACCGCTTGAAGTCGTCCTGGGCCCCGGTGGTCACGGTGCCCGTGAAGAGTTCCTCCGCCGCACGGCCCGCCATCAAAACCGCGAGTTCGTCCATCAGGTGTTCCCGGCTCACCAGGACCCTTTCCTCGGGCTTGCTCCACCTCGCGCCCAGGGCCATCCCCCTAGGGACGATGGAGACCTTTTCCGTCTTGTCCGCATGGGGCAGGACCTCTCCCACCACCGCGTGCCCCGCCTCGTGGTAGGCCACGGCCCGGCGCTCCTCTTCGGAGAGCTTGAGGGCGGGCCGCTCCAGCCCCAGAACGATCTTGTCCAGGGCCTTCAGGAAATGCTCCTTGCGGATCTTTTTGGCGTTTTCCCGGGCGGCCAGAAGGGCGGCCTCGTTGACCAGGTTCTTGAGGTCTGCGCCCGAAAAGCCGGGGGTGAGGTGGGCAAGCTCCAAGGCCTCCACGTCTTCCCCGATGGGCTTATTCCGCATGTGGACGAGGAGGATGGCCTTGCGTTCCTCCAGGCTCGGTAGACCCACCACCACCTGCCGGTCAAACCGGCCTGGCCTTAAGAGGGCGGGGTCCAGGATATCCGGCCGGTTGGTGGCGGCGAGGACGATGACCGAGGTGCTCTTTTCGAACCCGTCCATCTCGGAGAGGATCTGGTTGAGGGTCTGCTCCCGCTCGTCGTGGCCGCCGCCTATCCCGGCGCCCCGTTTGCGGCCGATGGAGTCGAGCTCGTCGATGAAGATGATGGCCGGGGCGTTTTTCCGAGCGTCCTCGAAGAGGCTCCGCACCCGGCTCGCCCCCACCCCCACGAACATCTCCATGAACTCGCTGGCGGAGACGGAGAAGAAGGGCACCCCCGCTTCTCCGGCCACCGCCCGGGCGAGGAGGGTCTTCCCCGTGCCCGGGGGGCCCACCAGGAGGACGCCTTTGGGGATCTCCGCCCCGATTTCCAGATACTTCTTGGGGTTTTTGAGGAAGTCCACCACCTCCATAAGCTCCCGTTTGGCCTCCTCGTGCCCCGCCACGTCCTTGAAGGTGGTCTCCACCCGGCGCTCCTTGCCGTACAGCCGGGCCCGGCTCTGGCCGAACTGCATCACCTGGCCCGCCCCGCCCTGGGCCCGCATGAAGAAGAACCAGAAGAACGCGATGAGGATGAGGGTGGGGGCGGCGTAGATCAGGATCTGGGGCCAGGGGTTAGGGGCCTTGGTCACGATGCGGACTCCGTTCGCCTCGAGAAACCGCAACAGCTCGGGGTCCTGGACCTGGGCCGGAGGCAAGGGGACTTGGAAGCGGTGGCCGATCCGGTCGCCCAGGCGTTCGGGCGCTTTCATACGGCCCAGGATCCGGGTCTCCTCCAGCGTAACCTCCTCCACCTTCCCCGCCTGGACATAGGCGCGGAAGTCCGTGTAGGAGAGGGTGGGTACCGGGGGTCCGGAAAAGGTGGTGTACAGGAGCCAGCCCAGAAGGATGACCAGGATGAGGTTGAAGGGGTTGATCCGGTTTGCCAACGTCCTACCTCCTGATTCTAGTTTAAGGGCTTTGTGAATGAGAAAAGGAAGCCCATTCCCCTTCGTGGTATCCTGCAAGTCGGATGGAGCGGGTTCTTCGGGCCCTTCACGAGGGGGACTACGACACCGCCCTCGAGCTTCTACACCGCCAGAGCCTCTACAAAAAGGAGGCCCTGCTTTTTCTCGCCGAGGTCTACAGCCTTTACGGGAGCGAGGCCCTGGAGGAGGCCCACCGGGCTTTGGAGGAGGCCCGGGGGGAGGGCTTGGGCCTGGAGCTCAACCCCCTGTACCGGGCCCTTTTGGCGGAGCTTCTAGCCCTGGAGGGGCGCTCTTTAGAGGAGGTGCGGGGGGTTTTTTTGCAGACGGAGGACCCCAGGGCCCGGTACCACCAGGCCATGGCCCTCTTCTACCTGGGCGCGTACGAGGAGGCGCTCCGCCTCATCCCCACCGCTGGCCTTCCAGCCTTTTTGGCCTGGCGGGCCTGGTCCTTGAAAGGCCGGATCCTCGAGCGGCTTTACCGCTACCAGGAGGCGGCCTCGGCCCAGTGGGAGGCCGCCCGCAGGGCCTTAGGCCTCGAGCGCTACTGGAGCCTTCTGGACGCGGCCGCCATGCACCTGGAGGCCGGGGAGCCGGAGGAGGCTTTAAAGGCCCTGGAGGAGGCCGAACGGTCGGTCGAGCTGGAGGGGCCGGAGGATGGGGCCACTCGAAACTACCTTCTGGCCCGGGCCCATTTCCTCCTTGGCAACCCCCAGCAGGCTTTGGCCTTTGTGGAGGAGGCCCTCCGCCTGGAGGGGGAAGGAGGGCATCCGGCCTACGGAACCCCTCTTTTGAAGGCCCAGATCCTCCTCGCCCTTTCCCGGAAGGAGGAGGCCAAACAGGCTTTTCGGGAGGCGCTCTCCCGGGCGGAGGAAGGGGAGCGGGCCCAGGTGCTTCACGAGATCGGGGTGGCGGCCTTGGACCAGGGGGAGTATTTGGAGGCGGAGCAGGTCCTTTCTGAGCTTATCCGCCTCGAGGCCGATTACCCTTATCTGGCCCAGGCCTATGGGGATTTGGCGGAGGCCCTGTACCGGCAGGGCCGCTACCAGGAGGCGGAGGCCATGGCCAAGGAGGCCATCCGCCTGGGGGCGGTGGCCACGGGGGAGCTCATCCTGGGCCATCTGGCCTATGATCTGATGCATCTGGAAGAGGCTTTGGAGCATTATCGGAAAGCGGCGCAGGCGGGGGAGGAGGGTAGCCGGGACTGGGTGGGGGCCATGGAGATGGTGGTGGACACCCTGGCTCAGCTGGGCTACCGGAACCCGGAGGAGGTGGTGGAACGGGCGGAACGGGTCCTTCCCCACCTCAGCCCTTCGGACGAATGGTACCCGATCCTTCAGGCCCACCTTGAGCGGGCCCGGGGGCTTCTCTCCCGGCGCGACCTGAACTGAGCCGACTCAGAGAGGGGGGCGGATCGGGGCCAGGGCCTTGAGAACCTCCCGCCCGGTGAAGGGCCGGGGGATGCGTTCCACCCTTTGGGCCCGCAGGAGGAAGGGCAGGGGGGCCTCGCTCACGGCGAAAAGGGGGAGGAACCGCCCCTCCGGGCTTGCGCGAAGGAGCCGGACCATCTCCAAAAGGCGCTCCCCTTGAAGCAGGGCTGCTCGGGGCCTTTCTTTGAGGATGCGGCGGGCGCTTTCCCCATCCTTGGCCATGAGGACACGGTAGCGGTGGCCTTCCAGAATGTAGAGAAGAAGCCTGCGCACCAGGCTGCTTTCCGCCCAAAGGAGGACCAAAGGATCCTCCGGCCTCAGGGGGGATTCGGCCAGAAGGCCCCGGCTTTTGAGCTCAAAGAGGAGGTGGTAGACCTCCTCCTCGGGAAGCCCGGAGAGGAGGGCCACGCTCTTGGCCCGGCGCACTCCGTCCAAAAGCTCCAAGAGCGCCCAGGCCTCGGGGGAGAGGGGCTGGTGGGTGGGGTCCCCCACCAGCCTTAAGACCTCGTCCTCACCCACCCGGCCCCGCCTCCATTCGTCCAGGCGGCGGGCGGCCTCCAGAAGGGCCTCGGAGAGGTCCAGGGTCTCGGGGAGGGCCACCTGGCTTCCCCCTTCCTCCAGGGGCTCGGCCAGGAGGCTCCCTTCCCTTTCGCCTAAGAGGGTGGCCAAGGCCTCGAGGACCTGGGCGAAAAGCGCTTCCCTCAACTCCTCCTTGCCGATGAGCCCCCGTTCTAGGGCTAAAGCGCCCAGAGGGGTGCCCGGGTTTTCCTTCTGGCCCTCCACCAGGGTCTGGACCTCCTCCAGGCTCAGATGCCCCAGCCGGACCAGGTATTCCCCCAGATGGGGGCCGGGTTCGGTGCGGGCGTAGAGCAGCCTGCCCGAAAGGAGGTGGACGCGGCCGTAGATGCGGCCCTGAAGGGTGACCACCGCATTCCTTTTGGCCCTTTCCAGCGCCCTTAAGAGCTCCGCCAGGTCCAGCTCTTCCAGGCTCGCCCGGATCATAGGAGGGGGTCCATGGGAAGGGCCAAGCCCAGGTGCCGGTAGGCGGCCTCCGTGGCCATCCGGCCTCTAGGGGTGCGCTTCAGAAGGCCCAGCTGGATGAGGTAAGGTTCATAGACCTCTTCTAAAGTGCCCGGGTCCTCGGAGAGCGCAGTGGCCAGGGTTTGTAGCCCCACAGGCCCTCCACCGAAGCGGAGGATGAGGGCCTCAAGAATCTCCCGGTCCCGCTTTTCAAGACCCAGTTCGTCCAGACCCAAAGCCTGGAGGGCTTCCAGTGTTCTTTCCAGCGTAATGCGCCCTTCCCTTGCCACCTCTGCAAAGTCCCGCACCCGGCGGAAGAGCCGTTTGGCGATGCGCATGGTTCCCCGGCTCCGCCGGCCTAGTTCCTTGGCTGCTTCCTCCTCCACCTCGAGGCCCAGGAGACGGGCGTCCCGCTGAATGGCCTGGGCGAGCTCCTCCACGGTGTAGAGGGAGAGGTGTTCCACGATCCCGAACCGGCTCCGCAGGGGGCTGGTGAGGAGGCCGGGCCGGGTGGTGGCGCCGATCAGGGTGAACCGGGGCAGGTCCAGCCGGAGGGTCCTGGCCGCCGGGCCCTGGCCGATGACGATGTCCATCTTGAAGTCCTCCATGGCCGGGTAGAGGTGCTCCTCTGCCTGGCGGCTTAGGCGGTGGATCTCGTCGATGAACAGGACATCCCCCTCGTCCAGGCTGTTCGTGAGGATGGCGGCCAGGTCTCCGGGCTTTTCGATGGCGGGTCCCGAGGTCACCCGGATCTTCACCCCCATTTCGTACGCGATGATGTGGGCCAAGGTGGTCTTGCCCAGGCCGGGGGGGCCCACCAGGAGGAGGTGGTCCAGGGGCTCCCCCCGGGTTTTGGCCGCCTCGAGGTAGACCCGGAGCTTTTGCTTAAGCGGCTCCTGGCCCACGTACTCGTCCAGGGTCTTTGGCCTCAGGGCAGGTTCCAGCTCCACGTCTTCATGATAGCCTTTAGAGATGAAAAGGACGGTCCGGGAGTTTCAAAAGGCCAAGGGCCAGCGCCTGGTCTACGTCACAGCTTACGACTACCCCACCGCCCGGCTGGCGGAGGAGGCGGGGGTGGACGCCATCTTGGTGGGGGACTCCTTGGGGATGGTGGTCCTGGGGTATGAGAGCACGGTGCCCGTGACCCTGGAGGAGATGCTCCACCACACCAAGGCCGCCCGGAGGGGGGCCCCGAGGACGTTTCTGGTGGCCGACCTGCCCTATCTCTCCTATGCCACCTTGGAGCACGCTTTGCAAAGCGCCAAGCGGCTGATCAAGGAGGGGGGGGCGGACGCGGTCAAGCTCGAGGGCGGCAAGGAGGTGGTGGAGGTCGTCAAAGGTCTGGTCCGGGCCGGGGTGCCCGTTTTGGGCCATGTGGGCCTTACCCCCCAGACGGCGAGCATCCTCGGGGGGTTCCGTCTTCAGGGGAAGGACCTGGACTCGGCCCGGAGGATTCTGGAAGACGCCCTGGCCCTGGAGGAGGCGGGGGTCTTTGGGGTGGTGCTGGAGCTTGTTCCCGCCCCCCTGGCCCGGCTTGTCACCGAACGGCTTTCCGTGCACACCATCGGGATCGGGGCCGGGCCCTTCACCGACGCCCAGGTCCTGGTCTTCCATGACCTGGTGGGGCTTTTTGAGGGCTTTAAGCCCCGCTTTGTCAAGCGCTACCTCGAGGCCGCCCCCCTCTTCCGTCAGGCCCTGGCCCGGTACGCCGAGGAAGTCCGCTCGGGGCTTTTCCCTGGTGAAGAGCACAGCTTTGAGATGGCGGAGGAAGTTTTGCAGCGGCTTTACGAGGAGGATCGCTGAGGATCCGCGGAGCTCTGGTAGAGGGCTTTGCCCAGGGGTTTCCCGCCTTTTGGCATCCGCTGAAAAAGGAGTGGGTCCCCCTCCCCTTCCTGCCCTTTGGCGGCTAGAATGGGGGCTTGTGGTGCGCTTTCGGAAGGAAGGCCTGCGCCTGGACCAGGCGGTGGCCGAGGCCTTGGGGATAAGCCGCACCCAGGCCCAGGCCTGGATCGAGGCGGGCCGGGTGCGGGTGGGGGAGAGGGTGGTCACCAAGCCCGCCTACCGCCTCAAAGGGGAGGAGGTGGGGGTGGAGCCCCCCCTCGAGCCCCCCCCTTTGGTGATGCCCGAGGCGTTGGACCTTCCCATCCTCTACCTGGATGAGGAGGTCCTGGTCTTGAACAAACCCCCGGGGATGATCACCCACCCCGCCCCCGGGGTCTACTCGGGCACGGTGGTGAACGCCCTTCTGGGGCGGTTTGTGGAGGAGGTGGCCGCCGAGCGCCCCGAGGAGGTCCGGCCTGGGATTGTCCACCGGTTGGACAAGGACACCTCCGGGGTTTTGGTGGTGGCGCGGCACGAGGGGGCGGCCCGGAGGCTTGCCGAGGCCTTCCGGGACCGGATGGTTCTAAAACGCTACCTGGCCCTCACCCATGGCCACCCCCGGGAGGGAAGCCTCATCGCTCCCATCGGCCGCCACCCCGTGGACCGGACCCGGATGCACGTGGGGGGCCTCGCCGCGCGGTATGCGGAGACGGCCTTCTCCCTCCTCGCCACCGCAGGCCCCTTTGCCCTGGTGGAGGCCAGGCCGCACACAGGCCGCACCCATCAGATCCGGGTCCACTTGAGGCACCTGGGGGCCCCCATCCTGGGCGATGAGGTCTACGGCCAAAAGAGCCCCCATATCCGCCGCCAGGCCCTACACGCCTACGAGCTCCGCTTCCCCCACCCCCGGACCGGCCGGATGGTAGAGGTGACCGCCCCGGTGCCCAGGGATATGGCCGAGGCCTGGCGGGCCTTGGGCGGGGCTTGGCCGGAGGGGATTCTCCTGGACCCTTAAAGGATCCGCTTGCCCAGGAGGCTGAGCGCCAGGCCCACCATCATCTCGGCGGTTCGGTTTTTCTCGTCCAGGATAGGGTTGACCTCGACCAGATCCAGGCTTCTCACCCGGCCTGAAGCGGCGAAGAGCTCCATCAGAAGATGCGCCTCCCGGTAGGTCAGCCCGCCGGGGACCGGGGTCCCCACCCCGGGGGCCAGGCTGGGGTCCAAGACGTCCGCGTCCAAGGAGAGGTGGAGGGGAAGCCCCTCGAGGTGCTTCAAGGCCTCCTCGGCGATCCGGGCGATGCCCAACCGGTCCACCTCGTGCATGGTGTAGACCCGTACCCCCAGCTCTTGAAGGAGCCGCCTCTCCCCTGGGTCCAGGCTCCGTACCCCGATGAGGACGATGTGGCTGGGGTCCAGGCTTTTGAAGGCCTCCACCAGCCGAGGATGCCCCAGGCCGGCCAAAACCGCCAAAGGCATTCCGTGGATGTTCCCAGAAGGGCTGGTCTCGGGGGTGTTGAAGTCCCCGTGCGCGTCCACCCAGACCACCCCCACCTGGCCCCGGGCGGCCACCCCCGAGACCGAGCCCATGGAGAGGGAATGGTCTCCTCCCAAGACGATGGGGAAGGTCTCCTCCGGGAGTTCTTCCACCCTTCCCTTAAGCGTCAAGCAGACCTCCCGGATGGCCTCGAGGTAGGCCAACGTGTGGCCGGAGGACTGGAGGCCCCCGTCTTGCGCCAGGGTCTCCGCCACGGGTACATCCACATCCCCCAGGTCCGTCACGGCAAACCCCAGGGCCTCGAGGCCGTCTTTAAGCCGAGCGTAGCGCAAGGCGGAGGGGCCCATGTCCACTCCGCGCCGGCCGGCCCCCAGGTCCATGGGCATGCCGAGGATCCCGATCCGCCTCATGGGGGCATGATAGCACGGATAAAGGTTTTTGTCGTCTGAAACTTATTTCTTCCCAAATGTATAAAAATGGTTTCCGATGAGCGGTTGAAAAAGAAGGCGGGAGGGTCTAGGATGAGAAGGATGGATTACCGCGAGGTGCAGAGCATCAACCTGGCCCGCCTTCTCAAAGAGGGGGGGAGTGCGAGCGCCTCCGGGGTGGTGCGGAACGCCTTTTACGCGGGCGAGGAGCGCTTCCCCCTCGAGGGCGAGGCGCAGTGGAAGGTGAGCGTAACCTCCGTGGGCCACGACGAGTTCTGGCTTTCCGGGGAGGTGGAGGGGGTGGCGGTGATGGAGTGCCGCCGCTGCCTCAAGCCCACCCGGGTTCCCGTCCACGCCTACTTCCAGCACCTGCTCCACTACCGCCAAGGGGTGGAGGGGGTGGAGTTCCACGAGGAAACCGAGGAGGAGTACTACGTCTTCGGCCAGCCCGACCTGGACCTAAGCGGCTTCTTGGTGGAGGCCTTCGTCACCGAGATGCCGTACACCGCCCTTTGTGAGGAGGGGTGCCGGGGGCTTTGCCCCGTCTGTGGGGCAGACCGGAACCTGGTGGACTGCGGCCACGAGGAGGAGGTCCACCACCCCTTCCAGGTCCTGAAGGGGCTACTTTCCGAGCTTTGAATCTGCTATACTCTTTGGGGTTTGTTGGAGGGAGAAGATGGCCAAGCACCCTGTACCCAAAAAGAAAACGTCAAAGGCGCGGCGGGACGCCCGTAGGAGCCACCATGCCCTGACCCCGCCCACCCTGGTTCCCTGCCCCGAGTGCAAGGCGCCCCGTCCGCCGCACACCGTCTGCCCGGAGTGCGGTTACTACGACGGGCGGAAGGTCTTAGAGGTCTGAAGCCCCCTTGCCCCCCGCTTTGGGTATAGTGAAGCCCATGAGCGGCATTCTGGCCCTGGGCACCTATGTGCCAAAGCGGGTCCTGAGGAACGAGGACCTCGAGAGGACCTTGGACACCTCGGACGAGTGGATCACCGAGAGGACGGGGATCAAAGAGCGCCATATCGCAAGCGAGGACGAGTACACCTCCTCCTTGGCCTTCCAGGCGGTGGAAGACCTGTTGCGGCGGCACCCGAACGCCTTGGAAGGGGTGGACGGGGTGATCGTGGCCACCAACACCCCGGATGCCCTCTTCCCTGCCACAGCTGCCCTGGTCCAGACCCGGTTCGGGCTCAACGCCTTTGCCTACGACCTCCTGGCCGGCTGCCCAGGCTGGATCTATGGTCTGGCCCAGGCTCACGCCCTGGTGGAGTCCGGCCTGGCCAGGAAGGTGTTGGTGGTGGGGGCGGAGTCGCTCTCCAAAATCGTTGACTGGAGCGACCGAAGGACGGCCGTCCTCTTTGGGGACGCCGGGGGGGCCGCTGTGGTGGGCAAGGTCAAGGAGGGGTTTGGTTTTCACTCCTTCGTCCTCGGGGCGGACGGCACAGGGGGGAAGGAGCTCCACCACGCCTGTGTGGCCCCCCGGCTTCCCGACGGAACCTCCATGCAGAACCAGCTTTACATGAACGGGCGGGAGGTCTTCAAGTTTGCGGTCCGGGTGATGAACACCGCCACCCTCGAGGCCATCGAAAAGGCCGGCCTGACCCCCGAGGAGATCAAGCTCTTCGTCCCCCACCAGGCCAACCTCCGGATCATCGACGCCGCCCGGGAACGGCTCGGCCTCCCCTGGGAGCGGGTGGTGGTGAACGTGCAAAGGTACGGCAACACCTCTACGGCCTCCATTCCCCTGGCCCTGAAGGAGGCCTTGGAGGACGGGCGCTTAAGGGAAGGGGACCGCGTCCTGCTCGTTTCGTTTGGGGCCGGCCTCACCTGGGCCGCCGCCGTCCTCACCTGGGGGGGGGGATGAGGTACGCCGCCCTTTTTCCCGGCCAGGGGTCGCAGAAGGTGGGGATGGGCAGGGCGCTCTACGAGGCCTACCCAGCTGCCCGGGAGGTTCTGGACCGGGCCGAGGCCACCCTGCCTGGGCTCCTCCAAAAGATCTGGGAGGGGCCTGAGGAGGCCCTCACCCGGACGGAAACCCAGCAGCCCGCCCTTCTCGCCGTAGGGTACGCGGCCTATCGGGCCTTCCTCGAGGCAGGGGGAAGGGAGCCCCTCCTGGCTGCCGGCCACTCCCTGGGCGAATGGACGGCCCATGTGGCCGCGGGCACCCTCGAGCTGGAGGAGGCCTTAAGGCTGGTGCACCTTCGGGGACGGTACATGCAGGAGGCCGTTCCGGAAGGCGTGGGGGCGATGGCGGCCATCTTGAAGCTTCCCTTTTCCGAAGTCGAAGCCGTGGTGCAAGGGATGGAGGGCGTGGAGGTGGCCAACCTCAACGCCCCCGAGCAGACGGTGGTCTCCGGAAGGAGGGAAAAGGTGGAGGAGGCGGCGAGGAGGTTAAGGGAAAAGGGTGGGCGGGCGGTCTTTCTGCCGGTCTCTGCCCCCTTCCACTCGAGCCTTATGGCCCCGGCCCGGGCCCGCCTGGCCGAGGACCTGCGGTCGGTTCCGCTCCGGCCTCCCCGCTTCCCCGTCTACTCCAATGTCACCGCAGCCCCCGAGACCGACCCCGAACGGATCCGGGCCCTCCTCCTCGAGCAGATCACCCATCCCGTGCGTTGGGTGGAGATCCTAAAGGATATGGAGGCCCGGGGCCTCCGGCTTTTTTTGGAGTTCGGAAGCGGGGAGGTTTTGAAGGGCCTTGTGGTTCGCACCCTTCCCCAGGCCCAGGCCTTTAGCCTCAAAGACCCGGAATCCCTGAAGGGGGCTTTGGAGGTGCAGGATGCGTAAGGCGCTCATCACGGGGGCGAGCCGGGGCATCGGCCGGGCCATCGCCCTAAGGCTGGCCCAGGAGGGGTTCGCCCTGGCGATCCACTACGGGCAGAACCGGGAAAAGGCCCAGGAGGTGGCCCAGGAGGCCCAGGCTCGAGGAGCCCCCTTGGCGGTGGTTTTGGGGGCCAACCTTCTGGAGGCGGAGGCGGCGAGCCTCCTCGTCCATCAGGCGGCGGAAGCCCTGGGGGGGCTGGACACCCTGGTGAACAACGCCGGGATTGCCCGGGACACCCTTTTGGTGCGGATGAAGGACGAGGACTGGGAGGCGGTTTTAGAGGCCAACCTCTCCGCCGTCTTCCGCACCACCCGGGAGGCCATCAAGCTGATGCTCAAGCCCCGGTTTGGCCGCATTGTGAACATCGCCAGCGTGGTGGGCCTCCTCGGCAACCCGGGCCAGGCCAACTACGTGGCCTCCAAGGCGGGTCTGATCGGCTTTACCCGGGCAGTGGCCAAGGAGTACGCCAACCGGGGCATCACCGTGAACGCGGTGGCTCCAGGGTTCATCGAGACGGAGATGACCGGCCGCCTGCCGGAGGAGGTCAAGAGGACCTACCTCGCCTCCATTCCCCTGGGGCGGTTTGGCCGGCCCGAGGAGGTGGCGGAGGCGGTGGCCTTTCTGGTCTCGGAGCGGGCCTCCTACATCACCGGCCAGACCCTGTGCGTGGACGGGGGGCTTACCCCCCATTAAAGCCTTGGTGGTACAATCCCAAGGGGAGGTTTGCATGACGGAACAAGAGATCTTTGAGAAGGTTAAAGGGGTTATCGTGGATAAGCTCTCGGTGGAAGAGGGCAAGGTGACCCTCGAGGCCCGCTTTATCGAAGACCTGGGGGCGGACTCCTTGGACACGGTGGAGCTCATCATGGGCCTGGAGGACGAGTTCGGCCTGGAGATCTCCGATGAGGAAGCGGAGAAGATCCGCACCGTAAAGGACGCGGTGGAGTACATCAAGAGCCGGCTGGCCTAAGGGCCTAAGGCCCCGCCGCGGGAGGCCCCGCGGCGGGGTTTTGCCTTGGGAAAGGGCGGTTCGGACCCGAAAGGGCCCAGGCCTGGTATACTTAGCCCATGCGACGCGTGGTCATCACTGGCCTTGGGCCGGTTTCGCCCATCGGCGTTGGGGCCGGGGCTTTTCACGAAGCCCAGCTCCAAGGCAAAAGCGGCATCCGGCGCATCACCCGGTTTGACGCGACGGCCCTCCCCGTCCAGATCGCCGGGGAGGTGGACGCAAACCCCGAGGCCTTCATAGACAAACGCGAGCTCAGAAGGCTGGACCGGTTTGTCCAGCTTGCCCTGATCGCGGCGGAGCTCGCCTTGCAAGACTCGGGGCTGGAGGTGGACAAACTGGATTCCGCCCGGGTGGGCACCCTGGTGGGCTCGGGCATTGGGGGGATGGAGACCTGGGAGGCGCAAAGCCGGGTCTTTTTGGAAAAGGGGCCGAACCGGATCAGTCCCTTCTTCATTCCCATGATGATCGCCAACATGGCCTCGGCCCAGATCGCCATGCGCTATGGCTTCATGGGCCCCTCCTCCACCGTGGTCACCGCCTGCGCCACCGGTTCGGATGCCCTCGGCAGTGCCCTGCGGATGATCCAGCTGGGGGAGGCGGACCTCGTCCTCGCCGGGGGAAGCGAGGCCGCGGTGACCCCTATGGCCATCGGGGCCTTTGGGGTGATGCGGGCGCTTTCCACGAGGAACGAGGAGCCGGAGAAGGCCAGCCGCCCCTTTACCAAAAGCCGGGACGGGTTTGTCCTTTCCGAAGGGGCAGGGGTCTTGGTCCTGGAGGAGTACGAGCACGCCAAGAGGCGGGGGGCCCGCATCTATGCGGAGGTGGTGGGGTTTGGCCGAAGCGCGGACGCCCACCACATCACCGAGCCCCATCCGGAGGGGAAGGGGGCGGCTTTGGCCATGCGGGCGGCTTTAAAGGACGCGGGAATCCCTCCGGAGAAGGTGGGCTACATCAACGCCCATGGGACCAGCACCCCCATAGGGGACAAGGCGGAGGTCTTGGCCATCAAGCAGGTCTTCGGGGAGCATGCGAAAAGGCTCGCCGTCTCCTCCACCAAGAGCATGACCGGCCACCTCCTAGGGGCGGCGGGGGCGGTGGAGGCCATCGCCACGGTCCAGGCTTTGTACTCTGGGATCCTCCCCCCCACGATCAACCTCGAGGACCCTGACCCCGAGCTGGATTTGGACTTTGTTCCAAAGCCCCGGGAAGCCCGGGTGGAGTACGCCCTTTCCAACTCCTTTGCCTTTGGCGGCCAGAACGCCGTCTTGGTCTTCCGGAAGGTGGAATGAAGTTTTACCGGGAAGATCTCCTCCGCCTCGAGGCCCTTCGCCTCGCCCCGTATGCGGTTAGGGCGAGCCGGGGCCGGGCCTATCCAGAGGAGGAAAGCCCTTACCGAACCCCCTTCCAGAAGGACCGGGACCGGGTCCTCCACACCACCGCCTTCCGAAGGCTGGAGTATAAGACCCAGGTTTTCCTGAACTACGAGGGGGACTATTACCGCACCCGGCTTACCCACACCCTGGAGGTGGCCCAGGTGGCCCGGTCCATCGCCCGCGCTTTAGGCCTGAACGAGGACCTGACGGAGACCATCGCCCTGGCCCACGACCTGGGCCACCCCCCCTTTGGCCACTCGGGGGAGGCGGTGCTGAACGCGCTTATGCAGGACCACGGGGGGTTTGAGCACAACGCCCAGGCCCTCCGGATCGTGACCCACCTCGAGGTCCGCTACCCGGGCTTCCGGGGCCTGAACCTCACCTACGAGACCCTGGAGGGGATCGCCACCCATGAGCCCGCCTACCGTCCCCCTTCCGCCTTGGTCCTCGGGGAGGGGCAAGGGAGCCTGGAGGCCCAGGTGGTGGACCTGGCCGACGAGATCGCCTACACCGCCCACGATCTGGACGACGGGCTTAGGAGCGGCCTCCTGCTGCCGGAAAGCCTGGAGGAGGTGGAGCTCACCCGGGAGGTTTCCCGTGCCCTAGGGCTGGACCTCCACCGCCTCGAGGAGTTTGGGAGACGGGTGCTCATCCGGGAGCTCCTGGGCCTCCTCATCACGGATGCCATAGAGGCCACCCACGCCGCCCTCGAGAAGGCCCAGGTGGAAAGCCCGGAGGCGGTCCGCAAGCATCCGAAGCGGATGGCCGCCCTTTCCGAAGGGGTGCGGGAAAAACAGAAGGAACTTCGGGCCTTCCTGTACAAGCGCTTTTACAATCACCCCTATATCCTCAGGCAGAGGCGGAAGGCCGAACACGTCCTAGAAAAACTCTTCGCGGTCTACACCACCTCCCCCGAGGTTCTGCCCTACCCGGTGCAAAAGAGCGTGGAGGAGGAGGGGCTTTACCGGGCGGTCTGCGACTACATCGCTGGCATGACGGACCGGTTTGCCCTGGAGGAGTACGCCCGCCTCTTTGATCCCCAGACGCGGTAGACTGAGGGCATGGACAACCTATACTGGGCGGAACGGTTTGGAAAAGGCGCGGTCCGCATCCAGGCCTCCACCATCCGGGAGCTTTTGAAGCTCACGCAAAGGCCTGGGGTTTTGAGCTTCGCGGGAGGGCTTCCCGCCCCGGAGCTTTTCCCGGAGGCGGCGGAGAAGGCGGCGGAGATCCTAGGGAAGACCGCGGAGAGGGCCCTCCAGTACGGGCCCACCGAGGGGTATTTCCCCCTTCGGGCCTGGGTGGCGGAAAAGCTTGGGGTGGAGGCGGAGGAGGTCCTGATCACCACGGGGAGCCAGCAGGGGCTGGACCTGCTGGGCAAGGTCTTTTTGGATGAGGGGAGCCCAGTTCTGGTGGAGGCCCCCAGCTACATGGGGGCGCTCCAGGCCTTCCGGGCCTATGGGCCCCGGTTCATCACCGTAAGGGCGGACGAGGAGGGGATGGACCTAGAGGCCCTCGAGGAGGTCCTGAAGCGGGAACGGCCCCGCTTCATCTACGCCCTTCCCACCTTTCAAAACCCCTCCTCCGCCCTCATGCCCCTAGAAAGGCGGGAAAGGCTGGTGGAGTTGGCCCGCGCCCACGGCATCCCCCTGGTGGAGGACGATGCCTATGCGGAGCTTTACTTTGACGGGCAGAAGCTGCCCACCCTTTTTCAGTTGGACCGGGCCCGGGGGTACGGGAACGTCGTCTACTTGGGAAGCTTCTCCAAGGTCCTTGCCCCCGGTCTTCGGGTGGCGTACGCCGTGGGTCCAAGACCGGTGATCGCCAAACTGGTCCAGGCCAAACAAGGGGTGGATCTGCACACCCCTGTCTTCAACCAGATGCTCGTCCACGCCTTGGTTCAGGAGGGGTTTGAGGCCCGCATCGGCCGCATCCGGGAGGTCTACAAGGCCAAGGCCTCGGCCATGGTGCGGGCCCTGGAGGCCCAGATGCCTCCCGGGGTCCGCTTCACCCGGCCCAAGGGAGGGATGTTTGTCTGGGTAACCCTCCCCGGGATCGACGCCGAGGCGCTCTTGAAAGAGGCCTTGAAGCAGAATGTGGCCTTCGTGCCAGGGGCCCCCTTTTTCGCCAATGGGGGTGGGGAGAACACCTTGCGGCTTTCCTACGCCACGATGAGCGAGAAGGAGATCTGGGAGGGCATGCGCCGTCTGGGGGAGGCGGTGCGGAGCATGATGGCCCCCGCCTAAGGACGAGCCCGCCTCCCCCGGGCGGACGAAGGGGCCCTGGGGAGGCGGGGGTTGGACCTAGTACCCCGCTGCCAGGGCGGGGAGAACGAGGCCGGGGAAGAACCCGAGGAGGAGGAGGAAGAAGGTTGCCAGGAGGACCACCCCCCGGGCCAGCCGCCTTGGGGTGATCCCCACTTCCCCTTTTTGGAAGACGGAAAGCCCCAGGGCCAGGTAGTAGTAGGCCGAGACCGCGCTCGTGAGGAGGGCTAGGAGTAGAAGGCCGTACTGGCCGGCCTTAGCCGCCTCGAGGAAGACCAGGTACTTCCCCCAGAAGCCGGGGAAGGGGGGAAGGCCGAGGAGGGAGAGGGCGGAAAGGCTTAGGCCCAGGCCCAGGACCGGCTCCTTCTGGAAGAGCCCCTTAAGACAGGCAAGCGGTACCTCGTCCTCGGAGACCTGGCTCAGGATGGCGAAGGCCAGCCCCGTGGCCAGAACATAGGTCAGGAGGTAAAAGGCCACCGCTTGGGCCGCCCCCGTGTACAGGCCCAGGGCCATGTACCCCGCGTGGGCGATGGAGCTGTAGGCGAGAAGCCGTTTGGCCTCCTTCTGCCCCAAAGCCGCCAAGTTCCCCCAGAGGACGCTTAAAGCGATGAGGAGGCCCAAGGCGGCTAGAGCGGGGCTTTCCGGCAGGACCACCCGTAAGAGCGCAGCAAAGGCCGCCGCCTTCACCCCGGTGGCCATGAAGAGGGTGACCGGGGTGGGGCTTCCCTGGTAGACGTCGGGGGACCAGAAGTGGAAGGGGGCGAGGGCCACCTTAAACCCCAGGCCCACCAGGATCAGGCCCAGGGCGAGGAGGTAGGCCTTACCCTCGCCTGGGGTTCCGGCCAGGAAGCTCCCCGTGGCCCCATAGTGGAGGGCGGTTCCATAGAGGAACAAAGCGGCGGCCAAAGCCCCCAGGAGGAAGTACTTCAGCGCGGCCTCGAGGCCCCGACCCCGGTTCCAGGCGGCAAGGGCGTAAAGGGGCAGGGAGAGGGCTTCGATGGCGATGAGCATCACCAAAAGGTGCCGGGTGCTGGCGAGGAGGTGCATCCCCAAGACGGCGTAAAGGACGAGCAGGTGGTACTCCCACCTCTGTGTCCGCTTGAGCCCCACCGCCCAAAGCGCCCCCAAAAGCGCGAGGAAGCTGGTGCTCGCCGCCAGGGCATCCATCTCGTAGAACCCGAACCGGACGGGCCCTCCCCACTCGTACAAAAGGGCCAGCGCCCCTAAGGAAAGGCTCAGGATGACCAGGCGCTTGGTGGTGCGAACTGGAAGGAAAAGGCCCAGAAGGGAGAGCAGAACGGCAGATGCGCTTAGGACCAGGAGGGTCATGCGCCACCTCCCAGGAGCTTTACCAACGCCTCGGCCAAGGGGGTAAGGCCCTGCATGAAGTACCCGGGGAAGAGGCCCATCCACAAGAGGACGAGCACGCTTACCCCTGCGAAGAGCCACTCCCGCCCGGAAAGGTCCCAGGCCTTTGGTAGGCCTACAGCTTGGGCAAGGGGGGCCTCTTCCCAAAAGACCTTTTGGAACGCGGTAAGGGCGTAGGCCGCCGCCCCGATGACGGCAAGGAAGCCGAAGGCGGTCATCCAGGGGCTGGCCTTGTATGCGCCCAAAAGGGCGAAAAGCTCCCCCGGGAACCCGGAAAGCCCCGGCAACCCCACCATGGCCATGGTGAGAAAGAGCCCCAAGGCGGAAAGCCCGGGGGCGGTGGCCGCCAGGCCCCGGTACCGGCCGAGCTCGAGGGTTAGGACCCGCTCAAAGAGCAAGCCCCCGAAGAGGAAGAAGGCCCCAGTGTAGACCGCGCTGGCTGCCAGGAGGAAGAGCGCGCCCGTTACCCCTTCCGGGCTGCCCGAGAAGAGGCCGAGCCCGGCTAGCCCCATGTGTGAAACCCCCGCGTAGGCGAGAAGGGTCTTCCAGTCCGAAGCGGAGAAGGCCACCCAGGCCCCGTAGACCGCCCCTATGGCGGAGAGGAGGAGAAGCACCCCCTGCCACTCGGAAAACCCCGAAGGGGCCAGGGGGATGGCGTAGCGGAAGAAGGCGTAGATGCCGACCTTGTAAAGCGTCCCCATGGCGTCCGCGAGGCCAGAAGGGTGGTTTTCCCGGTGGAAGAGCGGGAGCCAGGCGTGCAGGGGGACCAGGGGGGTCTTCACCGCGAAGGCCACCAGGAAGCCCAGAAAGACCCAGGCGCCGTAGGCCTCTGGGATGGGGTGTTTGAGGAGGTCTTCCAGAAGGAAGCTCTCCGCCTGCCCCAGGTACCGTACCGCCAAAATGGCGGCCAGCATGGGCAATGAGCCCGCCAGGGTAAAAAGGGCGAAGGTGTAAAGCGCCCGGATCCGCTCCTTCCCGCCGTAAAGGAGGAGCATGAAGAGGGAGGGGATCAGGGTGGCCTCAAAGAAGACGTAGAAGAGGACGAGGTCGCGCGCGGCGAAGAGGCCGAGAAGCCCTGTGCTCATCAGGAGGGCGAGGCCCAGGAACCGGCCTTCTGCCCGGGCCAGGCTTCCCAGAAAGACCACCAAGGCGGTGGAGAGGAAGAGGAGGGCCGAAACCCCGTCCAGGCCCAGGGCGTAGTAGACCCCGGCCTCTTTCAAGAGGGGGGCTTTCTCGTAGAACCCTGCTCCGTCCGCCACGCTTGCGAAAAGCCCCAGGTTGATCCCTAGGCTCATCGCTGCCCCCAGCACCCCCAGGGCGCGGGGGGCCCCCAGAAGGAGAAGAAGGCCAAACAGGGCCGGAAGGAAAACCGCTAGGCTGATCACCGCATCACCCCCAGGTTGCTCCCTAGGGCAAGGGCCAGGAAGGCCAGCGCCCCCAGGACCATTAAAAGGGCGTAGAACCGCAGGTATCCCTGCTGGAGGGCCCCCAGGCCTTTCCCCAGAAGGGCGAAAAGCCCGGCCAGACCCCGGTAGAGGGAAAGGAGGCTCCTGTCCCCTGCAAAGAGGCCTTCGGAAAGGGCCTTAAGGGGGTTTACCACCAGGGTGTTGTAGACCAGGTCTGCGTAGAAGGCGTTTTTGGACCAGGTTTCGAAGGCCAGGTACCAGGAGGGCAGAGGACGCTGGAAGAGGACATACCCCAGGTAAAGGCCCAGAAGCGCTACGCCCGCGGAGAGGAGGATAAGCCCCCACTCCCCTCCTAAGGAGAGGGGATGGACCTCGAGCTCCGCCAGGGAAGGCTTAAGGAAGGGCTCGAGGAGGTTGGGCAAAGGATGGGGAAGGGCCAGATACCCGGCCAGAAGCGAGCCCAAAGCCAAAAGGTGGTTGGGCCAGAGCATCACGGGCGGGGCCTCGTGCGGGTGGTGGTGGCCCCGGTACTCGCCCAGGAAGACCAGGACAAACCAGCGCATGGCGTACATGGCGGTGAGGACGGCTACCAGTAGCCCCCCCATATAGAAGCCAAAGCCCCCGAAGGGGTAGGTGAGGGTGGAGGCGAGGATGGCGTCCTTGGACCAGAAGCCAGAGAGGAAAGGAAGCCCGCCCAGGGCCAGAGCCCCGATCAGGCCGTGCCAGCGCGTCTGAGGCAGGTGCTTCCACATTCCGCCCATCTTCCGCACGTCCTGCTCCCCTCCCAGGGCGTGGATTACGCTTCCCGAGGCCAGGAAGAGGAGGGCCTTGAAGAAGGCGTGGGTGAGGACGTGGAAGAGGGCCACCCAGTAGGCCCCTACCCCCGCGGCCAAAAACATGTACCCCAGCTGGCTGATGGTGGAGTAGGCGACGATCTTCTTGATGTCGTACTGGCCAAAGGCGGAAAGGGCCCCGTAGGCCGCGGTCAGGAGGCCGATCAAAGCGATGGTGTAGGAGAGATCGGGGAGGTTGGCGTAAAGGAAGGAGCTTCGGGCCACGAGGTAAACCCCCGCGGTCACCATGGTGGCCGCGTGGATGAGGGCGGAGACCGGGGTGGGGCCGGCCATGGCGTCCGGCAGCCAGACCATGAGGGGGATCTGGGCGCTCTTGCCCACCGCACCCAGGAAGAGGAGAAGGCCGGCCAGGCCGAGAAGCTCGGGGTTTTTGAGGGGGCCTTCAAAGGCCTCCTTCAGCTCGCTGATGGAAAGGGTGCCAAATAGGGCCCAGAGGAGGGCCATGCCCAACAGAAAGCCCAGATCCCCGATGCGGTTGACGATGAAGGCCTTGCGGGCCGAGTCGGCATACTCCTTGTTCCGGTACCAGAAGCCGATGAGCAAGAAGCTGGCCAGGCCCACCCCCTCCCAGCCGATGAACATCACGGGGTAGGTGTCCGCGAGGACCAGGGTCAGCATCATGGCGATGAAGAAGTTGAAGTAACTGAAGAACCGGCTGTACCCGGGGTCACCCGCCATGTACCCGATGGCGTAGACGTGGATCAGGAACCCGACCCCGGTCACGATGAGGAGCATGAGCCCGGAGAGCGGGTCCAGGACCAGGCTGAAGGGGATCCCAGGGAGCCAGTCCACCCGCCAGCTGGCCCCGCCCGAGATCAAGAGGCCGCTTCCAATAAGAAAGGAGGCCAGCACCAGAGCCGAGGCGATGACCCCGGGAAGGGGTTCCTTCAATCTTTTTCCGAAAAGACCGAGAAGGGCCCAGCCGAGAAGGGGCAGAAGGATCGTGAAAAGAAGCATCATTACCCCCTAAGCTCCGAAAGGTCGTCCACCGAGGTGCTCTCCCGGTGGCGGAAAACGGCCACGATCAGCCCCAGGCCCACCGCCACCTCGGCGGCGGCCACGGCGATGACCAGCAGGGCCGCCACCTGGCCCTCGAGGCCGTGCGCGCGGGCGAAGGTAACCAGGGCCAGGTTGGCCGCATTCAGCATCAGCTCGATGGAGAGGAAGACCAAAATGGCGCTCCTGCGGGTGAGGACCCCGTAGACCCCTAGGGCGAAGAGGAGGCTGCTCATCAAGAGGTAGCTCACCGCACCACCTCCTTCTTTTCCTCGGGCTTAAGCGCCTCCAGGGGCCTTTGGGGTTGGACCAGGGTCACCGCGGCCACCGTGGCCACCAGGAGGAGGAAGCCCACCCCCAAAAGGGCAAAGAGCCAGTCCCCGTACAAGAGGGGGCCAAGGGCCTGGGGAAGCCCTCCTTGGAGGTCCTTCCCCTGGCCCAAAGGGAGGACCGAAAGGCCAAAGTAGAAAAGCCCCGCCACCCCTAGGCTTAAGAGGGCAGCCAGGGGTTTTGCGCGCACCAGGGGGTCGAAGCCGATATCCCCCTGGGCGGCGTAGAGGAGCATGATGACGAAGAGGAAGAGGACCACGATGGCCCCGGCATAGACTATTATCTGGATGAAGCCTAGAAAGCGGGCGTCCAAGGCGATGTAGACCCCGGCCAGCACCAGGAAGTTGAGGATAAGGGCTAAAGCGGCGTGGATGGCGTTTTTCAAGGTGACCACTAAAGCCCCGCTCCCCAGAAGGAGAAAGAGGGCCAAGACCTCGAGGCCGCTCACCTCTTCCCCCTTTCCGTGGGGGCCTGGAAGCCCTCGAGCTCCGGCCGGACGTAAGGCACGACATACCCCGGCTTCACCGCCTTGCCGGTAATCCTGGCCTCCCGCCGCTGGGGCTTGGTGCCCACCACGTCCACCAGCATGTCCTCCTTGCCGTAGATGAGGTCGGAGTAGCGGTAGTCCGCCATCTCGAAGTCATAGCCTAAAACGATGGCCCCGGTGGGGCAGGCCTCCTCGCAAAGGCCGCAGAAGATGCACCGGAGCATGTTGATCTCGTAGACCTTGGCGTAGCGTTCCCCAGCGGAGACAGGGTTTTCCGGGTCGTTTTCCGCTGCCTCCACATAGATGGCGTAGGCGGGGCAGGCGGCGGCGCACAAGGAGCAGCCGATGCACTTCTCGAGGCCGTTGGGGTGCCGGGTGAGGACGTGCCGCCCGTGGAAGCGGGGCTTCAGGGCCACGGGGGCATCCGGATAGGGGATGGTCACAGGTTTGGAGAAGAGATGCTTCAAGGTGATTCCCAGGCTTTGCGCCAGGGCTTTCAGGCTCATGCCTTACCTCCTTTCCGCCTGGGGGCGGGGGTGTAGAAGAGCCCCCCCAGGACCAGGGCCAAGGCGAAGAGGGAGAGGTACTGGAGCACCACCCGGTTCAGGTCCAGGGCCACCACCAAGGCGGTGACCAAAAACCAGACCAGGGCCACGGGGAAGAGAAAGCCCCAACCGAAGCGAAGGAGCTGGTCGTACCGCAGGCGGAACCAGGTGGCCCGGATCCAGATGAAGAGGAAGAGGAAGAAGGCAATCTTGACGAACATCCAAAGATAGGGCACCTCGAGTCCCGGCATCCGCCATCCCCCAAGGAATAGGGTGGGGATGAGGGCGCTGGCGGTGATGAGGTGCACGTACTCCGCCATCTGGAAGAGGGCCCACTTGATGGAGCTGTACTCCGTGTGGTAGCCCCCTACTAGCTCCTGCTCCGCCTCGGGCAGGTCAAAGGGGGTGCGGGCGGCCTCGGCCATGGAGGCGATGACAAAGAGCAGGAAGGCGGGGAAGGCGTACAGGATCAGCCAACCGTTTTCCGCCTGCCAGTCCACGATCTCCTTCAGGTTCAAGGAACCCACCAAAAGAACGGGGGAGAGCAAGGCGATGCCTAGCCCTAGCTCGTAGCTGATCAGGCTGGCGGAGGAGCGCAAGGAGCCCAGAAGGCTGTACTTGCTTCCCGAGGCCCAGCCCGCCAGGAAGATCCCATAGACCGCCATCTCGCTCACCGCGAAGAGGTAGAGGAGGCCGAGGTCCAGGTTGAGCACCCAGGGCTGGTAGCCGAAAAAGGCCCCCGGGGGGCCGAAGGGGATGGCCCCGAAGGCCAGAAGGGCGAAGGTGATGGAGATCAAAGGGGCAAGGACGAAGAGGAATCGGTCCGCCTTCTCCACCACCAGGTCCTCCTTGAAGATGCTCTTGATGGCATCGGCCAGGGGCTGGAGGAGGCCCAGGGGGCCTACCCGGTTCGGGCCCAGCCGGATTTGGAACCGGGCGAGAAGGCGTCTTTCCACGAGGGTCATGTAGGCGAAGGCGGTGAGGAGGCCAAAGATGACCAGGAGGGCCTTCACCGCCACCATCCAGAGGGGGTCTTGCGGGTAGTTCATGCTTCACCTCCAGCGGGCACAAGAATCCGAGCCTCCACCCTCCGGCCCGCGTAGGGGCCCAATGCGGTGAGGTAGAGGAAGCGGGGGCTCACCTCTTCCCGGTGCTCCACCCTCGCCTTGGCCACTCCGAAGGGGGTTTCCACCTCCACCTGGGCCCCTTCCAGAAGGCTTTCCCTCTTGGCCCGTTCAGGATGTACGCTGAGCACAGGTTGGATGTGCGCCGCACGCCCCACAAGCTGCTTTTCCTTCCACATGAAGGGGCGGAGGTAGATCTCCCCCTTCATCTCCTTGGGGAAGAGGGTCTTGACCCTTTCTTTCACGAAGCCCCCCTTGAAGGGAAGGGCCTTTTCCGCCTGGGCCATGAGCCGGAAGGGCGGTTTCACCCCCAGGGCCTCGGCCAAAAGGGCCAAGGCGGCCACCGCGTCGTCCGCCTCCCCGTTGTCTATGGGGGCAGGGGCAAGGGTTTGGATGCGGCCCTCCAGGTTCACCACATGCCCCTTCTTCTCATATGGGGTCTCCGCGGGCAGGACCACGTGGGCATACTTCTCCGCCAGGGGGTGGAGGTGGGTGAGGTGGAAGACCAGAAACCGCTTCCCCCTAAGGGCGGCCTCAGGAGGAAGGTAACCGTAGTACGCGGCCTCCGCCCCAGGCTCGTCCCAGGCCGCCCCGCCTGGTTTGGGCAGAACCCCCAAGGCCTCGAGGCCCCGCGCGTTCGCCGCCGGGGTCATGGCCAGGACCTTGGCCCCCTTCTTTTCCGCAAGAAGCCGTGCCCTTTCCGCCGCCACCGCGTCTTGCAGGAGGTTCGCCCCCAGGATCAAGACCGGGCGCTCGGCCTTCTCGTAGGCCTCCCGGGCCTGCCTGGCCGCCTCGCCCCCCTCCTTCTCCCCAAGGAGGGCGGCGAGGAGCTCCCGCTCGCTCCCGGGCTCGATGACCTCGTAGACCCCCGCCCATTTCCCCAAGGCTGTGGGAAAGGGGGCAAAGAGGGCCAGCCGCTCCTTTCGCCTGGGCATCCGTTCCTGGATGCGCAGGTCGGCGAAGGGGGTGCCGTGGTTTAGAAGGGGGGGTGGGGTGAGGCCCCGGGTGAACTCGGAAAGCCGCAGGTGGACCAGGGGGGCCTCCTCCGTGGGGTCGCCTAGGACCAGGGCGAAATCCGCCTGAAGCAGCTCCTCAAAGGTCGCCGGGGTGAAGAGGCTGGCGGGGGCGGGGGTACGGCCCTCAAAATCCAGATGGGGGGTGCCGAGGGCCCGGGCAAGCTCGGCGGCCATCAGCCCCTCCTCCAAGGTGGCGCCCCCGTCCAAGTAAAGCCCCACCCGGCTGGGGTCCAGGCCCTTTAGCCCCTCCCGGATGGCGGCAAGGGCCTCCTCCCAGCTGGCCTCCACCAGGCTGCCGCCCTTCCGCACCAGGGGTTTAAGGACCCGGTTCTGGTCGGCCCACTCGTGGCCGAAGCGGCCTGCGTCACAGAGCCAGATTTCGTTGACCTCCCTGACCTCCCGGGCCCGGATGCGCTCGAGCTGGCCGCTCCGGGTGTCCAAGGTGATCCCGCACCCCACGGCGCACAGGGTGCAGGTGGTCTCTGTCTCCTCGTACTCCCAGTTCCTCGCCCTAAAGCGGGCGGTGAGGTCCAGAAGCGCCCCTACCGGGCAGATGTCCGTGATGTTTCCGGAGAACCCTGAGGGCAGGCCGAGGTCCATGGTGCCGATGAAGGTGTGCACCCCCCGCTCGATGAAGTCCAGGACCTCGTCCCCTGGGATCTCCTCAAAGTAGCGGACGCACCGCTTGCAGTGAATGCACCGCTCCCGGTCTAGGATGATGAACTCCGAAAGGGGGTGGTGCTTGTCCTCGTGGCGGCGGGTGAACTCAAACCGGGTGTAGACGGGGAGCTCTAAGGGCCCCTCCTGGTAGTACTTCTCGTAAAGGCCATACTCCACCGTCCGGTCCTGGAGCTCGCAGGCCCCCCCCTTGTCGCAGGTGGGGCAGTCCAGGGGGTGGTTGAGCAGGGTGAACTCCACCATCCCCGCCTGGGCCTGCCGGACCAGGTCGCTTTGGGTGTCCACCACCATCCCCTCGGCCACAGAGGTGACGCAACTCGCCGCGAGCTTGGGCTGCCAGAAGATCTGGAGCTCGCCGTTTTCGTCCTTAAGGTACGCCCCATCCGGCCCCTTGCGGGGGAGGCCGATCCGGACTAGGCACATCCGGCAGGCCCCGATGGGGGAGAGGTGCTTTTCCGAACAGAAAAGCGGCACATCGTACCCCGCGTGGAAGACCGCGTCCATGACGCTGGTTCCCGGGGGTACCTCTACGATGCGGTCGTTGACCTTAACCCTGACCATGCTCACCTCCAGAGGCTCACCCGGGGCACAGGCTTCTTCTCCTTGGCCAAGGTGAGGTACTGGTCCTTGAAGTGCTTAAGGGAGCCCCGCACCGGCCAGACCGCAGCATCCGCCAAAGGGCAGAAGGCCCGGCCTTCGATCAGGTCCAGCAAGTTTTCTAGGGTGTCCACATCCTTCTCCTCCCCTTGGCCCGCGCCGATCTTGGCGAAGAGGTTGACCATGAACCCCGCCACCCCCTCCCGGCAGGGGGTGCACTTCCCACAGGACTCGTGGGCGTAAAACCGGGTCACGTTCCACATGGCGTCCACCATGCTCACCCGCTCCGGGATGAGGATGACCCCGCCCGTGCCCAGCAAAGACCCCTTGGCCTGGAGGCTCTCGTAGTCCATCGGGGTGTCCAGGGTCTCGTCCGTGAAGGGAAGGGGCGGGGTGGAAGATCCCCCGGGAATGAGGGCCTGGATGGGCTCCAGGGGTCCCCCGGCCCAGTCGTAGATGAGCTCCCGGAAGGTGGTCCCCATGGGGAGCTCGTAGACCCCAGGCCGTTTCACCGGCCCGGAGACCTGGTAAAGCTTCATCCCCTTGGACCTTTCCGTGCCCATCTGGGCGAACCAGTCCGCCCCCCGTTCCAGGATGGGGACCACCGCGGCCAAGGTCTCCACGTTGTTGATGGTGGTGGGCATGCCCCAAAGCCCCGCCTGAGCGGGGAAGGGGGGTTTGAGCCGGGGGTTGGCCCTCAGGCCCTCGAGGGAGTTCATCAAGGCCGTCTCCTCCCCGCAGATGTAGGCCCCCGCCCCCCGGTGGACGTAAAGGTCAAAGCTGAATCCGCTTTCGAAGAGGTTCTGGCCCAAATACCCCCGGGCGTAGGCTTCCTGTATGGCCCCCATGAGCCGGTCGTAGGCCTTGCGGTACTCCCCCCGGACGTAGATGTACCCCTTGGTGGCCCTTATGGCGTAGCCGGCGATGATCATGCCCTCGATGAGGAGGTGGGGCACGTCCTCTAGGATGTAGCGGTCCTTGAAGCTTCCGGGCTCGGACTCGTCCGCGTTGCAGATGAGGTAGTGCTGCTTGCCGTCCTTGGGCATGAAGCTCCACTTAAGCCCGGTGGGAAAGCCTGCCCCACCCCGGCCGCGTAGGCCAGAGCGCTTCACCTCCTCGATGACCTCTTCAGGGCTCAGGCGGGTGAGGACCCTTTTCGCGGTCTCGTACCCCCCGTGCCGGAGGTAGTGGTCCAAGGTCCAGCTTTCCTCCTGGCCCACGTGGGCGTAGAGGGTGCGTTCAAACCGGGGATCGTGGCCGGAAACGATGGGTCCCGTCATACCTCCACCTCGTGCACGTGGTGGCCGCACCGGCCGGGAAGCTGGATCTCCTCGAGGCGCTTCCCCTCCCTCAGGCCCTGGAGGAGAGCCTCGAGGCGGGCCCGGGTCACGCACTCCACGTAGGGTTCGTCGTTCACCTGAAGCACGGGAGCGGTGTGGCAGCTTCCCAGACACTCTACCTTCTGCACGCTGAAAAGCCCGTCTGGCGTCACCTCCCCAGGCCCTATGCCCAAGGTTTCCGTAAGGTGGTCCCAAAGTTCATCCGCCCCCGCGAGCTTGCACGAAAGCGTGGCGCAGACCTGGAGGTGATACTTTCCCGTGGGGACGAACTGGTAGTAGCTGTAAAAGCTCGCCACCCCCATGACCTCCGTGGGGGTGGTGCCCACCAGACGGGCGATCTCCTCCACCCGCTCGGGCCGGATCCAGCCCTCCTCCTGCTGCACCCGCCTCAGAAGGGGCATGACGGCAGAGCGGCGCCCCTCTGGGGGGTACTGTCTGAAGACCTCCTCCAGAAACTCCTGCTTATCGTCAAAGAAGCCCATCCTTCCTCCTAGCGGTCCACGTCTCCCATCACAGGGTCCAGGCTGGCGATGATGGCCACCATGTCAGCCACCTGCTCCCCCTTACAGGCGTAGGAGAGGCTCTGCAGGTTGACGAAGCTGGGGGCCCGCACCTTGACCCGGTAGGGCATGGACCCCCCGTCCGAGACGATGTAGTACCCGAGCTCCCCCCGGGCCGACTCCGTGGGCACGTACACCTCGCCCTTGGGGGGGTGGAAGCCTTCCGTGTAGTGCTTGAAGTGGTAGATGACCGCCTCCATGGAGGTTTCCAAAAGGGGCCTGGGGGGCGGGGTGATCTGGGGGTTGGGGTCGCGGATGGGGCCGGGCTCGAGGCGCTCCAGGGCTTGTTGAATGATCTTTACGCTCTCACGCATCTCCCGGATGCGGATGAGCATCCGGTCAAACACATCGCCCTGCTCCCCCAGGGGGACATCGAAGCGGTAGGTCTCGTACCCTGCGTAGGGGTGGGCCTTCCGGATGTCGTAGTCCACTCCGCTGGCCCTCAGCGAACCCCCGGTGAGGCCCAGGTGGATGGCCACCTCCGCCGGGATCACCCCCACGCCCCGGGCCCGTTCGTAAAAGATGGGGCTTTCCGCAAAGAGGCCCTCATACTCGTCGATGCGGTGGGGGAGGACCTGAAGGAGCTTTTTGAGCTCCGGAACAAACTCCTCGGGGAGGTCCTCCTTAAGGCCTCCGATGCGGATGTAGTTGTGGTGGAAGCGCTGCCCCGTGACCCACTCGAAGAGGTCCAGAATGGTCTCCCGCTCCCGGAAGGCGTAGAAGAAGGGGGTGAGGGCCCCCAGGTCCAGGAGGCCTGTGCCCAGAAAGACCAGGTGGCTGGCCAGACGCGAGAGCTCGTTCAGAAGGATGCGGATGGTCTGAGCCCTGGGCGGGACCACGGCTCCCACCAGCTTCTCCACCGCCAGGGCGTAGGCCAGGTCGTGGGCGAAGGAGTGGAGGTAGTCCATCCGGGGGGTGTAGGTGAGGTTCTGGAGGTAGGTCCGGTTCTCCATCGTCTTCTCAAAGCCCGTGTGGAGGTAGCCGATGTGGGGGACCAGGTCCAGGACCTCCTCCCCGGAAAGCGTCACCACCACCCGCAAGACCCCGTGGGTGGAGGGATGCTGGGGGCCCACGTTGAGGGTCATCACCTCGGTGCGGAGCTCCTTTGGCTCCTCCAGAAGCTCTTTGTCGATCATTGCCCCTCCTTCATCTTCTGAAGGTCAGCCCAGAGCGACCGGTACCCCTTTCGGCTCCCTCCCCGGTACAGGGTCATTCCCGGGTCCTTTCCGGTGAGGCCCGCCCGGAACTCGCTGGGCACGATGAACCGCCCCTCCCGGAAGAGGGTGGGGGTTTCGCCTAAGGGGAAGTCCTTGCGCAGGGGGTGGCCCTCCAGGTCCTCAGGGGTGAGGATCTTGCGCAGGTCAGGGTGGCCCTCAAACCGGATTCCGAAGAGGTCAAAAACCTCCCGCTCGAGGAAGTTCGCGCTCCCCCATAGGTCCACCACCGTGGGCAGGACGGGGTCCTTCTCCGGCACATACACCCGAACGAAGAAGCGGCTTCCGTCCCCATCCCCATAGCCCGGCATGGAGACGAGCTCGTAGACTACGCAGAAGCGCTCGGGCTTTGGGTCGGGGTAGGTGAGGTAGTCTAGGCCCACGATGTCCGCCAGGTAGTTGAACCCCATCTCCTTGTAGCGGGCCATCTGGGCTTTGAAGGCCTCCCGGGGAAGGACCACCCAGAGGTTACCGAGGCCGTTGTCCTCCACCGGGTATCCCTTCTCCCGCGCCTCTTCTAGCACCCAGCTCAGCCGCATCCTTACCCCCTTTTCCAGGCGGCCACCGGGGGAAGCTTCCGCCCCGAGTCGTCGTAGGCCTGGCCGCGCACCTTCTTTTGCAGCTGCATCACCGCGTAGATCAGCGCCTCCGGCCGCGGGGGGCAGCCGGGGACGTAAACGTCCACCGGGACCACGCTGTCCACGTTTTGGACGATGGCGTAGTTGTTGAACATCCCCCCGGAGCTGGCGCAAGCCCCCATGGAGATGACCCACTTGGGGTCGGGCATCTGTTCCCAGACCCGGCGCATCACCGGGGCCATCTTTTTGGAAAGTCTTCCGGCCACGATCATCACGTCCGCCTGGCGGGGGCTGGCCCGGAAGACCTCGCTTCCGAAACGGGCCAGGTCGTTCCGGGCGTCGGTGGAGGCCATCATCTCGATGGCGCAGCAGGCGAGGCCAAAGGTAGCGGGCCAAAGGGAGTTGCTCCGCCCCCAGGCCACCAGCTTCTCCAGGGTCGTGAAGAGGATCCCCTCCCGCTCCAGCTCCTGCACATCCCGTTCAAAAAGGTCTTTTAGTGCCATCGCATGACCCCCTTCCACCACTCGTAGAGGAAGCCCACGAAGAGGAGGAGGGTAAAGCCCGCCACCCCCAGAAAGCCATAAAGGCCGAGCTTCCCCGCGCTCACCGCGTAAGGCCAGAGGAAGGCCACCTCCACGTCGAAGAGGATGAAGAGCATGGCCACCACGTAAAAGTGAACGGGAAACCGCCTGACCTCCCCCGCCGGGTCGTTTCCGGACTCGTAGGGCATGAGCTTGGCCCTTCCTGGTTTCTTGGGCCCCAGGAGGGCCCCCGCCAAAAGGGCCGCCACTCCGATGAAGAGGGCCGCCGCCAGGTAGACCAGGATGTTCAGGTACTCGGATATGGGCGCCAAGGTGACCTCCTTTGAGTATTCGTGCTCATCTTCACGAACTGGGGGTAAACCCCCTCCCCTTCGCCCTAAATCTTACCACCCACCCCCTTAAGCCGGTGCAAGACACCCTACACACTACACCGGAAATCCCGTGTAGGGGCTGGGAAAGCTTAAGAAAAGGGGTTACACCGTTAAGGCGGACCGCAACGCCCGGAAGGTCTCCAGGCCGAGGGCCTCGGCCCGCACGGTATCCAGAAGGCCCAAAGCCCTCAGGGCTTCCTCCACCTTGGCCCTGGGGTAACCCGCGTGGATTAGGGCGTTTTTAAGCGTCTTTCTCCGGGTACGGAAGGCCGCCTCTATGAGTTTGAAAAGGCCGGGGTCATCCGGGCTGGGAAAGGGGGTCAGCCGGACCAGGCTGCTCGTCACCTTGGGGGGAGGGAGGAAGGCCCCCGGGGGGAGGTCGAGGAGCTTTTCCGCCTTGGCGTGGTGGGCCACCCTCAAGGAGAGCACCCCGTAGGCCGGGGTGCCGGGAGCGGCCACCATCCTTTCCGCCACCTCCTTCTGCACCAGGAAGACCAGCCGGGCGAAGCGGCCCGTCTGGAGGAGCCGGCTCACCAGGAAAGTGGCGATGTTGTAGGGGAGGTTGGCCACCAGAAGGCTTCCTTTGGGCACCTCTTCCCAGGGGAACAGGAGGGCGTCCTGGAAGAGGAGGGTGGGGTTTAGGCCCTCGAGGTAGGCCTCCAGGGCGGGCTTTAAGGAGAGGTCCTTCTCTATGGCCACCACCTCGGCCCCCGCCTCGAGGAGGAACCGGGTGAGCAGGCCGAGGCCCGGCCCCACCTCGTAGACCCGGCCGCTTAGAGGCTCTGCCGCCTGGACGATGCGCCTTAGGTAGGCCTCCTCCACTAAAAAGTTCTGTCCCAGGGCCTTCTTGGCCTTAAGGCCGTACGTATGGAGGAGGCGTTGGACTTCCTTCCTTAGCAAAGCGCGGCCTCGAGACCCTCCTTCGAAGGGAGGGGTTTTCGTCGGCTTCCAGGGCCAGGAAGGCCGGCAGGCTCAAAGCGGCTTCCCTCTAAGGGCATCGGGGACAGGGGAGGTCTCAGGGCCTCTCGCGCCCGACTCACCGCGATCCAAGCGGTTTTCCCCTGGAGGCTCTGGTCTCGCATCCCCGGGGGCATTATACCCGCCCCACCTCCAGGGCCACCGCCTCCCCCAGGACAAGCCTCAGGTACTGCCCCAGGTCCAAGGCGTCGATCAAGGCCAGGCGTTCCTTGATGAGAAGGCCCTCCCGCATGGGGGTATGGCCGTAGACGCCGAACCGGTAGCCCATGCGTTCCACGTAGTCCGGCGTCAGGAACCACCAGGTCTTGGCCTCGCTGCTGGCGTAGAAGGCTTCATCATAGGCCTGAAGCCAAGGCACAGGTCCTACGTGGGCGAAGTGCACCCCTTCTAAAACGAGTTCCCTGGGGAAGCCCGCCATCCAGGCCTTGAGTCCTTCCGGGAGCTCGAGCCCCCCTTTTTCCGGGTGGAACTCCTTGTGGACCAGATGGCGGTTGCCCAGAAGGGGGAAGCCCTTGACCGCGGCCTCGTCGTGGTTGCCCAGGAGGATGCTGACATGGCCCTGGGCCTCCTCCTGGTACCGCTTGAGCCGGGAAAGCTCCCGGATCTGTGCCCGGGCTGCGGCCCTCAGGTGGTTAGGGTTTTCCGGGTCAAAGGGGACGAGGCCGGTGAGGAGCTGGTAGTCCTCTAGCGTCTTGGGGTGGACCAGGTCTCCCAGGAGGACCACCCGCAACCGTCCAGTTCGAACCTCTTCTGTGGGCTTCAGTTCGGGGGTTGCCGCCCCTTCCTTCTTGAGAATCCGCCATAGGGTGGGGAAGAGGGCGTGGAGGTCGCCCAGGGCGAGAACCCTCATGCCTTTTTCCTAAGGAGGTCCCTAAGCTCCCCGTAAAGCCTTTTCGTCTCTTCCGGGGAGCGTCCGTACCCTGGGTAGCGGATGAGGATCTGGACGGCCTCCTTACCCAACCCCTCCTCCCTTAGCCGTTCCAAAAGCCGGTCGATGAGCCGGTGGGCCTCGGGTTTTTCCTCCTCTTCCCCTTCACCTAAAGGGAGGCGGGGTGGGGTGAACCTTCCTGTTTTCGGTTCATAGTCCACCCACTGCTTTTCCACCCGGTACAGGTACCGCCCAATGCCGAACTTGACCGCGGCCCGCTTTAGGGCATCGGAAAAGGCGGCCTTCAGAGAGTCCCCTTCCCCCACGTCCTCCTTGGTAACCCCGTGGATGGTGAGGCGGCATTTCACCTCACAGAGCCTAGGTTTTTCCGGCCCCTCCTCTCGCAGGTAGTTGCTTCCCGAAGGGAACACCGAAAGGACCTCGTACTGGTCATGCCAGTTTTCCGGACCCACCACCTGGTCCAGCCGGTCCAGGACGCTCCTCGCGTCGATGTAGGGCACCACCAAGGCCCGGGTTTTGTCTTTGGAAACCGCCTCGATCCGCCACTGGACCTCGGTGGAGGGGAAGGGTTCGGCGAGCCTGCGCCAGATTTCCTCCATGCCTTCAGTGTACGGCCAGCCCGCCTTATTTCTAAAGGGGTTTGACCTTTTTCTCACCCCCTTGCTATGAGGATGGGGTATCGTGAGGGTATGAAAAGGATCTACGCCCTTTTGGTCTTGGCGGCCTCGGCTTTGGCCCTCGAGGTGGGGCCCATCCGCGTGAGCGCCGACCTTTCCATCCGGCTTTTCCCCCAGCTCGTCGTGGTGGAAAGGGTGCCTGAGCCTTCAGGGATTGTGGTGGTCTACCAGGGAAGCCAGGCGGAGTCGGTCTTCCGCTTTCACGATCAGGACCTTAGGGCCCGGGGCTGGCAGCGGGTGAAGTACGAAGTGAAGAAGAACGAGTGGAAGGCCGAATACCGGAAGGGGAAGGCCAAGGCCAGCCTAAGCGTCAAGGATAAGAAGGGCCGGATTGAGGTCCGGGTCAAGGAGGACTAGACAAGGCCCGTCCGGTTCCCTTACCATATGGGTCGGCCTGGGGCCGTGGCGCAGCTGGGAGCGCGCCTGAATCGCACTCAGGAGGTCACGGGTTCGAATCCCGTCGGCTCCACCAAAACCCCCCGGGCACTCCGGGGGGTTTTTGATTGGCGGCCCTACTGGAGAAGCCAATTCACCAAGGCGTTGACCAGGTCCATGCCCTGTTCGGCCAGGAGCGTGGGATCTTCCAGCACCGCGCGGTAAAAGCGGAGCACCAGGGCCTCGTCTGCTCTTTGCAAGAGCTCCCGGACGCTTTTTCCCTGGAAAGGCCCTGACTTGAGAGGTGCGGTGAGCTGGGGGGACTGGGCCAAAAGAGCGGCCTCCTGCAAGGCGGCCACGCTCCGCTTAAGGAGAAGGGCTTCGCCGTCTTCCCCCAGCATCTCCTTGGGGCTCAGGAGGTCCTGGCCTGAGAGGTCCTTGGGGATGATCCCCAGGACGTAGAGCCTGCGGGCCAGGCTCTCCTTTAGGATGGTCAGTTCGACCCTTGCCCGGGCGCCCCCGTACTGGACCTCGAGGGCATACACCCCCTCCTCCTTGGGGGTGACCGCGGGGGCGGTGGCCTGGGCCTGTGTGGTGAGCGGCGGAAACCCCAGGGCCTTTTCTCTCTCCTCGGCGGCTTGGCCGCTTTTCAAAAGCCGGGTGATCAGGGGGGCCCTTTCCAGGTAGGGCTCTCCAGAAACCTGCACCTCTGGGAAGATGGCCTCTCCCACGCGGAAGGGGCGGGCCTCGAGGTCGCCGGGAAGGAGGGTGAGCCGGTTTAGCTTCACCTCCACCTTTGCCCCTTCCAGCCGCTTCAGGGCCCTTTGAGCGAGGAAGGCCAAGGGGCTTTGGGGTTCGGTCCGGAGGAAGGCCTGGTAGAGGGCCAGGGCCTCCTTCAGATCCCCCGCGTGTTCCAAGAGATAGGCCCGCCAGAAGAGACCCTGAGGGGCCTCCTTCTCGTACTTGGCCCAGTCGTCCACCGCCATCCGGACATCCTCCCCCTGGTCCAGGCGCAAGGCCCGGTCGTAGGCGGCCTTGGCCCCCAGGTGGTCCCCATAGAGGGCTTTAAGGAGGCCCAGGTTGTACAGAGCCACTGCGCCGGGTTCAATCCGGAGGGCCCTTTGCGTGGCGAGAAGGGCCCGGGCCTTCTCGCCCAGGAGGTACTCGGCCCAGCCCAGGTTGGTCCAGTAAAGGGCAGAGCCGGGGGAAAGCCTCAGGGCCTGGACGAGGGCTTCCTTGGCCTTGGCCCCGTCCTCTTCCTCAAAGGCGGCATAGCTGGCCATCTCCCAGGCCAGGGGAAGGTAAGGGGCCTCCTGGGCCAGCCTCCAGGCCAGGGCCTTCCAGGAAGGGTCCTCGAGGAACCGGAGGACGAGGAGGGCCCCGAGTTTTTCTAGAGTAGTTCCACTTGATAGGGTTCTGGCCAAGGCCAGCGCCTCTTCCCGCTTCTCCTCGGCCAGGAGCTCGTAAAGGGCGTACACCCTGGGCAGTTGGCCATCTTTCCCGGAAAGGGCCTGCCAGAAGGCGGAAACCCCCTGCGGAAGGCCTGGGATCTGGACCGGTTCCCCCTGCCTGAGGCGGAGGGCTTTCCCGTGGAGCTCGTCCGGGTCCTCCCCCTGGGCCAGGGCCTGCAGGCGGGCCTCGTCGCCGCGAGGCCTGGGGGGAGGGGTGAGGTCGCGCCGCTTCAGGTGGACTTTGACCCAGAGCCAGGCGGCCGCTGGGTTGGAAAACCGCCCCTCCACCACCCCTTCGCGGCTGGCCAGGTAAAGGGTAAGGGGTTCCGTCCGGCCCAGGAGGACGAACTCCGCCCCGGTCACCTCCCGCACCAAGGCCGCCCCCGCCCGGCTGTAAAGCCCCCCGGCCCGTTCATACCCTCCCTGCCAGGGGGGTTCGGGCAGAAGGAGGGCGGCCAGGCTGACGGGGGGGGTGCCCAGGGCCTCGGCGTACCCTTGGGCCAGGCTGTACCCCCTGGGTCCCTGGAAGGGCAGGACCAGGCCTTGGGCCAGGGCGGGGGCGAGGAGAAGGAGGAAAAGGAGCGAACGCATGATCAGAGTCTACGCGCTTTTCCCTAAGGGAAATGAGACGGTTAAGACTTTCCGAAACGCTTTTCCTTAAGGACGAGCCCCACAAAGGTCCAAAGCCTTGGGGCCCGCCGCCAGCGCTTGGGGTCCAGCCCCACCCTGAGGAGCCACTCGAGGTGGAGCCTCTGCGCCCACTGGGGGGGGCGGCGGGCCTCCCCCGCCAGGACGTCCAGCGTTCCCCCCACGCCCATGGCCACCCGGGCCCCCAGGTGGGCTTTGTAGCGGTGGATAAAAGTTTCTTGCTTCTCCCCCAGGCCCACCAGAAGGAGATCGGGCCGGGCCTGGGCAATGGCTTCCACAACGGCTGCCTCTTCTTGGAAGAAGCCGTGGTGGGTTCCCACCACCACGCCGCCCAGCCTTTCCACCTCCTTGGCGGCCCGCTCGGCCACGCCGGGCCGAGCTCCTAGAAGGTAGACCCTGAGCCCGGGAAGGGCCCGCAGAAGCGCCAGGGTTAGGTCCACCCCCGTGACCCGCTCCGCGAGCTTTACGCCCAAAAGGCTCCTGGCCGCCCAGAGGATGCCCACCCCGTCCGGGGTGACGAGCTCCGCCTCCTCTATGGCGCGTCTAAGCGCCGCGTCGCTTTGGGCCCGGACGGCGATCTCGGGGTTCAAGGTGACCACCTGGTGGGATTTGGGTTCTGCGAGGAAGCCTTTGATGCGGGTCAGGGCCCCTTGCATGTCCACGGGGTCTAGGGGAAGGCCGAGGAGGGTTAGCCGTTCCATGGCTCGAAACGGAAGGCGAATCGGTCCTGGGACAAGCCGTAGGCGTCCTTGGGGAA
>NZ_PSMQ01000001.1:38549-39670 GCF_040290245.1 Thermus sp.
TGGCCCGGGCCAGATCCTCCGTCCGGCCCATCCGATAAAGCCGCTGCCCTTCTTGGCTTTGGAAAAGGGCTTCCTGCGGGTCGGGGAAGGCCTTGAGGAGGGCCGTTGCCAAGGCGTAGGCCCCTTCCCCCTCTGGGGCGAGTTTTCGCGCCAGGAAGCCCGCCGCTACCACCGCGCTCAGATAGGGCTCCCCTTCCCCTGCAGGCCTTATGGTCAGGGCCTTTTGGGCAAGGGTGGTGTAGACCGCGCGAGCGTTGCGAAAATTTCCGATATACACCTCCTTTTCCGCCGGGTTCAGGCTGGCCGCAAGCCCTGGGGCGAGGAGGGTGACCTCCCGGCCCTGGACCTCGAGGCTTTCCAGGGCCGAGAGGTCCAGGGTGGCGTGGAACCCCTCTGGGGGAAGCCCCTCCTTTTCCCCCAAAAGAACCCCCCCAAGAAGCCCTGCCACCTTGGGCCCCGGGGCCACCCAGACCGACCGGGCCCCGCGGGCGAGGAGGAGGGTGAGGGCGCTTCCCGTAGGCAGGACCTCTACCAAAACCACCGGCCCCTGGGCGGGAAGGTGTGGGCAAAGGGCGACCCGCAACACGCCGCCCATCATACCGGGTAGCCTAGGGGGGATGCGAGTGGCCGGGCTGGGTGAACGCGGGCTCTTGGCGCTTCTGGCCCCTTTGGGCTACCCCCAGGATGCCCCCTTGCCTCCGGGGGATGACGCCGGGGGGGTCTGGCTTGGGAAAAGGGGTCTTCTCTTAAAAACAGATGGGTTCCTCTACCGGGAGGTGGCCCTTAGGGGTATGGGGCCCTTTGAGGTGGGCTGGCGGGCGGTGGCGGCCACGGCCTCGGACCTCGTTGTGAAGATGGGCCGGCCTTTGGGCTTCACCTTAGGGCTCTTTATACCCCCGGATTACCCGGTGGAGGAGGTCCTGGCCCTGGTCCGGGGGGCTGCGGCGGCGGCCCGGGCCCATGGGGCGGTGCTTTTGGGAGGGGATACGAACAAGGGTGAGGAGGTGGCCCTCACGGCGAGCGGGTATGCCCTGGCCCAAAGGCCCCTTCCGCGGGCGGGTGCCCCGGGGGACCTCGTCTACTTGGCTGGGGACCGCTGGGGGAAGACGGGAGCGGCCATA
>NZ_PSMQ01000001.1:39714-45493 GCF_040290245.1 Thermus sp.
CGCGGGCGAGGCTCGAGCTGCTCGCTTTGGCCAGGCTTTTGAAGGGAAGTGCGGATAGCTCGGACGGCCTGGCGGAGACCTTGTGGCAGCTTTCCGAGGGGCTCGGCCTGGGGGTGGAGCTGGAAGCCTTGCCCTTGTTCCCGGAGGTTTTGGCCTATGCCAAACGCGTGGCCTTTCCAGAAGGCCAAGAGGAGAAGGCGCTCTCCTTGGTTCTTTACGGTGGGGAGGAGTTTGAGGCCGTCCTTGTGGTTTCAAAGGAGAACGCGGGCCGCCTCGAGACCAAGGCCCGGCGCCTTGGCCTTCCCCTCTTCCGGGCGGGGTGGCTGACCGAGGGGGGAGGCGTGCGATTCAAACGGGTGGAGGTGGAGCGGCGGGGGTACGCCCACTTTTGAGTACAATGCCCCTATGACGGCCTTCAAGCCCCACCTCATGGGGCTTTCCCGGTATCCTTACACCCCCCTCGAGGCCCGGGTCAAACTGGACCAGAACGAGAGCCCCTTTGACCTTCCGGAGGCGCTGAAGCGCCAGGCCCTGGAGCGGATGGGACGGGTGGCCTGGAACCGTTACCCCTCCTTGGATGCGCGGGAGGTGCGCCAGGCCCTGGCCCGGCGCTGGGACTGGCCTCCCGAGGGGGTGGTGGTGGCCCCGGGGTCCAACCTTCTCATCCAGGCCCTGGTCCAGGCCGCCCGCCGCGTCTTGGACACCCTTCCCTCCTTTCCCCACTACGCCCATGCGGCCAGGCTGGCCGGAACGCCCTACCGGGCGGTCCTCCTAAGGCCGGAAGGGGAGGGTTTTGCCCTGGACCTCGAGGCCCTCCTCCTCCAGTTCACCGAAGGGGTCCTCTTCCTGGCCAACCCCCACGCCCCCACGGGGAGCCTATTTCCCCAGGAGGCGGTCTTGGCCCTGGCCGAGAGGGCTCAGGAGGTGGGGGGGCTTCTCGTGGTGGACGAGGCCTACCGGGAGTTCGCAGGGGTGGACCACCGGGCTCTGGCCCAGAAGAACCCGCATGTAGCGCTTTTGCGCACGTTTTCCAAGGCCTGGTCCTTAGGGGGGGTGCGGGCGGGGTATCTTATGGCCAGTCCGGAGGTGGCGGGGGTGATCCAGAACCTCCTCCCCCCTTTTGCCCTGCCCGTCCACACTACGGCGCTTCTCCTTTGTGTCCTCGAGGCCCCAGGCTACGTGGAGGAGGTGGTGCAGTACGTAAAAAGAGAGCGAGAAAGCCTTTACGAAGCCCTGAAGGCCCACCCCACCTGGAGGCCTTTAAGGAGCCACACCAACTTCCTCCTGGTCAGGACCCCGGATGCGCAAGAGGCCTTTCATAAGCTCCTCGCCCATGGGGTCCTGGTGCGCCGGCAGGACCACTACCCCCTCCTTTCTGGGGCCTTACGGGTAACGGTGGGAAGGGCGGAGGAGAACCGGGCTTTTCTGGAGGCGGCGTATGCGTGAGGCCCGGGTGGAACGGGCCACGCGGGAGACATGGGTCCGGCTTAGGCTTGGTCTGGACGGGCCTTCCGGGGGGAAGGTGGAGACGGGCCTGCCCTTTTTGGACCATATGCTCTTCCAGCTCCAGACCCACGGCCGATTCCTCCTCGAGGTGGAGGCCAAGGGGGATCTGGAGGTGGACGTCCACCACCTGGTGGAGGATGTGGGGATCGCCTTGGGCCTGGCCCTGAAGGAGGCCCTGGGCGAGGGGGTGGGCCTCGAGCGGTACGGCCACGCCTACGCCCCCATGGACGAGACCCTGGTCCTTTGCGCCTTGGACCTTTCGGGTAGGCCTCACCTGGAGTTCCGCCCCGAGGAGTGGCCGGTGGAGGGCCATGCGGGGGGGGTGAACCACTACCACCTGCGGGAGTTCCTCCGGGGCCTGGTGAGCCACGCCCAGATCACCCTCCACCTTCGGCTCCTTTCGGGCCGGGAGGCGCACCACGTGATCGAGGCCAGCTTCAAGGCCTTGGCCCGGGCGCTTTACCAGGCCACCCGGATCACCCGGGAGGACCTGCCCTCGAGCAAGGGGAGGCTATGAAGGCCCTCCTCATCGACTACGGTTCGGGGAATCTCAGGAGCGCGGCCAAAGCCCTGGAGGCCGCAGGGTTTTCCGTCGCCGTCTCCAAGGACCCCCGTGCGGCCCGGGGGGCGGATCTTTTGGTCCTTCCGGGCCAGGGGCATTTCGGCCAGGTGATGCGGGCCTTCCGCGCCTCAGGGTTTTTGGAGGAGGTCCTTGGCCACCTGGAGCGGGGCCTGCCTTTTCTGGGCATCTGCGTGGGGATGCAGATCCTTTACCAGGCCTCGGAGGAGGCTTTGGACGAAGGGGGTCTTGGCCTGTTTGAAGGAAGGGTTCTTCGCTTCCAAAAGGGGCGGGTTCCCCAGATGGGCTGGAACCGGGTCTGGTTCGAGGGGGCCTTCGAGGAGCTTTCCGGAGCCTTTTTTTACTACGCCAACTCCTACTACGGTCCCCTCACTCCTTACAGCCTGGGGAAGAGCGAGTACGAGGGAACGGTCTATACCGCCCTCCTCGCCCGGGAAAACCTCCTCGCCCCCCAGTTCCACCCGGAAAAAAGCGGCCGGGCGGGGCTGGCCTTTTTACGCCTGGTGCTTCGCCACTTCCAAGTCCTTTAGGCGGATGAGCCTTCCTTGGGCACCCACCTCGGTGGTGGCCAGGGCACCGGCTTTGTTCGCCATCCGGGCTGCTTCCACCGGGGTTTTGCCCGAAAGGACCGCATGGGCAAAGGCGGCGGTGTAGGCGTCCCCTGCCCCGGTGGAGTCCACCGCCTCCTCCACCGGGTAGGGTTCCACGAGCTCCTCCCCTTCCGGCGTGACCACGATGGACCCCATGGCCCCCACCTTGATGGCCAGATGGGTGAAGCCCTCCTTCCGCAGGGCCTCCACCCCTTGGGACAGGGAGGGGGTCCTGGTGAGGGCAAGGAGCTCCCCTTGGTTCATAAGGAGCCAGTCCACCCCCCGAAGGGGCTTCAAAAGCTCCTGGCCCGCCGCCTGAACCGCCCCACTGCCCAGGTCGGCAAAGATTTTGAGGCTCCGCTTTCGTGCCGCCTCCAGGGCCTCTACGGCGTAGGCCCGCTGGGGCCCCCCCACCAGGGCGTAGGCCGAGAGGACCAGGGCATCCACCTGGTCCAGGTACCGGGGCTTGAACCCCGCAGGGTCCAGGTACCGGCTGGCCCCTTCCGAACTCACCATGGCCCGCTTCCCCCCCGGGACGAGGAAGAGCAAAACGGTGGAGGTGGGGTGCTCCGGGTCCACCTGGAGGTGGCTCAGGTCCACCCCCGTGGCCTCGAGGGTGGCCAGGGCGATGGGCCGGAAGGCATCCTCCCCCACGCGGCCCGCCAAATAGACCCGGTGCCCCAGGCTGGCGAGCTGGGCGGCCAGGGTTCCCCCGGCCCCCCCGGGCTTCATTAAGGCCCGGCGGGCGGGGATCTCCTCCCCAGGTTCGGGAATCCGGTCCAGAAAATAAAGCAGGTCCACCGATACATCGCCTAGGACAAAGAAGCGCATTCACTCCCCCCTTCGGTTTTGCCCTCACTATACCGCAAGGGCAGGCTTCCCTTTAGGGGGAGTATACCGGTCCTTTATGAGAAAGTTATAACAAGCTTACGCGAAGGCCTCAGAACCGGTGGTCCAAAAGAAGGGGGCCGGAAAGGCCTGGTTCCGCCAACACCTCGTCCACCTTGAGCCCAGTCGCCCTCTGGATGGCCTCGAGGAGCCCCTCGGGCACACGGTCGGCCTTGATCTTAAGGACCAGCTTATCCGTTCCCCCCTCCTTCTTTTCCACCACCACCTGGAAGCCCCTGGCCTCCAGGCCGAACCCTGCCAGGAGGGGGGCGAGCTCCGTGGGGTAGAGCTTCACCCCTTTGACCTTGACCATGGTGTCTGTCCGGCCGAAGACACCGCGGGGAAGGACGAGGCGGCCATTTCTCCGCTCGGCCACCGCCAGGTCCCCGGTGCGGAAGCGGAGCATGGGCATGAGGGTGCGGCTTAAAGCGGTGACCACGAGCTCCCCCTTCTCCCCTTCCAAAGGCCTTAGGGTTTCCGGGTCCAGGACCTCTAGGATGGCCATCTCCGGGATCTCCCAAAGCCCGTCCTTCGCCAAGGTCTCCCCGGCCACGATGCCGAGCTCGCTCGTCCCATAGGCATCCAGGGCCACACCCCCCAGGAGGGCCTCGAGCCTTTCCCGGTACCCCGGCACCGAGGTGAAGGGCTCTCCCCCCGCCAAAAGGAGGCTGAACCGCCCCCCCAGCTGAGCGATGCGCAGGGCGAAGGAAGGATTGGTCACCAGGACGTCAAACCGGTACTTTTCCTGAAGTTCCACGATCCTTTCCGCCTCCCCAGGCCCGTGGGGAAGGACCAGGTTCCCCGCCTCCCAAAGGGCCTGATGAAAGAGCCACCCCCCGGCGAAGACGTGGTAGCTGAAGGCCACCAGGACCTTTTTCCCCACGAGGCCAAGCCTTTGGTACATCCGGGCCAGGGCCGCCTTCTGGTAGGCCAGGTCCTCCTGGGAGAGGTACTCGGGCATCCAGCCCAGAAGGGGGCTCGGGGTGAGGTGCATCAGGCTCGCCCCCGGGGGAGGGAGGGGGTTGGCCTTTAGATAGGCCAGCCACTCCTCCCGGGTGGTCGGGGGAAGATGGGGGAGGTCCTTGAGGGTGATGCGCTCAGGGTCCAGATCCTTAAGCTTCTCCCGGTAGACGGGGTGGGCCTTGGCCCGTCGGAGGATCTCTTTAAACCGAGCTTCCCGGTCCATTGCGCCTCCTTTGCCGGAATTATACAAGGCCTTCCAGCGCCTTGAGCCCCTCCTCCCGCTCTGCCTCGCTTTGGGCAAGGAGGGTGATGTGCCCCACCTTCCGCCCCGGCTCGACCTCCTTCCCGTACCAGTGGAAGTGGGCCCCCGGAACCTTGAGGACCCGGGCGAAGTCGGGCCTTTTTCCGATGAGGTTCAGCATGGCGCTGTACCCTCTGGGCCTAGTGCTGCCCAGGGGAAGGCCCAGGATGGCCCGGAGGTGGTTTTCAAACTGGCTGGTCTCCGCCCCTTCGATCGTCCAGTGGCCCGAGTTGTGGACCCGGGGGGCCATCTCGTTGAAAAGCAGCTCCCCCTTCACCTGGAAGAACTCCACCGTTAGGACCCCCACGTAGTCCAAGGCCAAAAGGGCCTGCTCGAGGTAGGCCTCGGCCTTGGCCTGGAGGCCAGGGGGCGTGGGGGCGGGGGCGAGGCTTTGGCGGAGGATCCCTCCTTGGTGGCGGTTTTCCACCAGGGGATAGAAGGCCAGGCCTCCGTCCTTACCCCGCACGGCGATCAGGGAGACCTCCCGGTCAAAGGGGACAAGGGCCTCCAGGATCAGCCCTTTCCCGCCCAGGGCAAAAAGGGCCTCCTCCGCTTCCTTCTCCGTGCGGACAAGGGCCTGCCCCTTGCCGTCGTATCCGCCCCGGCGGGTCTTTAAAAAGGCGGGGAGGCCCACCCTGGCCAGGCCCGCCCGTAGGTCCTCGAGGCCTTCCACAGGGTGAAAGGCCGGGGTGGGCACGCCTAGGCTCTGGAAGAACCGCTTTTCCAAAAGGCGATCCTGGGCGATCTCCAGCGCCTTAAGAGGGGGGTGGATGGGTAGGCCCTTTAGGGCCTGGACCGGCTCTACGGGTACGTTTTCGAACTCATAGGTCAAAAGGTCAAGCCCCTCGGCGAAGCGCAAAAGGGCTTCCTCCTGGTACCTTCCCACGAAAAGCGGCCCCACCTGGCCTGCGCAGGCCGTGTCCGAAGGGTCAAAGAAGCGGAAGGAAAGCC
>NZ_PSMQ01000001.1:45544-84824 GCF_040290245.1 Thermus sp.
AAATGCCGATCCTCATCCTTCCCTCGGGTCCGGCTGGGCCAAGACGGCCTCGGTTCTGGCCTTGCGGTAGGCCTTGACCCGTTCCAGGTACTCGGGGTGCTTAAGCCCCACGATGCTCGCAGCGAGAAGCGCGGCGTTCACCGCCCCCGCCTTGCCGATGGCCAGGGTGCCCACGGGGATGCCCGCGGGCATTTGGACGATGGAAAGAAGGGAGTCCAGCCCCCTCAGGGCCTGGCTTTCCACCGGGACCCCTAAGACGGGCAGGGGGGTGTGGGCCGCAGTCATGCCGGGCAGATGGGCAGCACCCCCGGCCCCCGCGATGAGGACCAGAAGCCCCCGCTCTTCCGCGGTCTTGGCGTACTCCGCCATCAGGTCTGGGGTGCGGTGGGCCGAGACCACCCGGACCTCGTAGGGCACGCCCAGCTCGTCCAGGGTCTCGGCCGCGTGCCTTAGGGTTTCCCAGTCGGACCTCGAGCCCATGATCACGCCAACCAAAGGCCGCATCGTACCGGATTGTACCAGAGGCCTCTTCCGTGATAGGCCTGAAGGGGTATGGATGCCCTCGAGCTCGTTCGGCTGAACCTGCTCTCCCCCATGGTCCTGGCCTTTTTCCTGGGGGTGCTGGCGGTGGCTTTGAAGAGCGATCTGGCCTTTCCCGAGCCCCTTTACTCTACGCTTTCCATCTACCTCCTGTTCGCCATCGGGTTCAAGGGTGGGGTGGAGCTTTCCAGGACCCGCCTCGAGGCCCTGCTCCACCCTGCCTTGGCCACCTTGCTCCTGGGGGTCTTAACCCCCCTTTTCGCCTACGCCTTGGCCCGGCGCTTCCTTAGCCTCAAGAAGGAGGAGGCCGCTGCCTTGGCCGCCCACTACGGGTCCGTTTCAGCCGTGACCTTTCTTGCGGCCTTGGCCTTCGTCCAGGCGGCGGGTCACCGGGCAGAGGGGTTCATGCCTACTTTGGTGGCTTTTTTGGAGGTCCCGGGGGTTGTCATCGGTCTTCTTCTGGCCCGCTCTCAGAGGAATGGCTTCCAGGAGGCAATTCGGGAGGTTTTGGTGGGCCGGAGCGTCTTTTTGATGGTGGGGGGCCTCCTCGTGGGGTTCTTGTCGGGCGAGGAGGGGATGCAGAAGGTGAAGGCCTTTTTCGTGGACCCCTTTAACGGGGCCTTGACCCTTTTCCTGATGGAGCTCGGGATGGTGGCCGCGAGGAGGCTCCAGGACGTGCGGCGGCTTGGGGGGCGCCTGATCGCCTTCGGTACCTTTGTTCCCCTTTTGCACGGGGCTTTGGGCCTTTTTCTCGGGCACTGGGCGGGGCTTTCCCTGGGGGGCGGGGTGGTGCTGGCCACCATGGCGGCCAGCGCCTCCTACATCGCCGCCCCCGCAGCCGTCCGGCTCGCTTTGCCCCAGGTGAGCCCCTCTTTGTACATCGCCGCTTCCTTGACCATCACCTTTCCCTTTAATCTGGTCTTGGGGATTCCCCTCTACTACGCCTTGGGGCAGGTGCTTTGGGGGTGAGGCTGTGGAACTTGCGCGGCTCAAGCTGGTCACCATCGTGGCGGAGGCGGTTTTGGAGCACCGCCTCGTGGAGGAGATCAAGCGGCTGGGGGCCAAAGGGTACACCCTGGTGGATGCCCGGGGGGAGGGGTCCCGGGGGCTTCGCACCATGGACTGGGAGGGGAAGAACATCCGCCTGGAGACCATCGTAAGCGAAGAGGTGGCCTTGAGGATCCTAAATCGGCTTCAGGAGGCTTACTTCCCTCACTACGCCGTGGTGGCCTTCGTGGAAAATGTGGAAGTGGTCCGAGGGGAGAAGTACGTTTAACCCAAGGAACCCCCCACGGGGTCTGGGAGGCTCCTTAGGCGGGGGTCTCTTGCCACAAAGCCCAGAAGGAACCCAGGAGGAGGACGCCCAGGATGAAAAGGCTGAAGGCCTCCTTGTCCAGCCCCACCGCCAGCTCGGGTCGATTCAGGACCTCCTTCATTAGCTTATCCCAGGCCCCCAGGCTCAGCTTTACCCCCGCGAGCCCCACCACGAGGTAGGCCAGGTGGTTGAACCTGGGGTACCGGTCCAAAAGGCCCACCACAAACCCGGCCAGGACCCGGAGGGCGAGGATGCCCAGAAAAACCCCTGTGAGAACCACCCAAAAGGCATCGGAAAGGGCCACAGCCACTAGCACGGAGTCCACGGCGAAGGCCAGGTCGGCGAGCTCCACCTGGGCCACCACTTTCCAGAACTGGGCGGGGGAGACCTCCAAAGGCGGTGGGGCATGGGCCTCCTCGGGTCGGAGGAAGTGCCGGACGGCGATGAGAAGCAGGTAGGCCGCCCCCAAGGCCTGGACCCACCAAAACTGGATCATGTAGGCGGCGAAGAAGAGGGCAACCCCCCGCAGGATATAGGCCCCCAGGATTCCGTAAAAGAGCGCTTTTCGCCGCAGGGGCACCGGGAGCTTTTGCACCAGGATGCCCAGGATGAGGGCGTTGTCCGCGGAGAGGATGACCTCGAGAACCACCAGGATCAGGATGACCGGAAGCGCCTCGCTTAACCCCATACCCACCTCCATGAAAAAAGACCGCCCTTAAAGGGCGGTCTTGCCCGGAGCCTCCGCTCCCTAGGCCCCCGGGGCATCTGCCCGTCCTGACGAGGGCCCGGTTTGGGGCTACTCCCCAGCCGTCCCTAGTCTACGAGGCCTGGACCGCCCCCGCAAGCCGGGGTGGTAGGATGGGGTGTATGCGCTTTAAGGACAGGCGCGAAGCGGGGCGGCTGCTCGCGGAGGCCCTTCGCCCCTTGGGCCTGGAAAACCCCGTCGTGTTGGGGATTCCAAGGGGGGGGATCATCGTGGCCGACGAGGTGGCCCGGGCCCTGGGTGGGGTGCTGGACGTTGTTCTGGTGCGGAAGCTGGGGGCGCCTGGCAACCCCGAGTTCGCCCTGGGGGCCTTGGGGGAGGACGGCCAGGTGGTCCTGATGCCCTATTGGGACCGCTTCGCGGACGAGGTGTATCTTCAGGGGGAGATCACGCGGCAGAAGGGCGTTTTAAAGTCCAGGATCGCCCGGTACCGGGCCAAACGCCCCAGGCTTGCCCTGACGGGCCGGGAAGCGGTGGTGGTGGACGACGGGGTGGCCACCGGGGCCACCATGGAGGCCGCGCTGCGGGTGGTCCGGGCCGAGGGGCTAAAGCGGCTTGTGGCCGCCAGCCCGGTGATGAGCAAGGAAGCGTTCCAGCGCCTGGTTCCGCTGGCGGACGAGGTGGTGGCCCTTCTGACCCCGGAGGATTTCGGGGCCGTGGGGGCGTATTACCTGGACTTTCGTGAAGTTTTGGACGAGGATGTGGAGGCTGTTCTGGTAGAATGGGGTTCGTGAAGGGAATGGTCAAGACCAGCGTTGCCGTGGAGGCCCGGCCGGTGGAACGGGGCGAGAAGGCGTTTATCCAGGTGCTCATCGGTCCGGAGGACGGGGCTCCCCACTTCATCACCCGGAAGTTCACCCTCCTCCCCGGAGGGCGGATTCCCAAGCACAGGCATCCCACAATCGAGCACGAGCAGTACGTCCTCTCGGGCCGGATGAAGATCTGGATCGGGGACGAGGAGAAGGAGGTGGGGCCTGGCCAGGCGGTCTTTATCCCGGCGGGAACCCCCCACGCCTACCTCAACGCCGGGAGTGAGCCCGTGGAGTTCCTCTGCGTCATCCCTAAAACCAACGGCTACGCCACCGAGTGGCTGGAGGACTGACCAGGGGCTGGATGGCCCCGCCCGGGCCCGGGCGGGGCGCTTAGGCCCGTACCTCCTGCCTCTGGAAGGCCACGTAGGCCAGGGTGAAAAGGAGGAGGGTTAGGGCGAAGAGGCCCGTGATCTGGGGCCAGGCCAGGAGGAGGCTCTGGCCCAAGGGGAGGGGGGTGCCGAGCACGGCCCGCTCGAGCTGGGTGAGGAGGACGGGGCCCAAGGAGCGGACCTCGGGGTTGAGGACTGCGGTCAAGGCCTCCGCGTAAAGGGTGTTGGGGGAGAGCCGGGAAAGCCAAAGGGCGGTCTGGGCCTGGCGGAGCTGGCTTTCCGGGTCAAAGGGATCGGCCCGGAGGAGAAGGGCGTTCGCGGCGAGGTCTACGAGGATGGGGAAAAAGACAGCGAAGAAGAGCCAGACCCCGATGGAGGCCAAGGCGGCGGTGGCAGGCTGGCGGAAGAGAACGGAAAAGAGGAGGCCTAAGGCCAGCCAGACCCCTGCATAGAGCAAGGTGGCGAGGAGGAAGAGGAAGGCCCGCCCCACCTCCTCTCCCCCCGGTGGGACGCCCAGGAAGAGCAGGCCCAGCCCTACCACCAGGAGGAAGAGGGCCAAAAGGAGGGTGAGAAGGGTTCCCATCCCCGCCAGGAACTTGCCGAAAAGGAGGGCATCCCGGTAGATGGGCTGGGAGAGGATCCGGGAGAGCGTCCCCCGGGCGTACTCGCCGTTGACCGCATCAAAGGCCAAGGCGATGGCCGCCAGCGGGACAAAAAAGGAGAGGAAGCCCACAAAAGAGGGCAAGGGATCTTGGGCGGTGGTGAGGAGCTTCAGATAAAGATAGGGGTCCTCGCCCACGGTCTGGCGCAAAGCTTGGGTCCCGGTGTAAAGCGCCCCCAGGGCGGAAAGCAGGATGAGGGCCTCGAGGATCCTCATCCTTAGACCTGTGAGGTGGTCGGCCATCTCCTTGAAGAAGACCGCCCAGAGCCCAGTCCAGGGGGAACCTTCACGCCGCATGGGCCACCTCCTGGAAGTAACGGGCGTAGATCTCATCCAGACTGGGTTTTCTAAGGGAAAGCCCAAAGAGGCTCCCCTTTTCCACAGCCACCTTGGCCACCTGGGGCCGGAGGTCCTCGGTGGCCAGGATGCGGTACCGGCCGCCTTCGCTTTCCACCCGGCTCACCCCGGGCAGGGCTTTGAGCCCCTCTTCCAGCCCGGGGGTGGCCTCCAGGTGGATCTCGTACCCGCCGCCCAGAACCCTTTGGGCCAGTTCCTCCACGGTCCCCACCAATACCATCCGCCCCTTATGGAAAAGCCCCACCCGGTCGCAGACCTCCTGGACCTGGTGCAGAAGGTGGCTGGAAAGGAGGAGGGTGATTCCCTCTGCCTTAAGCCTAAGGATGAGCCCCAAGAACTCCCGGGCCGCCTCGGGGTCCAGGCCCAAGGTGGGTTCGTCCAGGATGGCCACCTTGGGCCTTTTCAGGAGCACTTCCGCGAGGCCCAGGCGCTGCCGCATCCCCCGGGAAAAGGCGGCCACCTTGCGGTCTTTAACCTCGTAAAGCCCCATCCTGTGAAGAACCTCTTCGATCCGGGCGGCGGCCTCCTGATCGGGGAGGCCTAAAAGGCGGGTGGTGTAGCGGAGGTTCTCCCAGGCGGAAAGCTCCCCATAAAACCCCACCGAGTCCGGCAGGTACCCCACCCGGGCCTTGACCTTCAGGGGCTCCCGCACCGGATCAAACCCCAGGACCCGGGCCTCCCCCCGGGTGGGCTCGGTGAGGCCCAAAAGCATCAGGATGGTGGTGGTCTTGCCGGAGCCATTCGGCCCCAGAAGGCCGAAGACCTCGCCCTCTTTGACCTCGAGGTCCAGACCCTCCACCGCCACCACCCGGCCGTACACCTTGGTCAGGCCCCGGGTCTCGATGACCACGGCTCACCTCCGGCCAAACCGGCTCACCGCAAAGCTCAGGACGAAAACCCCCACCGCGGCGATCCCCACCCCCACCACCCCCCATAAGGTGGAGGTGAGGACGGTCACCCGGTAGTCCAGGCTCTGCGAGACCCCTTCGTCCGCGCTGGCGGTAAGCGTCACCATATAGTCCCCTGCCACCGCCTTGGGGGAGGGTTTGATGCGGGCGGTGACCTCTTGTTCCTTGTTGGGCTCCAGAACCTCGATCTTCTCGGGATCCCACTTCACCTCCCAGCCCGAGGGCTCGCTGGCGGAGAAGGTGAGGTTCTTGATGGGCGCGCTCCCCGTGTTTTTCACCACCAGCTTCACCGGGTTCTCCCGGCCCGCATAGGCCCGGCCGGAAAGCCGCCCCTCCTTGGTGGTGAAGCTGAGCTCGGGCTTCCCCGTGACCTCCAAGGCCAGGCCGAGCTCCGCCCGGGCCTCCCCGGCCAGGGCGCGGAGCTTCACCGTGTAGGTGTCCGCCTTGGTGGTCTTGGGCAGGCTCACGTCCACGTCCAGATCCTTGCTCTCCCCCGCCTTCATGGGCAGGCTGGTCACCTGCTGGCTGCCGAAGGCGGGGGTGAAGGTCACTTGGAAGCCCTTGGGGGCCTCGTACTCCAAGGAAACCAGGAGGTCCTGGTCGGACTCGTTCTTTAACGTGACGCGGTAGCGGAAGCTGGATGTGGGGGGGCCTTTCAGGATGGGGAGCTCGGCCTCGAGGCTGAGGCGCTTGGGCAGGCCCTGGCCCACCAGGAAGGTGAGGGGAAGCTCCGCCCGCCCCGCCTGGCCTTCCGCCAGTACCCGGGCGCGGTAGGTGCCGGGCTTCAGATCCTTAGGGGGCTGGAGCTTGAGGGTAAGGCTCACCTCCTGGTCAGGGGCCAGGAAGGCCGCCCGTGCCAGACGGCCTCCCCCCATCAGGACCCCCTGCCATCCCTGTGGGAGTTCCAGGGAAAGCCGGACCACCTGGGGTGGGAGGCCATAGTTCTTAAGGGTCAAGGCCAGGTTGACGCTTTCCCCGGCGGTGATCCCCTGCTCGGGGTAGGGGGTCCCCAGGGAAAGACCGCGGTAGCCTTGGGCCAGCGCCAGTCCGAGAAAGAGGAGAAGCGCTAGGGCGTTTCGCATAGCCACCTCCAAACTCCGCTCTTAGAGCTTAAGGAAGGTAGATGAGCCGGAAATGAAATGGGGAGGCGTGCTTCAGCCGTTGCTTCCCGAAGGGAACACCGAAAGGCGGGCCTCGAGGTACTCCCGCTCGCCCAAGACGATCTTCCGGGCCAGCTCGGGATCCTTGGGGAACTCCTTTCCGCGGTTGATCATATAGGTCTCGTACCGGCCGATCTCAAACCGCTCGGCCAGGTACGTAAGGGCCTTGGCCATGTCGAAGGCCTTGCAGGAGAAGATGTCTATGGAGAGGAAGGCCTTCTTGGGAAAGGTGTGGACGGCGATGTGGCTTTCTGCGATGATCACCACCCCCGTTACCCCATCCTCCCCGTTCGGGCCGTAGCTGTAGACAAAGGGGGGAAGGACCTTCGTCATACCCATTTCCTCGGGGAGCTCGTCCAGGACCTGCCGGACCAGCTCCGCATCCCGAAGCCGATCGGGATTGGCATTGTACCCGTCAATCATCAGGTGCGGGCCAAATCCAAAGAGTTCCACTCTCCACCTCCCTTCCGTGCCCCCCGGGGTATCCCCCCTTGGCACGCCCCCCATTATGCCCCCCCTCCACCCCCCTGTCAATACTCCGTTCTGGCGTAGGAAAAACCCACCTCCTCTCGAGGGGGTCCTAGACCCTTTAGGGGAAGGGGGGCTCTTTAAAGCCCTCCCTTTGCAGCGAGGTTTTCTCCTCCGACATACCCATGGGGGTATTCTGTGCGGCCAAGGCCACAGTCCCCATCGGGGTTCTGGGTGGTATGATGGGCCCGGTAAGGAGGGGGTATGTACCGAGGTAGGGAGGGACAGTGGGCGTTTTACCTCCACCGGATCTCGGGCCTGGGCATTTTGGTCTTCCTCATCCTTCACATCCTGAACATCGGAAGCGCCATGTGGGGCCCTGAGGTCTCCAATCGGTGGATGGCCTTCTACCACCAGCCGGTCTTCCAGCTAGGGCTTCTTCTCCTGATCGCGGGGGTCATCTACCACGGCTTAAACGGCCTCCGGATTATCCTCATGGACTTCACCCGGTTTGGAGTGAGGCACCAGCGGCAGCTTTGGTACGGGGTCTGGGTCCTTTTCGCCCTCTTGTACGCCCCGTTCTTGATCAAGATCCTAGGCGGGATCTTCCATTAGGAGGGAAGAATGGCCATCCGGTCCAGACGGTTTGAAGAGGCGAGGCTCGAGGCCGGCTCCAATCTGGAGCTCTTCTGGTGGGTCTTTATGCGCGTCTCCGGCGTGGTTTTGGTCTTTCTCCTTCTGGGCCACATGTGGATGAACGCCATCCTCATCGATCTGAACAAGATCGATTACGACTATGTGGCCAAGAGACTGAGCCAGACCACCTGGAAGCTGTACGACTGGCTCATCCTGGCCTTGGGGCTTTTGCACGGAGCCAATGGCCTCCGGTACGTTCTAGATGACTGGGTTCAGAACCCCGCCCGGCGGTTCTGGACGAAGGTGGTGGTCTACGGTCTGATCGGCTTCCTCTTTGCCTACGGGAGCCTGTCCTTGTTCAATCACGACTTTGGGGTGAAGTGATGGCGCACCGGCATGAGGTCATCGTAGTGGGTGCGGGCGGGGCCGGACTGGCCACCGCGCTGTACGCGGCCCGGGAGGGGGCGGATGTGGCCGTGGTCTCCAAGCTCTACCCCACGCGTAGCCACACCGGGGCGGCCCAGGGGGGGATAGGCGCCGCGCTGGGGAACGTGGAGGAGGACCACTGGGAATGGCACATGTACGACACGGTCAAGGGGGGGGACTACCTCACGGACCAGGACGCGGCCGAGGTCTTTGCCAAGGAGGTGATCGAGGCCGTTTTGGAGCTCGAGCACATGGGCCTCCCCTTCGACCGCCTGCCCAGCGGGAAGATCGCCCAGCGCCGTTTTGGCGGCCACACCAAGGACTGGGGGAAGGCCCCGGTCCACCGGGCCGCCCACGCGGCGGACCGCACCGGCCACATGATCCTCCAGACCCTGTTCCAGCAGTGCGTGAAGCACAACATCACCTTCTACAACGAGTTCCACGTCACCGACCTCCTCCTCGAGGACGGCGTGGCCAAGGGGCTTGTGGCCTATGAGCTGGCCACCGGGGAGCTTCACCTCTTCCAGGCCAAGGCCATCGTCATCGCCTCCGGAGGGTTCGGCCGCATCTACAAGATCACCTCCAACGCCTACACCCTTACCGGGGACCTCCAGGCCATTCTGTATCGGAAGGGCCTGCCCCTGGAGGACATGGAGTTTTACCAGTTCCACCCCACGGGCCTTTACCCCTTGGGCATCCTCCTCACCGAGGGGGCTCGAGGGGAAGGGGGGATTTTGCGCAACGCCCTGGGCGAGCGGTTCATGGAGCGCTACGCCCCCACGATCAAGGACCTCGCCCCCAGGGACATGGTCTCCCGGGCCATGTACCTGGAGGTGCGGGAGGGGCGGGGGGTGGGGCCTAAGAAGGACCACGTCCTTTTGGACCTCACCCACCTTCCTCCGGAGGTCATCGAGAAGAAGCTCCCCGACATCACCGAGTTTTCCCGCATCTACCTGGGCGTGGACCCCTTGAAGGAGCCGGTTCCCGTGATGCCCACCGCCCACTACGCCATGGGGGGGATTCCCACCACCTTGTGGGGGGAGGTCATCAAGGACGAGAAGAATACGGTGGTTCCGGGGCTTTACGCGGCTGGGGAAGCGGCCTGCGTGAGCCTCCACGGGGCGAACCGCCTGGGCACCAACTCCTTGGGCGACCTGGTGGTCTTCGGCCGCCGGGCAGGGATCGCCGCCGCCCGCTTCGCCAAGGACCAGGATTTCTACGAGCTTACCGAGGAGGACCTGGGCCCGAGCCGGGAGCAGATCGAGCGGATTAAGACCTCCACCGGCCGGGAGAAGGTGGCGGCGCTTAGGGCCGAGCTTCAGCAGTCCATGATGGACCACGCCTCCGTCTTCCGCACCGGGGAGCTCCTTGCGAAGCAGGTGGAGATCCTAAAGGAGCTCATGGACCGGTACAAGCACATCTCCATCGACGACAGAAGCGAGGCCTACAACACCGAGCTGGTGGAGGCGTTGGAGCTCGGCTACCTTCTCGAGGTCTCCGAGGCCCTGGTCCACTCGGCCCTCAACCGGACCGAGTCCCGGGGGGCCCACGCCCGGGAGGACTACCCGGAGCGGGACGACGCGAACTGGCTTAAGCACACCCTGGCCTACAAGGTGGGAGACGGGAAGGTGGCCTTCCGGTACAAGCCCGTGGTCCTGGGCCGCTTCGAGCCCAAGGCCCGCACCTACTAGGGGGGAAGATGGACGTCACGCTCAGGATTCTCCGCTACGATCCCAAGAAGGATCGGAAGCCCCACTTCGTGGAGTACAAGGTGACCGCTGAGCCCTGGGACAGGGTCTTGGACCTTCTTCACAAGGTCAAGTGGGAGGAGGACGGAACCCTCGCCTTCCGGAGAAGCTGCGGCCACGGCATCTGTGGCTCCGACGCCATGCTCATCAACGGGGTGAACCGCCTGGCCTGCAAGACCCTGGTGAAGGACCTGGGGAGGGTCATCACCGTGGAGCCCATCCGGGGGCTGCCCATCCAGAAGGATCTGGTGGTGGACATGGAGCCCTTCTTTGCCGCCTACCGGGCGGTGAAGCCCTTCCTCATCAACGACGAGCCCCCTCCCCAGCGGGAGCGCCTCCAGTCCCCCGAGGAGCGGGAGCGGTTTGACCACGGGACGAAGTGCATCCTCTGCGCGGCCTGCACCACGAGCTGCCCGGTCTTCTGGACCAACGGCACCTACATCGGCCCGGCCGCCATCGTCCAGGCCCACCGGTTCATCTTTGACTCCCGCGACCGGGGGAAGAGGGAGCGGTTCAAGGTCCTCGGTTCGGGTGGGGGGGTCTGGCGCTGCCGAACCGCCTACAACTGCACCGAGGCCTGCCCCCGGGGGATTCCCGTGACCGAGCTCATCGAGGAGGTCAAGCGGGAGATGGTCTTCAGCCGGTTCTGAGGGAAAGCGGCGGGGCGGGCCCGCCTCGCCGCTAGGGTTCCAGCCGGTGCCGGTCCCGGGGGAAGGCCCGGGCGTAGCGGACGTTGGGAAGGCCGAGAAGCTTCTGGGTTAGCCGCTCCGCCCCGATGGCAAAGCCCCCATGGGGGGGCATGCCGTACTTGAAGACCTCCAGGTACCCCCGGAAGCCCTCCGGGTCCATGCCCTTAGCCTTCAGGCTTTCCAGAAGCTCCTCGTACCGGTGGATGCGCTGCCCTCCGGAGGTGATCTCCAGGCCCCGGAAGAGGAGGTCAAACCCCCGGGTGGTCCCGTCCGGCTCGGGGTAGGTGTAGAAGGGCCGGAGGGCTTTGGGGTAGCGGGTGATGAAGAGCCAGTCCGAGCCCCACCGCTTTTTGGCGTACTGGCCAAGGAGCCGCTCCGCCTCCTCCGAGAGGTCGGCCCCCACCGGGTAGCCCAGCTCCTCCCGCAGAAGGCGACGGGCCTCCTGGTGGGTGAGCCGGGGGGTGTTTTGGGGGAAGGAGGGGAGTTCGGCCTCGAGGAGCTTAATCTCCTGCCCCGCATGGGTGTAGGCCTCCTCGAGCATCTCCTGAAGGAGCTCCTCCTCAAGCCGCATAAGCTCCTCTTCGCTTTCGATGAAGCCCATCTCCACGTCCAAGGAGAGGTACTCGTTCAAGTGTCGGCTGGTGGCGTGGTCCTCCGCCCGCCAGACGGGGGCCACCTCGTAGACCCGTTCAAACACCCCAACCAGGATCTGCTTGTAAAGCTGAGGGGACTGGGCCAGGTAGGCCCGGTGCTCAAAATAGTCCACCCCGAAGAGGCCGCTTCCCCCTTCAGCCCCCGCCCGGACCACCTTAGGGGTGAAGACCTCCGTAAACCCCTGCCGGTCCAGGTGGCGCCGGAACCCCCGGACCAAGGCGGCCTGGACTTTAAGGGGGGCCCGGGCCTTCTCCCCCCGTAGGGTGACGTACCGGTACTCGAGCAGGGTGTCCGGGCTGGCCCGCCACTCCTCCTTGGGGATCTCCACCGGGGTGGGCTCCAAAGCCGGGGAGAGGACCTCGATCTTTTCCGCCACGACCTCGAGGCCCCCCGGCGCCTTTTCGTTTTGGACCACCCGGCCCACCACCCTCAGGCTGGACTCGGGGAGGGGGAGTTTCCGCCCGCCGGTGACCACCTGGACGATGCCCGACCGGTCCCTTAGGAGGATGAACTGGATCTTTCCCAGGTCTCTTCTCCAGTGCAAAAAGCCCATAAGCTCAACCGTTTCTCCGATCTTTTGCGGCAGGTCCTCTATGAGGGTGCGCATCCTTCCTCCTAAGGAAAAGCCCCCGGTCTGCGGGACCGGGGGTGTGCGGGCCCCCCTAGGGGTTTAGGTTCCCGCACCGCATAATGCCTAAAGTTTAGGGGCCCTGGCCTCCTGGGTCAAGGCGCTCAAAGGCCTGGACCAGCGCAGGGAGGTCCTGAGGCTGGATTACGGCGAAAAAATTCTCTTCGCTTTCCAGAACCCGGCTCCACATCCCCTCCACCCCCGCCAGGGCCAAGGGGTGGCTCTCCTCCGAAAGAAAGCGCTTTTTCCGGAGCCGCACCTCCCCTTTTTCCGAGAGGAAGACCTGGTGGACCAACCCCCCTTGTCGCTTCTCCGCCGCCCACCCCCCCTCTATGGGGAAGACCTCGTACCCCAAGGCCTCGAGGGCCTCCTTCACGGCCGAACCTCCAGTTGATCTGGGCTTTCCAAGACGATCTCGTAATAGCCCGCGTAGATCACGATCCGTCCCTTGGCCCGCACGGTCTTGCCCAGGTAGGCCTGGGGGAAGGGCTGGGCGAAAAGGGCGTAGTTGCGCGAAAAGACCACGAGCCTCAGGTCGGACTCCCCCTCACCGAAGTGGAGAAAGGCCACCGTGCCCCGGTCCTCCACCCTTACGATCCTTCCCTCCACCGTGGCGATGCGGCCGTAGTGCCTGGGGGCTTCCGTCCATGGGATGACGCCTTCCAAGGGGGGAAGGGCGAAGGGGTTTTCCGGAAGCCCCCGCGCGAAGTCGCCTTCCATGACCGCAAGGAGCCTCCTAAAGGCCTCTGGCGCTTCCTGGGCGCTGAAGAGGACGGAGAGCTCCCGGTTGGCGTTCAAGGAGTTAGCGCTCAGGTTGAGGCTACCCAGAAGGGCCTCCTTTTGGTCTTTGACGAGGACCTTGGCGTGGACGTAGGGGGAGGGAAGGTAGCGGACCTCTGCCCCCGCCCTTTTCAGCTCCTCTGCCCCGGCGATGAAGTAGGTGTCCTGGGGGTCGGCCGGGCTTCCTACAAGCCGGACCCTAACCCCACGTTTAAGGGTCTCCTTCAGGGCCTCGAGGACCTCCCGGTCGGCCATGGCCGATTGTTCCAGGAAGAGCTCCTTCCGGGCGGACCGGATGAGGCTCAAGATCGTCTCCCGGGCGTTGCCCTCCCGGACCCCTCCCACGGTGCGGCTGGGGGCCCAGACCAAGAGGGCCTTGGAAAGGTCCAGCCGCCTTCCCTCCCAGTCCGCGTCAAAGACCCGGGCCACCTCCTCCACCTGCTTGGGGTCATCCAGGATGAGGGCGTACTCCCGGTTGGCGGTGAAGCTGCTCCCGGTGAGGTTGGCCGTGGCCACCCAGGCCAGCCGGCGGTCCACCACCATGCTCTTCTCGTGGATGAATACGAAGCGGAAGGGCTGGGTGAGCCGGACCTCTGCCCCCGCCTCCTTCAGGGCCTGGTAGACGGTAAGGTCCACCCGTCCCCCCGAGGGCTCGGCCTCGAGGAGGACCCGGACCCGTACCCCTCGCCGCACCGCCTCCTTAAGGGCCTCCACCACGTCCAGCCGGCTCGGGGTCCAGAGGTAAGCCTTGAGGCGGATCTCCTCCTGGGCGGAGTGGATCAAGTCCAGGAGGGGTTTGAGGCCGTCCTCGGGCAGGACGACAAGCCGAGGGGCGGCCAGACCCCAGGCCAAAAGGAAGAGAAGACTGAAAAGCCGCTTCATACCCCCCCATTATCCCACCGGAAAAGCCGGGCGGCGTTTTCGTCGGTGAGGCGTTCCGCTTCCTCAAAGGGAACCCTTAGGGCTTCCGCCAGGGCCTCGAGGGTGTAGCGCACGTACTGGGGCCGGTTTCGTTTCCCCCTTTTGGCCTGGGGGGGGAGGAAAGGGGTGTCCGTCTCCACCAGAAGCCGCTCCTTGGGAAGCCTTTTAGCCGCCTCTCGCAAGGCGGTGTTCTTGGGGTAGGTGAGGGGCCCGGCGAAGCTGAAATAGGCCCCCACCTCGAGGCCCGCCCCCTCTAGAGCAGGGTGGGCGGAAAAGGCGTGGAGGACCACCCGCTTAGGCCGGTGGACAAGGAGCCAGGCGGCGAGGTCCTCCTCCGCTTGGCCGTCCTTGCTCCGCACGTGAAGGACAAGGGGTAGCCCCAGGTCTTCCGCCAGCTGGGCCTGGAAGTCCAGGGCCCTCATCTGGGCGGCCTTGGTCCCGGGGGTCCAGTGGTAGTCCAGGCCCGACTCGCCAATGGCCCGCACCCTGGGGTGGCGGGCGTAGTGGCGGAGGGCCTCCTCCACCTCGGGGGAGAGGAGGTGGGCCTCCGTGGGGTGGAGGCCCACCGCGGCGTAGACATTTCCCTGGGCAAGCCCCAGGGTCCTTTCCCAGCGGGCGGGGTCTATGCCCAGGGTAAGAACGGCTTTGAGATCAGTCAGAAGGACCTCCTCAAGCTCCTGTAGCTCCAGAAAGTCCAGGTGGGCGTGGGTGTCGGTCACACCCTTAAGATAAGGGCATGGAAGTCCAGAGAATCGGCGTAGTAGGGGCGGGCCAGATGGGCAGTGGCATCGCCCAGGTGGCGGCCCAGGCGGGGTATGAGGTGGTTCTTTTGGACGTTTCGGAAGGGGTTCTGGCCAGGGGCCTGGAGCGTATCCGCTCCTCCTTAGGCCGGTTTCTGGAGAAGGGCCGGTTGAGCCAGGAGGAGCACGACCAGGCCCTGGGACGCATCCGCCAGAGCCTCCTTTTGGAGGACCTCGAGGACGCGGACCTGGTGATTGAGGCCGTCGTGGAGGACGAGGGGGCCAAGAAGGAGCTCTTCGCCCGCCTGGGGGCCTTGGTCAAGCCGGAGGCCATCCTGGCCTCCAACACCAGCTCCATCCCCATCACCGACTTGGCCCGGGCTTCGGGGAGGCCGGAGCGCTTCATCGGGATGCACTTCTTCAACCCCGTCCCCCTGATGCGGCTGGTGGAGGTCATCCGGGGCCAGCTCACTTCAGACGAGACCCGAAACGCGGTGGTGGAGGTGGCCCGAAGGATGGGGAAGGAGCCTGTGGAGGTGCAGGACTACCCGGGCTTCGTCTCCAACCGCCTCCTCATGCCCATGATCAACGAGGCGGTCCAGGTCCTGATGGAGGGGGTGGCTACCAAGGAGGCCATCGACCAGGTGATGCGCCTGGGGATGAACCACCCCATGGGGCCTTTGGAGCTCGCGGATCTCATCGGCCTGGACACCTGTTTGGCCATCATGGAGGTCCTCCACCGGGGCCTGGGGGAGGATAAGTACCGCCCCTCCCCCCTTCTGCGCCGCATGGTCCAGGCGGGGCTTCTTGGCCGGAAGACGGGCCGGGGGTTTTACACCTACGATGAGAAGGGCAACCGGATGGCCTGAGGAAACCTTTCCACACCCGGGGTAAGCTGAAGACATGGACTTACCCCGCGCCTTTGGCCTTCTCCTCCACCCCACCAGCCTTCCTGGCCCTGAACCCGTGGGCACGCTTGGGGAGGCGGCCCACCGCTTCCTCCACCTCTTGCATGAGGCCGGAGGGCGGTACTGGCAGGTCCTCCCCCTAGGGCCCACCGGGTATGGAGACTCCCCCTACCAGGGGCTTTCCGCCTTTGCGGGCAACCCCTATCTCATCGACCTCGAGGCCCTCGGGGAAAGGAATTTCCCTCCCTCAGGGCCCCGGGTGGACTACGGCCTCCTTTTCCGCTGGAAGTGGCCGGCCCTCCGCCGGGCCTTCGCCAGGTGGGGGGTGTCTGAGGAGGCCTGGGGCTTTTTTGCCCGGGAAGAGGACTGGCTTTGGGACTACGCCCTTTTCATGGCCCTGAAGGACCGGCTCCAAAAACCCTGGTATGAGTGGCCCACTTCCCTGAAAAGACGCGAAGAAAAAGCCCTCGAGGAGGCCCGGAAGGCGCTTGAGGAAGAGGTCCTTTTCCACGCTTGGACCCAGTGGGTCTTCTTCGCCCAGTGGGGGGCTTTGAAACGGGAGGCGGAGCGGCTTGGCCTCTTTCTCATCGGGGACATGCCGCTCTATGTGGCCCTGGACTCCGCCGAGGTCTGGGCTGCCCAGGACGATTTCCATCTGGATGAGGAGGGCCGGCCCACCGTGGTGGCCGGGGTGCCCCCGGACTACTTCTCCGAGACGGGGCAGCGCTGGGGGAACCCCATCTACCGGTGGGACCGGATGGAGGCGGAAGGGTTCTCTTGGTGGCTCAGGCGCTTCCGAAAGACCCTGGAACTTTTCCATCTGGTGCGGCTGGACCACTTCCGGGGGCTTGCTGCCTACTGGGAGATCCCCGCCTCCTGCCCCACCGCGGTGGAGGGGAGGTGGGTGAAAGCCCCGGGGGAGGCCCTCTTGGCGCGGGTTCAGGAGGTCTTTGGCCAGGTGCCGGTTCTGGCGGAGGACCTGGGGGTCATCACCGAGGATGTGGTGGCCCTGAGGGAGAGGTTCGCCCTGCCGGGCATGAAGGTTTTGCAGTTCGCCTTTGGCGATGGGATGGAGAACCCCTTCCTGCCCCACACCTACCCGGAGCACGGCCGTGTGGTGGTCTACACCGGAACCCACGACAACGACACCACCTTGGGCTGGTACCGAACCGCCACGCCCCATGAACGGGCCTTTTTGGAGCGGTATTTGGCGCAGTGGGGGATAACCTTCCGAGAAGAGAAGGGGGTGCCCTGGGCCCTCATCGCCCTGGCCATGAAAAGCCGGGCCCGGCTGGCCATCTTCCCCGTCCAGGACGTGCTGGCCCTGGGGAGCGAGGCCCGGATGAACCACCCGGGCCGGGCGGAGGGGAACTGGACCTTCCGGCTTCCCCACCTGGCCCTCGAGGAGCCCCTCAACCGCTTAAAGGCCTTGGCGAAGGCCGAAGGGAGGGGGAGCGGTTAAGGCTTCTTGTAGGTCCGCCGCTCCGCCTCGATGGCCTGCATCACCTCCTGGATCTCCTTTAGGACCTCCTGGCTGGGGTTTCTCTTCAGCTCGGCCTTGAGGGCCTCGAGCCTTTCCAGGTGGTAGGCCTCCCGGAGCCGGGCCAGGGCATGCTCCAGCTTCTCCATAAGCCCTGCCTCCTCCGGGGGGGCCAAGAGGAGGCGTTCAAAAAGCGCCCCGCCTTCGGGCTTCTTGCCGAAGTAAAGGCGCAGCCAGTCCTTGCGGGGCTCCTTTTTGGCGGTCTCTAAGAACTCCCCAAGGAGGCTTCCTGCCGGGGGCCAGACCTCACCCGCCACGTGTTGGACAAGCTTTGGAAGCTGGGAATCGGGGGCGGACAGGATCAGGGCGATGACGTCCAGCTCGAGAAGGAGGGTCTTGTTCGGCTTCTCCAAGGGGGGGGGTGGGGGCGGGGGCCTCTGGTTCCGGCTCGAGGCCAGGCCGGCGAGGAAGTCTTCCAGAGCCCTTCGGGAAAGCCCCAGGCGCTCCACGACCAGGGCCTTCAGCCGCTCGGCCACGGGGTCAAAGGGCTCCGGGGAGAGCATCCTAGGGGCAAGGGCCTCCAGGACCTTCCGCTTGTGCTCGGGCCGCGTCAGGTCAAGGCCCCGCGTGGCCTCCTCCATGCGGAACTCCACCTCCGGAAGGGCCTCGGCCAGGGCCTTGGCAAAAACGTCCCGCCCCTCGGGCAGAAGGAGGAGCTCCCCCGGGTCCTTCACCGGCAGAAGCACCGCATAGACGAGGAAGCCGCGCACCACCTCCCGCTCCAGGCTTTGCAAGGTGGCCCGCCGGCCGGCCTCGTCCCGGTCAAAGGCCAGGTAGATCTCCTGCACCCCCTGCTTTTTCAAAAGGAGGGCCTGCTCCTCGGAGAGGCTCGAGCCCAAAACGGCCACGCTCTCTTGGAAGCCCAGCTGGTGGAGGGCGATGGCATCCAAGAGCCCTTCCACCAAAATGGCCCGCCCCTCCCTGAGGCGGGGGCGGGCCTCGGGGTAGGCGAAGAGGACCTCCCGTTTTCTAAAGAGCGCGGTTTCCGGGGAGTTTAGGTACTTGGGTTCCAAGGAGGAGGCCTCCAGAGTCCGGCCGGAAAAGGCCACCACCCGGCCCAGGGCGTCTTTGATGGGGAAGGTGATGCGGTTGCGGAACCGGTCAAACACCCGCCCCTCCTTCTCCGCCAGGACCCCCGCCCGGATGCCCTCCTCCAAGGGGATCCCCTGCTTTCTCAGGTGGGCGGTCAGGCCCTCAAAAGAGGCTGGGGCATAACCCAGGCCAAAGCGGTGGATCGTCTCCTCCCAAAGCCCCCGGCCCTTCAGGTAGGCCAGGGCCTGGGGGCTTTTCTCCAGGCCCTTTTGGAAGTACCGCTGGGCCTCCTCTAAAACCCAAAGGAGCTCCCGCTTCCTGCTTTCCGGCGGGGCCTCGTAGGCCACCCCTGCCTCCTCGGCCAAGCGGCGGAGGGCCTCTTTGAAATCCAGGCCTTCGATGCGCTCCACGAACTGGATGAGGTCGCCGCCCGCCTTGCAGCCGAAGCAGTAGAAGAGGCCTTTGTCCTCGTCTACGTAGAAGGAGGGGGTTTTCTCCTGGTGGAACGGACAAAGCCCCTTCCACCGCCCCTTGCCCGCGGGGCGGAGGACCACGTAGCGGGAAACCACCTCCTTTAAGGAGAGGCGGCTTTTGACGGCCTCCACCACCTGGTTCATCCCTATCCCCCTCTAGGGGACGGCTCAAGCCAAAGCACCCACCTTCCCAGGATACCGTATCCCCAGGCTGGGGAGGGTTCGCCCCCGGCCTGCCCTAGAAGCCGCCTCCGCCAGGCGGAGGTCAGGGGGATGGTGGGGGTGAAGGCCAGGAGGTGGGCCACCTCCTGGCCCTCTTCGAAAAGGAGCTGGGCCCTGAGGAGGCGGGCGAGCTCGAGGTGGACGGCAAAGCCGGCCTTCTGCGTCTGCCTCAGGAGGAACTGGCTTAAGGCCTGGGCCCGTTTGGGCGCCTTGCGCCAGAGGTAGAGGGCGAGGGCGCTTGCGGTCATGTGAAAGACGTATGGGTTGGGTAGGGCCCGGCCGAGGCGGAGGGCCTTCTTGAAGAAGGGGAGGGGGTCTTCCCCCTCGTGCCAGGCCAGAAAACCCTGGGTCAGCAGGTAGAGCCCCTGGCCGTCCGGGTGCGCCCGGGCCAGCTCAGCCAGGTCAGGCCGCCTGAGGCCCAAAAGGGCGTAGGCGGGAAGGCTGGCGGCGGCAAGCCAGGGATGGGACGGGAGCCCCTTGGCATGCCGGAGGGCCTTTTTGAGCTGGCCCGTCTCCAGATAAAACCGGATGCGGGTGGCCTCTAGGCGGGCCTTGGCCTCCAGGTCCTCCTGGCCCGGCAGGGGCTCTTCCAGGAGGCCTTGGGCCTTTGCAAACGCCCCCAGGTCCATGAAGAGCCCGGCCATTAGCGCCCTTTGGTGGAGGGCGAGGGGGGAAGGGGCCTGGGGGAAGTCCAAAAGAAGCTCCAAAGCCTCCCGGGGCCGGAAGGCCCGCCAAAGGAGAGCCGCGGCCTCCAGCCGGGCCTGGGCCTCCTCCAAGGGGTAGCGGCGAAGCCCGGGAAGGGCCTGCCGGTAAAGCCCCACTTCCTTGGCCCTTCGGGCCTCAGCGAAAAGGGCCAGGGCCGGGTCCCGGCTCCTCGGCCCTTGGGGGTGGGGGACGCCCCGGCCTAAGGAGGCCAAGAGGTCCTGCCGCTCGGCCCAAAGGACCTCCCCCCAGCCGGGGGCCAGGGCCAAAGCCTCCTCCAGGTGGCCCAAGGCTTCCTCGAGCCTTCCTTCGTCCCAGGCCGCATGGGCCAAAGCCCGGTGGATCTGGGCCGCCTTGAGGGGTTCGCCCGCCTTGGCCAGGTGGAGGGCGGCCCGCTTAGGATCGGACCGGAAAAACCCCGCCGCCCTGAGGTGCCAGGCCCTTTGCACGTCCTCCGGAACACGTCTTCTTCCCGCTTCCTTGAGCCCGGGTAAAAGGCGTAAGGAATCCTGGGAGGGGTCTAGAAGGCCTTCCTCCTGGAGGCGGTTGAGGCCCTCCTCGCAGGTCATGGCCAAAAGGAGCGCCTGGGGCGCCTCTTCCAAAACGCTTAGGACCAGGGCCGTTTCCCGTGCGGGTTCAGGAAGGCCATCCAGAACGGGTTGGAGGGTGTAGACCACCTCCTCTTCTGGAATGGACCGAGGGGGAAGGAGGAGGAGGTTCTTTAGCAAGGGCACCCGCTTTTCCACGATCACGTGGACCCCTTCCGGAAGGGGGAGGTGGAGAAAGCGGAGGAGGGTCTGGTCCGGAGCATGGAGATTGGTCAGGATCAGGACCAAGGGGCGGAGGTGGGCCAGGGCCTTGGCCCAGGCCCGGATCAGGCCCTCGTCCAGATCCAGCCTGGATAGGGGAGGCCGGGGGAGGAGGCCTAGGCTGAAGAGGAGAAGGGTTTTTTCCTGGGTGGAAAGGGGGAGGGCTTCTACCCATCGCCTGGGCTCGCCCACCCGCTGGGCCAGGGCCTCGTGGAGGGTGTACCGGAGGGGGGTTTCCCGGTTCATCTGGGGGAGGAGGAGGGCGGGCCGGTCCAGACGGGAGAGAAGCGCCTCGAGGAGGAGCGTCTTCCCCGTGGCGGGGGGGCCCGCCACCTGGAGGAGGCCCCCGGGGGTGTTCAAGAAGGCGAGCAGGGCCTCCAGGTGCGCCTCCATCCCCTCAGGGAGGCCTCCTTCTGGGGCGGTCTCCACCCCTTCCACCCGGTACACCTCCAGAACGCCGAAGCCCGGGGCTTCCACCCTCTGGGCCTCGGCCCGCACCCTTCCCGCCAGGCCTAGGGTCTGCCCATCCGCCAGGACCCTTCCAGGCGGGGCCAGCTTGGAAAGGCGCTCCGCCAGGTTGACCGCCAGCCCCACCGCGGTGGCCTCCCCCGCCTGGCCGCTCCCTAGGGGGGTCCACAAGACCTCCCCCGTGGCCACTCCTGCCCGGGCGGGGGCGGGGCTTTTTTGCACCATGGCCAGGGCCGCCTTTAGCGCCCGCTGGGCCTCCTTTCCTTGCGCCCGGGGTGCGCCGAAGAGCACCAGAAGGCCGTCCCCCAGAAAGCGGTGGACGAACCCGCCCCAGCGCCGGGCCTCCTGGGCGGCCTCGAGGAGGGCCTGCTGGAAGGTGGCGTAGGCCCGGTCCACGCTTTGGGCGAGGAGGCGGGTGGAGTCTTTGAGGTCAAAAAAGACCGCGCTCACAAGGCGGCGTTCCCCCTGAAGGGCGGTCAAGAGAAGCCGCCCACAGGCCATACAGAACAGGGCCTGAGGGGGGTTCTTCTGGCCACAGGGGCAGGTCATGGCTCTCGGAAGAGCATCAAGGGTGGGAAAAGGAGGAGCTCGGCCTTCTCAGGAAGAGGGGTTTCCGAGTGGACCAGAAGGGGTAAGCCCACCTCCACCACATAAAACCCTTCCTCCAGGGCCCGGATCCGCCCCGCGGCCCGGTACCTCGAGCCCTCCCGGTGAAGGAGATCCCTTTGATAGGGGAAAACCTCCTGGACCAGGCCGTGGAAGAGGGCCTGGACCCGGCCCGTGGGGGCCGGGGGGGGCCCCCGGTCCAGGGCGTAGAGGAAGAGGGCCTCCGATGGGCCCCTTTGCGAAGGGGTGGCCTTGGCGAGAAGAAGCGGGAAGCCCCAGGGGGCAGGGTACAGGTGGGCTTCCACCGCCAGGGCCCGGAAGCGGTCAAAAAAGGTCTCAGGGCTCTCCTCAATGGCCCGCATGCCCTTTAGTCTACTCGCGTGGGAAGAGGAGGGCCATCTGGGTGGCGAGGGAGAGGGCAGCCTTTTTGTCCAGGTACTGGTTCCCGTTCCCGCACTTGGGGGAGAGGATGCACCGGGGGCAGCCTTCCTCGCAGGGGCAGGTTCTTAGGAGGTCGTACGCGGCCTTGAGCCAGCGGGGGAAGTCCCGGGCCGCGGCCCGGGCGTACCCCACCCCTCCGGGGTAGCCGTCGTAGATGAAGACGGTGGCCCCCTGGCCGGAGAAGAGGGGGTAGGGGTAGAAGGGGTAGCTGATCCCCCCGATGTCCTGCCGCTCCGCCAGGATGAAGAGGGGGAGGAGGCCGATCAGGGCGTGCTCGAGGGCGTGGATAGCCCCGGGGATGAGGGGGGTGGGAAGGACCTGGGGCGGATGGAACCAGACCGCCTCCGTGGGGAAGCTCACCTCGGGCATCTCCAGGGGAACCTCCTCCAGGATACTCCCTGTGAAGAATCGCTTCTTCACGTACCCCACCACCTTTTCCCGGAGCTGGACCCGGCCCACATACACCCCGGGCCGCACCTCCTCTCCCGAGAGGACCTCCAGGTCCCGCTCCACCCGGGGTTCGGTGTAATACTCCTCCAAAGCGGGCAACAGAACCACCTCCCGCCGGGTGAGGTCCAGGTTCCGTACCCGGTAGCTCTCCCCCTGGTGGAGGTAGACCGCCCCCGGGTGGGCCTCCCAGTAGGCTTGCCGTTCGTCCAGATACCCCAGGACCCGGCCGGAAGGGTCCTTCAGGGTGAAGCTCTCCCCAAGCCCGCGCAAGGAGAGGGCCTGGTGGGGACGGCGCCTTGGGGTGTGGTAGCGCCCGTTCTGTTCCTTAAGCTCCATAAGGGCTTCGGGACAAAGGACCTCCTCTTTTTTGAGCGGGAGCTCCCGGGCGGCGGCGTGGAGGTGGAGGGGGCAGAGGACGGGGTTCCTTGGGTCCGCCACCGCCCGCTCCGGCGGGGTTTTGAGGAGGAGGTCGGGGTGGGCCAGGAAGTACTCGTCCAACGGGTCCTCCCGGGGAATGAAGACGACCAGAGCCCGTCGGTTTCCCCGGCCCGCCCGGCCCGCCCTCTGCCAGAAGGCGCTTAAGGAACCGGGGTAGCCCACCATCACCACCGCGTCCAGCTCCCCGATGTCCACCCCGAGCTCCAAGGCGCTCGTGCTGACCAGGACCGGGGTTTCCCCTTGTTTCAGGCTTTCCTCCAGCCGCCGCCGTTCCTTCGCGGGGTACCCCGCCCGGTAGGGCCTGACCCCGGGATGGCCCGCGTAGCGGGCGATCAGCTCAGCGCTCTTGCGGGCGTTGACGAAGACCAGCCCCTTGAGCCCCGCTTCCGCCAGGGCCCGGGCCAGGAGGGCCCCTTCCAAAAGGGGGCTCCTCCGCCTCTCCCCCTTCGGGTCCAAGGCCTTAGGCTTCAAGACCACCACCTCCCGTTCCGCCCGGCGCACCTCCCCTCTTCCCTCGGTAAAGGGCAGGCCGGTGAGATCCTCCGCATGTTCCCGGGGGTTTTGGATGGTGGCGCTTGCGGCGATGACCTGGGGGGTCCTTCCATAGTGGGCGGCCAGCCTTAGGAGGCGTCTGAGGATGAGGGCGGTATGGGTGCCAAAGACCCCCCGGTAGACGTGGAGCTCGTCCAAAACCAGGTAGTGAAGCCGGTCCAGGAATAAGGCCCAGTCGGGGTGCCGGGGGAGGAGGCCGAAGTGGAGCATGTCGGGGTTGGTGAGGAGGATCCGCCCCTCCTCCCGGGCCCTTCGCCGGACCTGGGCGGGGGTATCCCCGTCGTAGGGAAAAACCCCTTGAAGCCCCAAAGCCTCCGCCATGGCCCGAAGCCGCCTCAGCTGGTCGTGGGCCAGGGCCTTGGTGGGGAAGAGGAGAAGGCTCGTCTGACCCTCCAAAGCGGCCTTCAAAACAGGCACCTGGAAGACCAGGCTCTTCCCGGCGGCGGTGGAGAAGGAGAGGACCAGGTTTTCCCCTTTTTCCACCCTGTCCAGGGCCTCCGCTTGGTGGCGGAAGGGCACGAGGCCCAGGGCTTGCAAAACCCCTGCGAAAACCCCCCTGTAGCCGGGCTCGGGCTCAGGGGGGGCCTGGGGCAGGAGCTGGGCAAAAGCGATCTCCCCCCGGTCCTGCAGGTCTTGGAGCCACTCCGTGTAGCGGGTGTACCCGTAGCGGCTCAAGACCTCGGGGAGCACCCTGCCTCCTAGAGCATGCCGGAAAGGAACCCCTCCTCCCGGATGCGCCGGATGAGGTCCATCACCGTAAGGCGGTGGGGGTCGTACTCCACCTCCACCTGGGCCAAGGCCGGGCTTTCCGCCCGCCGAACGCCCTCGAGGCCCCTTAGAGCCTGAAGGATCCGCTCCATCCCCTCGGGGGTGGGATTGCCCCGGATGCCGATCAAGACCCGGTTCATGCCGTTTATTCTAAAACCCCTCGGTAAGGCCTGGCCTCGCCTCGGGTTCCCAGGACTCGCACCGCCAAAACCAGGGGCCCCACCTGGAACCCCTCCTTCAGCAGGGCCTCCTTCAGGAGTTCGCGCCCCGGATCCAAATGGAGGGCCACCTCGTAAACCCCGGCGTCGTAGGCCGACTTAGTCACCGCCCGGATAAGCCCTGCCAGAACCTCTTGGCTCTTGCCTTCGATCCGGTTGATGAGCACGGTGGCCTGCTCCCCCTGCCAGAGGGCCTGGGCCAGGGCAAAGCCCAGGGGGGCCTCGCCTTCCGCTAAAAAGGAGTGATGGGTCCGGGCGAAAAACCGCACCTGGGCAAGGCTCAAAGGCCTCTCTCCGGCCAGGGCGTTGAGCAGGGGAAGGTCTTCCTCGTGGATCGGGCGAAGGCGCATACGCCCATTATCCTTCCTGGCCCCGGGCCCGGAGAAGGGCCTCGAGGAGAAGGGCCAGAAGGGCGATGGGGATGAACCACACCCCCCCGCCCCCGGTCCGGGGGAGGAAGCTTGCCGTGGGCGTGGGCAGAAGGGTCTCCTCGGGGAGGAGAAGGCCCGTTTTGACCTCCCGGTAGGGCCGGAGGAAGGCGTAGACCAAAGCGGGAAAATAGGGCTTGTCCTTGAGGAAGTCCAAGGGGGGGAGGTAAAGGCTTTCCCCGTAGGCGTAAAGGAGACCCCGCCCCTGCTCGTCCTCCGCCACCCTCTCCCAGCCCCTGGCGGCTGGAAGGACGGGAAGCCGCTCTCCTAAGAGGGGGATGCCCTCCAGGGCCGGGTGGGGCCTGAGGGTCAGAACCCGACCCTCCCCCAGGCCTTGGGGGGCAAAGAAAAGGGTGGGCCGCCCGGGGGGGCCCTCTGGACGGCCCACCTCCATCCGGACCTCGTCCCCGGGAAGGGTGTTTAGGAGAAGAAGGAGGCGTCTAAGCGCAGGGTGTTGGGAAGCGCGCACCCCCAGCCGGCGCCAGGAAAACCCCGCCCGGTCGTCCAGCCCAAGGGCGTCCTTCCCCAGGAGCCGGGCCTGGAAGATGGGGGAGGGCAAGGACAGGCCCTTGTAGCCCCGGGCAGGGACCTCCAGGGTGTAGGTCTTTCCCCCGGCCTCGAGCCGGGCGGTGAGGGGTCTTTGGGCGCTGTTCCCCAGGGCGAGAAACCCCGGGGCCAGCCGGACGAGGCCCAGGTTTTCCCGGGGGCTTCCCACCCCGATGTACCCGTCCAGGCCGGGAGGGGGGGGTGTGTCCGAGACCAAGACCAAGGCCGCGCCGGGTAGCCGTCTTCTGGCAAGGCTTAGGGCGGCCTGGAGGTTCAGGCCTTCGCTTCCCGCCTCGAGGCCCAAGAGGGCGGGGACGAGCCTGATCCCCACCCCCTGGCCCAGAACCCTAGGGGTCTGCCCTGCCCGGATAAGGACCGCCTCTGGGGCTCTTTCCAAAAGCCCTCGAGCCTTCTCCTTCGCCAGGTCAAGCCGGCTCCTCCCCCCCTCGTCCGCCGCCATGGAGGCGGAGGCGTCCACCACCAACGCGATGGGGGGCGGGGAAAGGGGTGGGTCCTCCAGGGCCAGTACCAAAGCTGCCCCCGCCAGTAGAAGAAGGAAGAGCCGCAGGTCCAGCCGGGGCCGCCTACGCCCCTTCCCGAGCCCCTTCTTCCAGAGCCAGACCCCCCCCCATGGCCTCTTGGGCAGGGCCCGGGCCCGGTAGAGGAGGTAGATGTAGAGGAGGACGAGGGGAAGGAGCCAGAGCATACCTGTAGACTAAAGGGGTGTGGGTCCTGGGCATAGACACCTCCTGCGACGACACCGGGGTGGGCCTGGTGAAGGATGGCCGGGTGGTGGTCAACCTCATCCGCTCCCAGGTGGACCTCCACCAGGCCTACGGGGGGGTGGTGCCGGAGCTGGCCAGCCGGGAGCACCTAAAGGCCATCCGCCCCCTGACGGAGAGGGCTTTGGCGGAGGCGGGGATCTCCCCAAGGGCGCTCGACCTCATCGCCGCCACCCGGGGTCCAGGCCTCATCGGGGCCCTCCTGGTGGGCTTTACCTTTGCCAAGGGGCTGGCCTTTGGCCTGGATCGACCCTTTCTGGGGGTTCACCACCTCGAGGCCCACATCGTGGCCGCCTGGCCCGAGGGGCCCTCTCCCCCCTTCCTCGCCCTGGTGGCCTCCGGGGGGCACACCCACCTTTACGAGGTCCTGGACCTGGGCCGGTACCGGCTTTTGGGGGCCACCTTGGACGACGCGGCGGGGGAGGCCTTCGACAAGGTGGCCAGGCTTTTGGGCCTGGGATTCCCCGGGGGGCCCGAGCTCGAGCGCCTGGCCGAGGAGGCCGCTCAAGAAGGCGTGGAGGAGGCACCCTTTGCCGTTCCCTTGAAGGAGCAGAAGGGGTTGGACTTCAGCTTCTCCGGTCTTAAGACCCGGGCGGTCCAGCTTCTGGAAAAGGGGTATTCCAGGCAGGCCATCGCTTTGGGGTTCCAGAGGGCGGCCGTCGGCCATCTTCTCGAGGTGCTCCTCAAGGCCAAGGAACGGACGGGCCACACGACCCTACTGGTGGCGGGGGGGGTGGCGGCGAACAAGACCCTCCAGGCGGAGCTCAAAAGGGCGGGGCTTTCCGTCTTTTTCCCCCCAAAGGGCCTTTCCCAGGACAACGGGGCCATGGTGGCCCTGGCCGCCCACCGACGGGCCTTGAAGGGGGAGGCTTCCCATCCCTTAAGCCTGGACGCCCGGGCCTACTGGCCCTTGGAAGAGGTTTCTCATCTTACGGGCGTAGAATAGGAAAGAGTTATGTTGGGACTACTCAAACGGCTTTTTGACAACAACGAGCGGGAGATCGCCCGCTACTACAAGCAGGTGGTCGTTCCCGCGAACGCCCTCGAGGCCGAGGTGGAGAGGATCCAAGACCTCGCCGCCGCCTACGCTGAGCTTAGGGAGAAGCACAAGCGGGGCGCCTCCTTGGAGGAGCTTCTGCCCATGGCCTTTGCCCTCACCCGGGAGTCGGCCAAGCGCTTCTTGGGCCTGCGCCACTACGATGTCCAGCTCATCGGCGGGGCGGTCCTCCACGAGGGGAAGATCGCGGAGATGAAGACCGGGGAGGGGAAGACCCTGGTGGCCACCTTGGCCGTGGCGCTAAACGCCCTCACCGGTAAGGGGGTCCACGTGGTCACGGTGAACGACTACCTGGCCCGGCGGGACGCGGAGTGGATGGGGCCCGTCTACCGGGGTCTGGGCCTTTCCGTGGGGGTGATCCAGCACAGCTCCACCCCGGCCGAGCGCCGCAAGGCCTACCTGGCCGACGTGACGTACGTGACCAACGCCGAGCTGGGCTTCGACTACCTGCGGGACAACATGGCCATCAGCCCCGACCAGCTCGTCCTCCGCCACGACACCCCTCTCCACTACGCCATCATCGACGAGGTGGACTCCATCCTCATCGACGAGGCCCGCACCCCCCTCATCATCTCGGGGCCTGCGGAGAAGGCCACCGACCTTTACTACAAGATGGCGGAGATCGCCAAAAAGCTGGAAAGGGGGCTGCCCGCGGAGCCCGGGGTACGCAAGGAGCCCACGGGGGACTACACGGTTGAGGAGAAGAACCGTTCCGTCCACCTCACCCTCCAGGGCATCGCCAAGGCGGAGAGGCTTCTCGGCATCCAGGGCCTTTTCAGCCCGGAGAACATGGAGCTCGCCCACATGCTCATCCAGGCCATCCGGGCCAAGGACCTCTACCACAAGGACCGCGACTATATCGTCCAAGATGGCCAGGTCATCATCGTGGACGAGTTCACGGGCCGTCTCATGCCGGGGCGCCGCTATGGCGAAGGCCTCCACCAGGCGATCGAGGCCAAGGAAGGGGTCCGGATCGAACGGGAGAACCAGACCCTGGCCACCATCACCTACCAGAACTTCTTCCGCCTCTACGAGAAGCGGGCCGGAATGACCGGCACCGCCAAGACGGAGGAGAAGGAGTTCCAAGAGATCTACGGGATGGACGTGGTGGTCGTGCCCACCAACCGCCCCATGATCCGCAAGGACTTCCCCGACGTGGTCTATCGCACGGAGCAGGGGAAGTTCTTCGCCGTGGTGGAGGAGATCGCACAGAAGTACGAAAGGGGCCAGCCGGTCCTTGTGGGGACGATCTCCATCGAGAAGTCGGAGCGGCTTTCCGCCCTGCTCTCCAAGCCCGCCCTCTACCTGCCCCGCCTCGAGATGCGGGCCAGGCTGTTTCAAAAGGCCGCGGCCAAGCAGAAGGGGGAGGAGTGGGAGCGGCTTTTCAAGCTTCTGGAGCGGCCGGGCCAGCTCAAGGACGAGGACCTCGCCCCCTTTGAGGGGCTCATTCCCGCCAAGGGGGGCCTCCGCACGGCCTGGGAAGGCCTGAAGCGGGCGGTCCACACCTTGGGCATCCTGCGGCAGGGGATTCCTCACCAGGTCCTGAACGCCAAGCATCATGCCAAGGAGGCGGAGATCGTGGCCCAGGCGGGCCGCTCCAAGACGATCACCATCGCCACCAACATGGCGGGCCGGGGGACGGACATCAAGCTGGGCGGCAACCCCGAGTACCTGGCGGCCTCCCTTTTGGAGAAGGAGGGGTTTGACCGGTACGAGTGGAAGGTGGAGCTCTTCATCAAAAAGCTCCTCCAAGGCCAAGAGGAGGAGGCCCGTAGGTTGGCGGGCGAGCTTGGCGTCCGGGAGGAGCTCATCCAGAGGATCATCCAGGTCCGCGAGGAGTGCAAGGCGGACGAGGAGCGGGTACGGGGACTGGGCGGGCTTTTCATCCTGGGCACCGAGCGGCACGAGTCGCGCCGCATCGACAACCAGCTCCGCGGCCGCTCGGGCCGGCAGGGAGACCCGGGGGGAAGCCGGTTCTACGTCTCCTTTGACGATGACCTGATGCGGCTTTTCGCCTCCGACCGGGTCATCGCCATGCTGGACCGGATGGGGTTTGACGACTCCGAGCCCATCGAGCACCCCATGGTCTCCCGGTCCATAGAGCGGGCGCAAAAGCGGGTGGAAGACCGGAACTTCGCCATCCGCAAGCAGCTTCTCCAGTTTGACGACGTCATGGCCCGCCAGCGGGAGGTCATCTACACGCAGCGCCGCCTCATCCTCCTGGGCAAGGACGAGGAGGTCAAGGAAGCGGCCTTGGGGATGGTGGAGGAGGCGGTGGCCTCCATCGTGGAGAACCACCTAAACCCCCAGGTCCACCCCGAGGACTGGGACCTCGAGGCCCTGCAGGCCCAGCTTCTGGACGTGGCCCCCCAGCTTTCCGACTTTCCCTTTGAGGAGCTGAGGAAGAAAAAACCCGAAGAGGGGGTGGAGGCCCTGGTGGAGGCGGCCTTCAAGGCCTATGAGGCCAGGGAGGCCGAGCTGGGGGCGCCCTTGATGCGGGCGGTGGAGCGGTTCGTGATCCTCCAGGTGGTGGACAACGCCTGGAAGGAGCATCTCCACAACCTGGATGTCCTAAGGCAGGGCATCTTCCTCCGGGGCTACGGCCAGAAGGACCCCTTCCAGGAGTACAAGTTTGAGGCCACCCGGCTTTTCAACGAGATGGTGGGCTTTATCCGGATGGAGGCGGCCAAGTTCCTCTTCCGCCTGAAGGTGGAGGTGGAACCTGTGCGCAGCCCATCCCCCATCCCCACCCAGGAGCAGACCCCCTATCCGCCCGTTCCTGAGGCCGAAACCCCCTTCGGCCTGGCCAAAAGGCCCGCCTCCCCTTCCCCCCAGGGGCTTTCCCGGGCGGAAAGGCGGCGGCTGATGCGGGAGGAAAAGAAGAAAAAGAAGTGACCCCGGCGCTCAGGCCTCCACCACCAAAGAGGCGGGGTCCAGGTTGGTGTAGACGTGTTGCACGTCGTCCAGATCCTCCAGGGCCTCCACCAGGCGCATGACCTTGGCCGCCTCCTCGGGGGGAAGGCTCACCACGTTCTGGGGGTGCTGGGCCACCTCCACATTTAAGGGCAGAATGCCCTTCTCCTTGAAGACCTCCCCGATGCGGTAGGCCTCGCTGGGCTCCGTGTAGACGGTGAGGGTCTCCCCCTCCTCCTCGAGGTCCAAGGCCCCGAGCTCGATGGCCAGCTCCTGGGCCTCCAGGGTGTTGGGCACCACCAAAATGCCCTTGCGCTCAAACTGCCAGGCCACGCTGCCCGAGGTCCCCAAAGAGCCTCCGTGTTTGGAGAAGACATGCCGCACCTCCCCCGCCGTCCGGTTGCGGTTGTCCGTAAGGGCGTAGACCAAGACCGCCACCCCACCCGGGGCATACCCCTCGTAGACCACCTCCTCATACTGCTCGGCGTTATCCCCGCCGCCTTGGAGCTTCTGGAGGAGGCGCTCGATGTTTTCCATGGGCACGTCGTCCGCACGGGCGGCCTCAATGGCATTCCTGAGCTGGATGTTGGCCTCGGGGTAGGGGCTTCCTCCGGCCCGGGCGGCGGCCTGGATGGCCCTTAGGTGTTTGCTGATGATCTTGCCCCGTTTGAGGTCGTTCGCGGCTTTTTTTCGCTTAATCTGGGCCCACTTGCTGTGACCGGCCATACCTTTTCATTATAGCCTCCCACGCCCTTTCCGCGAGCCGCTCTCCGGCCTCCGCAAAGGGGTGGAAGAGGAGGTCAGCCCCTGCCGCTTCCAAGATGGGGTCCTCCTCCAGGTGGAAGCTGGTGGCGGCAATCAGACCGGGATACCCGTTTTGCCGCAAGCCTTGGATGGCCCTGAGCTTGGCCTCGAGGTCGGGCAGGGCCAGGATGACCCCCTTCAGGTTGTTCGTTCGCAACCGTTCCCAAAGCTCCGGGTCCTCCGCGTCCCCGTAGAGGACCCGCCTTCCCTTGGCCCGGTGGCGTTCCAGCTTGGCGGGGTCTGCATCCAGGCCCACGGGCCTCGCCCCCATGTTCTCGAGGAACTTGTAGGCCGCCCCCCCGGTCCGGCCCATCCCCACGATCAGCCAGTCCGCAGACCCCAGGCTCTTGGGTTCCTCGTCGGGGTGGCGGTCCTTCCGTTCAAACCTGATTAGCCAGGGCTCGAGGCGGGCGTAAAGCCCGTGGGCCAAGCGGGCCAAGGGAGCGGAAAAGGCCATGGAAAGAGGTACGAGGAGGGCCAGGCTGGAAAGCAGGGCCTCGGGAATGAGCCCCCTGGAGGCAAGCCCTGCCGCTACGATCAGGGCGAACTCCGAGTGGTTGCTTAGATAAAGGCTTCCCACGAAGGCCGTCCGGGCCCGGAGGCCGAAGAGGAGGAAAAGGGCAAAAAGGACCGCCCCCTTGGGGATGAGGAGGAGAAGCCCCATCCCGACGAAGGGGAGGGAGATTCCCTCCAGGCCCTGTTTGAGGCCCACCTCGAGAAAAAACGCCGCCAAAAAGGCTTCCTTGATCCCCCAAAGCATCTTTCCCAGCTCGCTCCCCCGCTCCTCCTCTGCCAAAAGGACCCCCATGGCCAAGGCCCCGAGCTCCGGGGAAAGCCCCACCACCCGGAAGGCCTCCGCCCCTAGGAGGGCCATGGCCAGGCCGAAGAGGAGGAGGAGTTCCCCGTGGCCGCTTCTTTTGAGCAGGTACCGTGCCAGGGGCTTTAAAAGGGGAAGGAGGAAGAGAAGGAGCGCCCAAGGGCTTGGGGCCTTGTCCGTAAGGGAGAGGAGGCCCACCGCCACCAGATCCTGCAGGATGAGGATCCCCACCGCCAACCGGCCGTGAAAGGTGAGAAGCTCCTTCTTGTCCTCCAGGGTTTTAACCACTAAGACGGTGCTGGAAAACCCCAGGGCCAGGGCCAAAGGGAAAGAGACCTGGAGGAGGAAAAGGGCCAGGCCGGCCAACAGGAGAAGGTGGAGCACCCCCACGCCGTACACCAAGGGGTCTAGAAGGGAGCGGACCCGGAGCTTAAGCCCTACGGTGTAAAGAAGGAGGAGGACGCCTGTTTCTGCGATCTGGTGGAGGAGGGGGCTGGGTTTGTTTCCCAAAAGGGCCAGGCCAAACCCCGCCCCCAGGTAGCCCACCAGGGGGGGTAATCCTAGCCTCTGGGCCAGTAAGCCTAGAAAAAAAGCAGAAAGAACCCAGACCGCCTCCATTAGGAGGAGTTTAAAGGCGGTTTGGGTTCTGAGTCAAAGCGTGCCGAGGTGAGGGTATAGGGAATAGACCTCATAGGGGGTTACAGGAAAGGGGCGATCGAAAGAGAACGCCTCGCAGCAATCCTCCTTTCGACCCGCGGGGGGAAGGACCCTGGTCTGGACCTTGAAGATGCTTTAAGAAACCCTCTTCAGAAGGAAAGGGGTCATTTGGAAAGCTTCTCGGTGTTCGCTTCGCGAAGCAGCTTGTCCAGAAGTTCCTTCCAACGGGTGTAGTCCATGTAGCCCGTGTGCGGCTCCCCGTTGATGAAGAAGCTCGGGGTTCCGGTGAGGCCCAGCTTGTTCGCCAGTTCCTGGTCGGCCAGGACCTCCGCCCGGTGTTTCCCTGAAGCCAGACAGGCTTCAAACGCCCGGGTGTTCAAGCCCAGCTGGCCTGCCAAGGAGACCAGGTACCGGTCCAGGGCTTCTTTGGGAAGCCCTCCCCAGGAAGGGTCCCGGAAGAGGGCCTGGTGGTAGTCCAGATACCGGCCGCCCTCGGCCGCGCAGGCCGCGGCCTCGGAGGCCCGAACGACGTTCTCCTGGCCCGGGAAGGGGAAGTCGCGGAAGACGTAGCGCACCTTTCCCGTTTCTACGTATTCCGCAAAGAGGCGGGGAAGGACGTTTTCCGAATGGTCCCGGCAATGGGGGCAAAGGTAGTTGGAAAAATCGACCACCGTCACGGGGGCCTCCTGCTTGCCGAAGACCAGACGGGCTCCTTGGGCGGGGTCCAGGCTGGGGTTGCCCTTGGGCCTTAGGAAGAGGAAGGCGGCAGCCCCAAGCGCGGCGACCAAAAGGGTTAGAGCAAGGACGCGCTGCATGAGGTTATTCTACCGAAACGGGGGGCTGGAGGGTGATGATGCCCCGCACTTGAGTGCAGGGGGCAAGGGAATGGATGAGGGGGGAGGAGGTCACTTCGGATAAGGGGCCTGCCGGGCCTCCCCGTCCGGGGTGAGGTAGAAGGGGTTTTGGTCCGTGGAGACCAGGGTTTCCGAGCGGATGGCCTCTTCCAGGTCCTTGGGAAGGACGAAGAGGGCCTCGAGGTAGGGGGCGGTGAGGTGTTTAAGCGGGAGGTTACGCTCGAGGATCCGGGCTTCGATCGTTCCCTCCGAGAAGGCTGCAGGGTCAAAGGCCTCAGAGGCCAGGAGAAAACCGAAATTCAGGTAAAAGCCCGGGATGTGGTTCTTGTAGCTCCGCACGTACCGGAAGACCTCCCGTACCGTGCGGTGGACCACGGGGTGGACCCGGTGGTGGGTGAGCATGATCATCCCCGCCTGCATCCCCATGACCCCTCCGGGGTTCAGGTGCCGCCGGACCAGGTCGTAGAACTCCACCGTGTACAGAAGGCGGGCGGGGTTGTCTTCCCCCACGGGATCGGTGAGGTCGATCAAGATGACGTCGTACCGCTCCTCTGTGCGCTCGAGGTAGGCCCGGGCATCCTCGATGACGAGGACGCTCCTCGGGTCCTCAAACGCCCCTTGGTGCCATTCCGGCATATGCGCCTTGGCCACCTCCACAAGCTCCCCATCGATGTCCACCATCACGGCCTTTTCCACCGTGGGGTGCTTGAGCACCTCCCTCAAGGTGGCCCCTTCCCCGCCCCCGATGATGAGGACGGTTCTGGGCTCCGCATGGGCGAGCATGGCCGGGTGGACCAGGGTCTCGTGGTAGATGTACTCGTCCTTCTCTGTGCTCTGGACATCCTTGTCCAAAACCAGGACCTTCCCAAAACCCCTGGTTTCAAAAAGGAAATAGTCCTGATACCGGGTCCGGCCAGAGGCGATGACACGTTCCATCCGTCGGACCATGGTCTCGTAAGGGGTGATGTGCTCAAAAAAGTACATGCCGTAGTCCATCCTTACCCTCCTTGTCTACCGAATGGCCGCCTTTTGATGGCGCGCTCTGTTTTCCGCCAGTACCGGAAGGCCGATTCCTCCTTCGCTCCAAAAGCCCTGGAAAGGCCCTTGAGAACTTCCTCCGGGTCCACCCCTTCCCGGTAGAAGTAAAGGTCCAAGGTGGCAGAGGCATTGTCCTCCGGCCAGGTGTGGATCATCGCCGCGGCCACCGGGCTCATCACCGCGGCGGAGAGCCCCTGAGGGTGGAATTTATAGGAGATGGTCTGGACCGAGTCCCTTGGGGCCCCAAGCCGCATCACCGCATCCACCAGGGCCGCCTCCACCATCTTTGGGTTCTCCAAAACGTCCAGGTCGCAGCCGTAGATCTCGGCCACATACCGGCCTCCAGGAACGCCCATCTCCGTCACAATGCTCCATGCTACGCCAGGTGGCTTTGCGCTGCAACACCTCAGCCGAAGAAGTCCTTGAGCTCTTCCTTGGTGATGAGGACCTCCCGGGGTTTGGAGCCCTGGTGGGGGCCCACGATGCCCATGGCCTCGAGGGCGTCCATGAGCTTGCCGGCCCGGGCGTGGCCGATGGAAAGCCGCCTTTGAAGCCGGCTCACCGAGCCGTACCCCTCTTCCACCACGATCTCCGCCGCTTTCCTCAAAAGGGGGTCGGAGAAGTCCACCTCCCCGGGGCCGGTGCTTTCCACCCTCGGGGGTTCAAAGTCTTGGGCGTAGGCCTCGGCGAAGCGGTCCTCAAAGCTCTGCCCCCGCAAAAAGCCCGCCACCCGGTGAACCTCCTCCTCCGAGAGGTAAGGGGCCTGAAGGCGGACGGGTTTGGCCAGGCCCGGTTGGTGGAAGAGAAGATCCCCCTGGCCGATGAGCCGCTCCGCCCCTACGGTGTCCAAAATGGTCCGGGAGTCAAACTGGCTGGAGACAGCGAAGGCCATGCGGGCGGGGATGTTGACCTTGATCAGGCTGGTGAGGATGTCCACGCTGGGCCTTTGGGTGGCGAGGATGAGGTGCATCCCCGTGGCCCGGGCCATCTGGGCCAGGCGCAATATGGCCTGTTCCACCTCCTTGGGGGCGGTGATCATCAGGTCCGCAAGCTCGTCCACCACGATGACCAGATAGGGCAAGGCCTCCCCGCCTTCCGCCTGGACCTTTTGGTTGTACTGCTCGAGGTTCCGCGCCCCCACCTGGCTCATCATCCGGTAGCGCTTCTCCATATGCCCCACCGCCCCGAGAAGCACCCCGGCCGCCTCGCTGGGATCGGTCACCACGGGCCGGATGAGATGGGGAATCCCCTCGTAGGGGGTGAGCTCCACCATCTTCGGATCCACCATTAAAAAGCGAAGCCGTGTGGGGAGGTGTTTATAAAGAAGGCTCATGATAAGGGTGTTGATGGCCACGCTTTTGCCGCTTCCCGTGGAACCGGCGATGAGGAGGTGGGGCATCTTGGCCAGGTCGCGGACCCAGATCTCCCCTTCGATGCTCTTGCCCAAGACGAGGGGCAGAAGGGCCTGGGCGGTTTGATAGCTCTGGGAAAGAAGGGCCTCGGAGAAGCGGACGAGTTCCCGCTTGGGGTTGGGGACCTCGAGGCCAATCACGTTCTTCCCGGGGATGGGGGCCTCCACCCGGACGCTCCCCGCGGCCAAGGCCCGGGCCAGGTCGGTCTGGAGATTGGCGATGCGGCTGATCTTCTCCCCCGGGGCGGGGAGGATCTCGTACCGGGTCACGGAGGGGCCGCGGGCGAAGCCCACCACCTTGGCCTCCACTCCGAACTCCTTGAGGGTCTCGTCGATGACCTGCACCAGGCGGCGGGCCTCCTCTTCGCTTCCTCGGCCCTGCGGAGCGGGTGGGTCCAGGAGGTCTGGGGTGGGAAGGGCGAGGGCGGTGTCCCCTTCCCGGTTGGGCACTGGACTGCTTTCAGCGAAGCGGGTGGGGAGCGCCTGTGGTTTTGCCTCTGGGGGGGGTTCTTCGGGGAGGACTAGGTCTAGGTCGAAGGAGGGCTCCGGGGCTTCCGAGGGGATTAGGTGGACCGATTCTGGGGATTTGCCCGTGAGAAGGGCCTTAAGCGCTTCCGCCTGCTCCTTTTCTCCCCCTTCCAGGAAGGGGAGCCATTGGGCGAAAGCCTGGGCCCGCGCCTTTAGGTCCTCCACAAGCCCCGAAAGTTCCGCCCAAAGCGCCCGCCTCTTTTCCCGCTCCTTGAGCCCCTTTTGGAGGCCTAAAAGCGTGGGGGAAAAGCGGGGGGGATGGGAGAGCCGGCCGAGCCTGGCCCAGAGGGCCTGGGCCTCGAGGAGTAAGGCGGCCCGCCGCTCCTCCAGGGCGTCCCGGAAGGGCCCGCGGCCTAGGAGGGGTTTTTCCAGGCCCTGGGCCAGCGCTTTTAGCTCGGGTTCCAGGGGCCGGGCCTCGGCCCGGATGGCCTCCTCGAGGTCCGAGACCCGCTCCCGGATGAAGGCCTTGAGGGCCTCCTCCACCTGGGGAAGCTCCTCGGGGAAAAGGCGCTTCCCCAGGGTGGCCAGGGTGGGGTGGTCGGGGTAGAGGTGGGCCAGGCGGGCCAGCTGGGCCCTAAGGAGGAGGGTCTTAAGCCAAAGCCGGCTCCGCCGGACCCCTTCCACCCCCAGCTTCAGGGCCTCGAGGAGGCTTTTTAGGGGTGGGCGGCGGGCCCAGAGGTCCAAAAGGGCAATGGCCAAAAGGGCGGAAAGAAGATAGGCGATCACGCCCAGCCTCTCCCTTAAGAAGGCCTGCGCCGCCCGGCCCACCTCCCCCAGGGCCTCCCCCAGGAAGGGGAGGAGGCTTAAAAGGAGGAAAAGGCCAAAGGCCAGGGGGCGCAGGAGCTTTCCCGGGGGCTTGGCCAGGAGGAAGGCCCCTCCGGAGGCGAAAAGGAAGAGGCTTGGGGTGTAGCCCAAAACCCCTAAGGGGCGGTAGAGGAGGTCGTGCACCCAGGCCCCCACCGCCCCGGTAGGGCCCGGGAAGGCCCCGGTGAGGAGGAAGGCCCCGAGGCTCAGGAGGAAAAGGCCTAAGGCCTCGAGGTCGCGGTTTGGAGTTCCTTTCTTGGCCTTGCCCTTCGCCATCCTTAAGGATTATAGCTTTCCGGAGGGGGTGTTGAATGCGCAAAAAAAACGCCCCGCCCGAGGGCGGGGCAGGGGGAGGCGTCTTTCACTTTTTGATTTCCTTTAGGACCGCCTGGGTCAGGTCGGTGTCCTCATCCGCGTAGACCACCAGGCCAGACTGGGCCGCCACCTGTTTGCTCATCACCACGCTAAACCCCTGGGCCTTGGCCACTTTGGCGATGGCCTTGTCGATCTCCTCGGTGATGGGGTTCAAAAGCTGAGACTGCCGTTCCTGCCACTTTTTAAGCGTGGCCTGGTAGGTTTGGAGGAGGGTCTGGTAGTCCTGCTGCTCCTTTGCGCTGGCCGCGCCCGACTTGACCTTCTGGTCCAGGGGTTTCAGCCTCTCCTCCAGGGGCTGAAGTTCCTTCCGGGCTTGCGCCTGGAGGTCTTGGACCTTCTTAAACTCGGGGTGGGCCTGGATCAGGGCGTCCGCGTCCACAAAGCCCACCCGGCTGGGGGTGGTTTTGTTCTGGGCCACGAGGGGGGTGGCCAGAAGACCCAAGGCCGCGAGAACAAGGGCAAACCGCTTCATGCCCCAAGCCTACCCGCAGGGGGTGAAGGCCAAATGAGAGAAAGAGGGGCTTGGTTTTGAGGGGGAGGCCGGATAAGGTAAGGGGGGAGGTGAGGATATGCGCAAAGCCTGGATCCTGGCTCTCCTTCTTCTGGTGCCCGCCGTGGCCCAGCGGGCGGTTTCCTTTCGGTTGTCCTTGCCCAACCCCCCGGGGCTTGGCCTAGGCCTCGAGGCGGATTTGGAACGGGATCTGGCCTTTAGGGGTTATGGGGATCTTTTCCCGGGCGGGCCCAGCCTGTACCTGGGGGGCGACCTTCTGTTTAAGCCCGATCTGGGCCGTCTGGACCGGGACCTGAGGGGGATCAGGCCCTACTTTGGCGGAGGTCTGGGGGCGATGCTGGGCAATGCAACCGAGGTTGGGCTTCAGCTAAGCCTGGGCTTTGAGGTCCTTCTGGACCCTCGGACCGGGGTCTTTCTGGACGGGGAGTCCTTTTATGGATTTGGCGGTGCCCGGATGAGCCGGGTCGTTTTGGGAGCCAACTTAAGGTGAGTCTCAAGCCTGCCAAGCCCCCCCAGGGGGGGCTTGGCGGTTTGGGGACACCTGTCCCCCTGGCCTCCCGTATTCTTAGGGAGAGGAGGGTTGCGATGTTGGTCAAGGATTATATGACCAAAGACCCGGTCACCGTCGCCCCAGACACCCCTGTGTTGGAGGCCATCCGGCTTTTAAAGGAGAAGGGGTTTAGACGGCTTCCCGTTATGAAGAATGGGAGGCTGGTAGGCCTGGTGACCGAGAAGGATTTGAAGGACGCCATGCCCTCCAAGGCCACCACCCTGTCCGTTTGGGAGATGAACTACCTCCTCTCCAAGCTTACGGTAAAGGAGGTGATGGTGCAAAACGTCCTCACCATTCAGGAAGAAGCCCCCCTGGAGGAGGCGGCCCTTCTTATGGAGGAGAGGAAGATTGGGGCCCTGCCGGTGATGCAAAAGGAGAGGCTGGTGGGGATCATCACGGTAACGGACGTGATGAAAGCCTTCACTGAAGTCATGGGCTTAAAGGAAGGGGGGATGCGGGTGACGGTGGATATTCCGGACGTCCCGGGGGCCCTGGCCCAGATGGCTCAGGCAGTCGTTCCTTCCAACATCGTTTCCGTGGTCACGGCTGGAAAGCAGGAGGGCTACCGCCGGATCGTCCTCCGGGTGGTGGGGGAAGGGGTGGAAGGGGTAGCCGACCGGCTAAGGGCCGCCGGGGAAAGGGTGGTGGATGTCCGAAAGGGCTAAGGCCCCGGTCAGGGTCTAGAGGCCGTTTTGTGCCGCGGGATAGGAGCCTAAAACCTTGACGAAGGCCGCGCGGGAGAGAAGCTTCAAAAGGGCCTGGGCGGGTCCGGGGTCCTCTAGGTGGCCCTCGAGGTCTAGATAGAAGAGGTAGCTGAAGGCCCGGTCCCGCCTGGGCCGGGACTCGAGCTTGGTTAGGTTGACCCCCGCCTCGGCGAAGAGGCTCAAGGCCTCTAAGAGGCCTCCGGGCCGGTGGCGCACCGCGAAGACGATGCTCGTCTTGTATGGCCCCGGCCCCCTGTGCGCCTCCTCTCGAGAGAGGACGAAGAAGCGGGTGTAGTTGAAGGGGTTGTCCTCGATGTTTTCTGCCAGGACCTCCAG